>JAIXTH010000153.1 GCA_027484265.1 Alphaproteobacteria bacterium
CCTGGGGCTGGAGCAGGTCCCAAGGGTATGGCTGTTCGCCATTTAAAGTGGTACGTGAGCTGGGTTCAGAACGTCGTGAGACAGTTTGGTCCCTATCTACCGTGGGTGTCGAGACTTGAGAGGATTTGTCCCTAGTACGAGAGGACCGGGATGAACGCACCTCTGGTGGACCAGTTGTCGTGCCAACGGCACAGCTGGGTAGCTATGTGCGGACGGGATAAACGCTGAAAGCATCTAAGCGTGAAACCCACCTCAAAACGAGGTCTCATTGAGGACCGTGATAGACCATCACGTTGATAGGCCGGGTGTGGAAGAGCGGCGACGCTTGAAGCTGACCGGTACTAATAGTCCAATCGCTTGATGAAGCGGATTTGTGCGTGGTTGAGATCACGCCGTTCCATGACAGACGATGTCCGATCGCACGAAACGAACGGGTCCCGCCGGCCTGGTGACTATGCCGGAGGTTCCCCACCCGATCCCATTCCGAACTCGGTCGTTAAGCCCTCCTGGGCCGATGGTACTGCCGCTCAAGCGGCGGGAGAGTAGGTCGTTGCCGGGCCTGCCGGATCCGTTCCGATCCTCGCTTCCTATCCGCACGCGTTGGCGTGCCGCTCGCCCCCTTGGCTGTCCCGGCTGAGGGGGCGATGCTGTTTTGGCCGATCAGCTTCCTCCCCGTTCATGACCAGCTTCAAGCCTGGTCTACGCGGCACAAGCTGCCCTGCGCGCCCCTGCCTGGTCCATGAATGGGCCATGCCGCCTCTTGGTGAAGGTCGCGGACAGACGCCTCGCTGAAGCTGGCCCGGCCCTCTCCCTCTGATCCCCCTTGCCAGCGCACCCGCACCAGCGCTCTGTCTTGCAGCCTCCTGCCAAGACGGTTCCCCATGCCATCCCGATCCCTGACCGTTCCTGCCGTGTCCTGTCAGACAGGGCCGCGCCGCACGATGCTGTCGGCGCCCGCAGCCCTGCTCGCGCTGCTTGTGTCTGCTTGCGCCACCCAGGCAATCCAGCCTGCTTCTCCAGCCGCTTCCCTGTCCGATCCGATCCAAATCACCAGCAAGACCATCCAGACCCCGGACGGTCCCCAGCGCTGGACAGTTGCGCGCCTCGATCTGACACAGCTGCGCCTGACCATTACGCCGGGCACTGGGGCCAGCCCGCACGAGTTCGTGCCGACCACCACCACGGCTGCCCTGGCGGCAACGCCGCGGGCTCGCCTCGCTGTCAATGCCAGCTTCTATGCAATCCCCCGGGTGCCGCCGGCCGATGCTGCACAATCGGCAGGGCGGCTGGATTCGGTGGGTCTGGTGATCGCCGGTGGACAGACCTACTCGCAGCCGGAGACCAGCTCGCGCATCGTCACCGCCGTGCTGTGCATCACCGCTGCCACTGTGACCATCGAGGCCGCTCCTGCTTGTGCCGCGCCCACCGTGCTGGAAGCTGTCGCCGCCGGGCCGATCTTGTTGGCAGACGGCGCCCCGCCCATCCCGGCTCTCGCGACGGACTTCGCCACCCGCCGCCATCCCCGCTCCGCCATCGCGCTGTCGGCGGATGCCCGGACGGCCTGGATTGTAGTGGTCGATGGCCGCCAGCCTGGCAGCGTGGGTGCCACGCTCCCCGACCTGACAGCCTTCATCGCAGACCTCGGGGCGCACGACGCCCTGAATCTCGATGGAGGCGGCTCCACTGCCCTCGCGCTGCGCGACGGTTCTGACACGATCCGCCTGCTCAATACCCCGATCGACGGCGGGATTCCCGGCCGGGAGCGGCCTGTGGCAACCCACATCCTGGTGTTGCCGTTGGACTAGCCTGTCCGACCAACCGCAAGCCGCAGTCCCGCCGCAACCAGCTTGCTCCGCGCCGCCAGGCCGCTATGAACAACCCAACAACAAACACCAACGCTTCGGGAGCAAACGCCATGACCATCCGCACGCCGCTGTGTGATCTTCTGTCCATCGACCATCCGATCATGCTCGCCGGCATGGGCGGGGTTTCCTATGCCGAGGTAACGGCGGCGGTCTCCAATGCGGGTGGCTATGGCTGCCTCGGTATGGCGGGGCGCAGCCCGCGCGAGATTCGCGAGGAAATGCGCAAGGTCCGCGCTCTCACCGACAAGCCGTTCGGGGTCGATCTGCTGGCAGCCGTACCCGAAAGCCTCGAGGCATCCGTGGATATCATCATCGCGGAGGGCGCCAGCACCTTTGTGGCGGGTCTTGGCGTGCCGCTGCCGATCATCGAGAAGCTCCACAAGGCGGGTCTGAAGGTCATGGTGGTGTGCGGGGCGGTCAGCCACGCCGTGAAGGCCGAGCAGGCCGGCTGCGACGGGGTGATCTGCCAGGGCAGCGAAGGTGGCGGCCATACGGGCCTCGTCGGCACCCTGCCGCTGGTGGCGCAGGCCGTTGAAGCCGTGAAGATCCCGGTGGTGGCTGCCGGCGGCATCTATGATGGCCGTGGCCTGGCAGCAGCCCTGGCGCTCGGCGCGCAGGGCGTGTGGATGGGCACCCGCTTCATCGCCTCCGCCGAAGCCCATGCCGGTGCGCTCTACAAGGATGCCGTGGTGGCGGCCAAGGACACCGATACCGTGCGCACCCGCAGCTATTCCGGCAAGCCGATGCGGGTGAAGGCCAATACCTGGACCGCTGACTGGGAAGCCCGCCCGCAGGACATCCAGCCCTTCCCGCAACAGGCCATGGTGTCGATGCAGGCCAATGCCATGGGCGGGATCGGTGGCCAGATCGACGGCCTCGACCCCGACCGCTCGTGCTTTGCCATGGGCCAGTCGGCCGGTGGAATCCAGTCGGTGGAAACCTGCGCCCAGATCGTGACCCGTGTGATGGCCGAGGCAGAAGCCGCTCTCAAGCGTTCGGCGGCACTGATCGGCTGATTGCGCCCAGTCCCGGCAACCCGGGGGCTCGTCCGTATCGAAACGGTTGGAGCGGGCAACAAATCACCGCAAAGCTGCTGCCATGAGTGGCGATGCCCCCCAAGACCCGCCTGCAGCTGGCCGGACCGACGCGGTCACGGTCGAGGCTCAGCGTGCCGGGCTGATCAGCCTCGATACAGGCGGTGCGGTGATCCTGGCGGTGTCGGCCTTCGTGCTGGGCGGGATTGCCGGTGGGATGATCCTGCCGTTCCTCACCGCCGCCCGCCCGGACATGGCGCGGGAGGAGGCCGAGCGCGACAGCGATGAGGCCATGGGCCAGCTGCGGGCCTCACTGGCCCCGCTGCCGATCTGGGCGTCGCCCGCCACGGGCTCGACCCCGGTGGCGACGGGCCTGTCACTCGGCCAGTTGCTCGAAGAGCTGGAATTCCGGGCCCAGCAGAGTGCGCTGGCGAGCACCATCGCTGTGCTCCGCGACGGCGGCGTGGTGACGGTCACGCTCGACTTCGAACCTGCGCCCGAAGACAGCCTGGTACCCCGGCCCGCCAATCCGCCACCGCACCCGAAGCAGATCAAGCTGGTGCTGGCCTCCGGCCCGGTGCCGGGCAGTCTGGTTCTGACCGAGATGCGGGCCGATGGCCGGCCCGTGGGGACCGGAGCGCAGTTCGTGGACCTGGTGGCGATGGGCGGTATTCCGCCTGTGCTGGAGGATGGTCACATCCTGACCCGGCGCGGCGTGTTCGAGATCCGGGTTGACGAGAGCGGACGTCAGACGGCCTTCCTCGATGGTCGCGCCTTCTATCCCGCTGAGGCACCTGGCGAGTTGGCGCCCGGCAAGATCGCAGCGCCGACCGAGTCTGCGGCCACTGGCCCCGACACCGGCCCAGACACCAGCCCCGACACGGCGGTCTCGCTCCCGGCCGCCCCTGCTGCCGCACCCCGCCTCACCCGCCTCATGGTCGTCAGTCAGGATCCGGAGACGGGCCTGTTCCGGGAGCGGCTGGTCCTGGTGGCGGCAACTGCGCAGCCAGCCCCCTGCACAGCCCGGGCGGTGGTTTTCGATTCCGTGGCCAATGCTGTCCGCGAGCTGCCCGAGCCGCTGGAGGGCGACACGGTTGAGGTCGAAACCGGGCGCGGCGTGTTGATCCTGCGCGGTTTCTGCCCGCGCGATGCTGCCAGCCCACCCGGCCCTGCCGCGACTGGCGACACGGGGGCGCCTGCCTCGCAGCCACTGTCGAGCCGCGGTTACCGACTGGAGGCCGTTTATACCATCGCCACCGGGCTGATCAGCTGGAACCGGGTGCCAATCCCGGATTCGCCGCCGCCAGGGGCTGCCGCCGCAGCCGATGCGCCCACCACCTGGCGCGCCAGCGCCGGGCGGCTGGCCTCGCCCATTCAGGCCGGCTCGGGGCTGGTCTCGGTGAATTGCGCCCCGTCGGGCACACTGTCCGTGGCGGCTTCCGGCTTGCCGCCGCCAGCCGAAGGCGAGCAGGGGCTGTCGGTCGTTTTCCGCACCGCAACCGGCACTGCGGCGGCCAGGATGCGCTGGGTGCCGCAGGCCCGGACCTATGAACTGGCCTCCACCAGCCGTCCCCGTGAACTGGCCGCCGTCATTGGCGTGTTGCGTGCGGCCGGCCCGCTCACGGTATCAGGTGGCGGGGTTAGCCAGTCCTTCACCGCGCCCGGCGCGCGGGGGATCGATGCAGTGGCTGCGGGCTGCCGGACAGCGCTCACACCTCGTGCCGCCCCGACCGCCGCCCAGGCTCCCGCGCCAACCCCGGCCGCCAGCCAGCCCTCGCCACCACCCGCTAGCCCCGTCCCGTAACGGCGGACACATGCCCAAATGCACAGCGCGCCCCGGACCAGAAGGACCGGAGCGCGCAATTTCAGGAAGGTCTCCGGCTCTTGAGCCGGCCCGGTTAGAACCGGGCCGTCAGCCGCACGGCGACAGCGGTCTCCTCGCGACCCCGGACGCCATCGGCATCCCGGCGCGACATCACGCCCACGCCGACCGAGCCATTCTCGCCCCAGGGACTGACATAAGCGACTTCAGCCCGTTGCTCGGGGGTCTGGCTACGCAGCGAGATGCGGCGGTCCTCGACAATCGGCGCGCCAGTCTCGAGATCGGCGCCCGTGGCCATACGCATGTTGACTGCACCGGACACTGACGTCAGCGGCATGCCGACCGTCACATCCAGCCGGTCACCCGACCGGAACACGTTCGACTGCACGAGACCCACGGACCATGCAGCAGTCCCGGTCCGCTCGACATCCCGCACCACCGAGGCAGCGGCGCCGGACTGTGCAGCGGTGGTGCCGGCAGCAACCGAAGCCACCAGGCTGGTGTTCTGCCCGGCTTGCCAGGCGGCGGTCACCGTGGTGGCAACGGTGCTGGCGCTCCCGGCCAGGGCCTGTTCGCTCGAAGCCACGCTGCCAAGGCGGCCCCGTTGTTCGGTGACAGCCGTCACGCTGGCGCCCAGCTGAACCGGGCCGTCCTGCCAGGTCAGCGATGCGTCGATGGCGGCGGCACCCGTGCG
This sequence comes from Alphaproteobacteria bacterium, assembly GCA_027484265.1. Taxonomy (GTDB): domain Bacteria; phylum Pseudomonadota; class Alphaproteobacteria; order Caulobacterales; family Aquidulcibacteraceae; genus JAIXTH01. The sequence goes on from JAIXTH010000153.1 coordinate 5,416, forward strand.
GGCCTGGGGGCCCCGGTCGCGTGTGGCAAAGGTGGCCGGGGTGTCTTCGACCCGGGCACTGAAGCCCATCGTGACGCGGCTGTTCACCGGCCGCCAGATGCTGGCACCGGCTGCATTGCCCTGGACCAGCCCGGCATAGGCCGACCCGACAGTCTCGGTCGGGGCAAGGGTCGCGCCGCCGGACAGGGCGCCGGTCAAAGCCGCCGCGTCACCGACCGCGACCGACCAGCCTGCACCTGAAGCAGCATCGAACCGGATCGATCCACTGGCCACGGCGCCGTCAGCCGCCGACACCGGCAGCTCGCCAAAGCTGACGCGCCCGCCCGGAACCGCAATGCTGTCGACCGGCGCACCCATACGTGCTTCCAGGCTCTGCCCGGCAACAGTCGCGCTGGTGGGGCGAGCCAGGCTCGTCCGCCAGCCGAAGTCATAACCGAAGTCGCGGCCAAAGGCGTCGAACACAACGCCGACCGTGGCGCCCGACTCGGAAGCAGCGGCCATCGGTCCGAATGTGGCACCGCCGGAGCCGGTGGCGCCACTGCCGATCGTGACCGGTCCGCTGGCCCCGACGGCAGCCACGCGGCCAACCGGTTGCAGGGCGCGGGTGAGGTTGACCATCCCCCGGCCATAGATTGCATCCACACCCGGTGCGCCGAGGTCGGTTGCCGTGGTGAACAGGATCGAGGCCACCTGCTGGGCGCTCAGCCACGGCCAGGCACCCTTCACAACAGCTGCAGAGCCGGCCACCACGGGGGCGGCCATCGAGGTCCCGCTCATGGCAACATAGGCCGTGGAGCTCGTGTGATAGGCGCCGATGATGCTCGTGCCAGGCGCCACCAGGAAGAAGTTACGCGCGTCTCCGGCCCGGTTCGAGAAGCTGGCAATGCGGTTGTTCGCATCGACGGCACCGACCACCACGATCTGGCCACGGGCCCAGCTTTCGGTCGCAAACCGTGCGGGCCAGGCCGGGTTGGCCTGACCTTCATTGCCCGCGGCCACCACGAACAGCTGGCCGGCATTCACGCCGGCCTGCATGGCCTGGCGCATGGTGGGGCTGGCCACCGGGCCGCCCAGCGACATGTTGACGATGAAGGCCCGGCGGCTGTTGGCCCAGGTGATGCCCCGCGCCACGACGGCGTCGGTGGTGGAGGGGCCATTGAACACCTGCACCGGCAGAATAGTGGCGCGCGAGGCCACGCCAGCCATCCCGAAGCTGTTGACCCGGGCACCGATGATCGAGGCGACATGGGTGCCGTGCCCGTTGGTGTCGGTCACCGCCGTCGTGCCCGACAGGCCGGTGAAGGCATTGAAGCCGCCCACAAGGGCGCCCTGGAACTCGCGGTGATCGGCCCGGATGCCGCTGTCGATCACGGCCACCGTCACGCCGTTGCCGCGGGTAGCCCAGGCATTGGTGGTGAAGGCCCCGGTGCGCTGCGCCGCCGACGACCAGGCGAGCTCCTGCCCCGTGGGGCCGGTCACGGTCTGTGCGAATGCCGGCGTGCCGCCGATCAGTGTTCCCGCAGTCGCCAGCGCGACCAATGCAATACCAGGCTTGCGTGCCATGTTCTGTCCCATCCCGTATGAGAGTGCGACAGCGTGCATAGAGTACCACTCATAATCGAATGCCAATAAGTAGAGTGAATCTCGCGGTTACGAAACAATTATGTTTGCCTGACAAGAAGTTCTTTAAGTGAAGTGGGTTTTCTTAAAATCCAATCGACTTGGCGCGTGTGCACGAGGACTTCTCCAGCCTGAAGGCAGTGCAGGACTCCCGAGTTTGACTGGCCGCTTGATGGCAACCGCTTGATTCTCCCGCATTTGCGGGGGGCACGGCTCCCCGGATTGCGGCATGGTGATGCGCCCGGTCTGACGGTATGGCCACTGGTAGGACGGTGGCCGGGATGCCCGCCAGCCGTCAGGCGTCAGGAGGCCGGGGCTGCCAAGCGGCCCAGCCAGAGGGGGACTGTTTCATGAGCAACACCTACACGACGGTGCGGCGGGAGAATTACTTCCAGCGCCTGGGCAATTCCTTCTTCGGCATGCTGATCGGCTTCGTGCTGATCGTGGCCGGCTGCTGGCTGCTGTTCTGGAATGACGGCCGCGCGGTGGATGCCGAGCGCGGGCTGAAGGCCGGTGCCCGCGAAGTCGTCTCGCTGACGCAGCCCCGGGTCGACCCGGCGAACGAGGGCAAGCTGGTGCATCTCAGCGGCCCCACCGCCGCCTCCGGCACCATTGTCGACCCGGCCACAGGCGCCCAGTTCCCCAGCGCCCTGCTCGTCGCCCGCAAGGTCGAGATGTTCCAGTGGGTCCAGACGTCAGAATCGACCACCAAGGAAAAAGTGGGCGGCACGCAGGAAACCACCACCACCTACACCTACACCAAGCAATGGTCGGAGATGCCGCAGGACAGCTCGACCTTTGCCCAGCCAGATGGCCACACCAACCCCGACATGCCCTTCTCGAGCGAGCGGCTGTTTGCCAGTGATGCCACCATCGGCGGCTTCCGTCTGGCCCGCGACCTGATTGACCGTCTGGGCGGGGGGACTGCTACAACCCCGGCCGCCCCCGACGGCTGGCGCGCAGAGGGCGGCGCCCTGATCCGTGGCACAGGCACCGCTGCCGAGCCGCAGCTCGGCGACCTGCGCGTCACCTATGCAACCATCCAGGCAGGCACTGTCGTGTCGGTCGTGGCCGGTCAGGCCGGTGCCGAGCTGGTTCCCTGGGTGCGGCGCGGGACCAACTACGAAGTCTATCTGGCCACCACCGGTGCCGTGCCCGCCGGGCAGATGATCACCGAACAGCGCGAGACCGAACAGACCATCACCTGGATCCTGCGCGTTCTGGGAACCATCATGAACATGATTGGCTTTGGCCTGCTGATGGGACCCTTGAAGGCGATCGCCAACGTGTTTCCGCCACTGGCCGGACTGGTCGGGGGCGGTATCGGCCTGGTGGCGATGGCACTTGGTCTGCCGCTGTCGCTGATCGTGATTGCCACAGCCTGGCTGGTGTTCCGCCCCTTGCTGGCGGGCGGACTGATTGTGGCCGGGATCGCGCCGTTCGTGTTTCTGGCCAGACGCAAGGCCGCCGTCGACCCGGCGCCTGCAACCTGACTGCACAGACAGCTCTGAAAGCATGATGCGTGGCCCTTGCATGCAGGGGCCACGCAGCTTCATGAAGGGGGCAGGAACCTCTGCCATGCTCGATCTGCCGTTCGCCACCCGCTTCATCGATTCCGGCCATGCCCGGCTGGAGTGCCTGACGGCGGGCGAGGGGCAGGAGCGGGTCGCCATTCTGCTGCACGGCTTTCCCGAAGCGCACTTCTCCTGGCGCCATCAGATCGGCTTCCTGGCTGGACGTGGCTATGAAGTTTGGGCGCCGAACCAGCGCGGCTATGGCGGCAGTACGCGGCCGCAGGCTGTGTCAGCCTATCATGTGGATCATCTGTGCGCCGATGTGGCGGGACTGATCGACCAGGTGGCAGCGGGCAGGCCCGTGACGCTCATGGCCCATGATTGGGGGGCGCTGGTGGCCTGGGTGTTCGCGATCCGGCGGCTGCGCCCGCTGGAGCAGCTCGTGGTGATGAATGTGCCGCATCCGGCGCGGCTCCCGGAGGAATTCCGCCGTCCGGGCTCGGATCAACTCAAGCGCAGCTGGTACGTCTTCCTGTTCCAGCTGCCGCTCTTGCCGGAGCTGGGCCTGACAGCCGGGCGGGCGCAGGCAGTGGGGCGGGCCTTCAGCAGCATGGCAGTGGACAAGAGCCGCTTTCCCACCGAGGTGCTGGATGCCTACAGGGCGCAGGCGCTCCTGCCGGGGGCGGCGCGGGCGATGGTCAACTGGTACCGCGCCAATTTCCGGGGCAACGCCTTCACCCCGTACCGCCGCGAAGTGGTGGCACCGATCACGGTGCCGACGCTGATGGTCTGGGGCGAAGAGGACACCGCCCTCAATCTCAATCTCACCACGGGCTATGAGGGGCTGGTGGAGGATTTCACGCTGGTACGCCTGCCAGGCGTCAGTCACTGGGTGCAGCAGGAAGCCCCTGAAGCGGTGAATCAGGCCCTGGCCGCGTGGCTGGGCCGTTCCCGCTAGGACGCGGATCCGTCCGCTTGATCGGCAGGCAGCGTCTGGCTCCAGCCCAAACGCGCCAGGATCACCCGCCAGCGCACCACGATCCAGATTGCCGGCCAGACATTGCCCAGAAAGAAGGTCGGCAGCGCCCAGAACAGCCGCGCCCGCCAGCTGCTCTCGACGGCAAACACCGCCAACGCCACGAACACGAAGCCCAGATACAGATCGGCCAGCGTCACCTGTCCCCAGGGCAGCATCGTGATCGCCCCGAACTCGGCCGCGAAATCACCCCGCAGGCTGGCATAGACGATGAAGCCGCCAAACGCCGCCCCAAGCAGGCCTACGAGGGGTACGATCCACCCCGGCGGCCCGGACCGTTTCGGCTTGAGAGGCCGTGGTGTTTCGACGGGCGGGAGATCGGTTGCGCTCATGCCGGCAACATAGGCCGCGGGGGGGCCGCTGTCAGCCCACTGCGCAAGGGTCGCGCGCTCTTGCGCCGGATGGCCCCTGCTTCCACATGCAGCTCATGATGACACGTCGCCTGTTCGCGCTGTTGGCCGCGCCTTTCGCCCTTCTGTTGCCGAGTGCCTCCCGGGCCAGCGCGCCGGATTGTCGCCAGCATGCCGGCCGCTGGGGTGGCCTGCTGGGGGAGGGCGAAAGCGCCCTGCGTCTGGTACTCGAGATCGATGGCCAAGGCGTCCCGACGCTGGTCAGCGTGGATCAGGGCGGTGCCCGCATTCCCGCCACCGGCGGCAGTTGCGGCCCCGGCGAGGTACGCCTCGATTTTGGCGCCGTGCGCGGCCGCCTGGATGCCCGCCTCGACACGGCGGGCGAGACCCCGGCCCTCACCGGCAGCTGGAGCCAGGGGCGGGCGATGCCGATCCGTCTGGAACGGCTGGCGGCCGCAGGGGCCCTCCCTGTGCGGCCAGTGGTAACTTATCCTCCGCTCGAGCAGGCATTGCCGCAGGCGCGGGCTTTGGGGCGGGCCAGCGCTTTGGGAGCCGGCTGGCGCTCGAGGACCGGGTCGGACGTCCAGGTCGACGGCACCCGCACCCCGGATGGCGCACCGGTGCTGCCCACCGACCTGTGGCACGTCGGTTCGATCACCAAGGGCATGACCGGGACGCTGCTGGCGCGGCTGGTGCAGAGCGGGGTGCTGGCCTGGGATCAGCCGGTGGCCGAGGCTGTGGCAGATGCCGGCATCACGGTGCATCCGCAGCTGCGGACCGTGACCCTGCATCAGCTGGTAACCGGCCGGTCGGGCCTTGCCACCAACATCGACATGGTCCGCTTTCTCACGTTCCCCAAGCCCGATCCGGACCCCTTGGCCAGCCGCCTGCGCTATGCGAAGGCGATGCTGGAGGGTGCGCCGGAAGCCGCCCCTGGCGCGACTTTCACCTATCCCAATGCCGGTTTCATCGTGGCCGGCTTCATGGCCGAACGGGCCACCGGGCGCAGCTGGGAAGACCTGATGAAGGCCGAGGTGTTCACCCCCCTCGGCCTGACTTCGGCTGGGTTTGGTCCGCCTGAGGCGGCCCGCGCGCCCCAGGGACTGGCGCCGGGCATGCTGGGCGGGGCACCGCGTCCGTTCCGGGGCTATGCCGACAATCCGCCAGTGCTCGGCCCTGCCGGTACCGTCTACATGACCCTGGACGACCTCACCCGCTTCGGCCTCGCCCATGCGCGCGGCGCGGCGGGGGAGGGCGACAGCGCCTATCTGCCGCAAGCGGCCTGGCGTTTCCTGCACACAGCTCCCGCCGGGTCGGATTACGCGGTCGGCTGGATACGGCAGGGGGCGGACCGGATCTGGCACAATGGCTCCAACACGCTCTGGCTGGCAGAGCTGCGGGTGGATCTCGCCAGCGGGCGGGTGGCGGCGGCTGCTGCCAATCTGGCTGATGCCGACCGCTCCGTCAGTGCCGCGATCGAGGCGGCGGCGCAGGCAGCGGCGCGAGCGGGCTAGGGTGAGCAGGGACATCTGCGGGCCGGCATTGCCATCGCAGCCGTCAGACCCAAGTGGGGTGCCATGTCATCACATGTGTCCATCGCCATCATCGGGGCCGGCATGGCCGGTCTGTCCTGTGCCCGGGTGCTGGCGGCCGGTGGAGTGCAGGTGCGGCTGTTCGACAAGGGGCGCGGCCCCGGCGGGCGCCTCTCCACCCGTCGCGCGCAGACCCCGCTGGGCGAATTGCGGTTCGACCATGGCGCCCAGTTCTTCACCGCCCGCTCGGACCGGTTCCGCCAGCTGGTGCGCCAACTGGAAACGGGCGGTCATGTGGCCCGCTGGAACCCGCGCTGGGCCCCCGGCCATGAGGACGGCGCCGAACGCTGGACCGGTACGCCGGGCATGAACCAGGTAATCAAGGCCCTGAGCGATGGCCTGAATGTCAGCTGGTCACAGCAGGTCAGCGCCATCGAACGCCGGGCCGATGGCAGGCTCAGCGCGATCACCGCCACTGGCGACCAACTCGGAGCCTTCGATGCCGTCCTCGTCGCTGTCCCTGCCGAGCAGGCCGGAGCCTTGCTGCGTCCGCTGGCACCGACGCTGGCTGACGAGGCTGATGCTGCTCGCAGCGCCCCCTGCCAGGCCGTGATGGCACTGTTCGATCCACCGGTTGCGGCTGCATTCGACGCCTGGCGCGGCGACGACCCGGTGCTGCAGCTGGCGGTGCGCGAGACCGGCCGACCGGGGCGCGGCGGGCCTGACCGCTGGGTCCTGCATGCCACTGCCGATTGGAGCCGGGCGCATCTGGAAGAGCCGCCCGAAGTGGTGGCCGAGGGCATGATCGCGGCCTTCCGGGATCTGACCGGCGCGCCGTTGCCGCTGTGGAGCGCGGCCCATCGCTGGCGCTATGCCCGTGTTGAGGCGCCGGCGAGTGCTGGCTCTGGCAGCCCTGCTGGTTGGAACGGGGCCGTGCGGATCGGCTGTTGCGGCGACTGGCGGATCGGTGGGCGCATCGAGGCTGCCTTCCTGTCGGGCGAGGCCCTGGGGCAGGCGGTGCTGGCTGAGTTCGCGCCCGTTTCCTGAAGCCGCTGCTGGTCTGCCGCACCTGGCAACCGGCCAGTGCAATTCCCTTTCCCTGTCGTGTTTGCTAGTGCCACTGGCAACACGGTGCCGGCACCCTCCCTCCCAGCGGCATCCGACAGGAGCAATCAGGCGTGCGCACGGCCACCATCTCCCGCAAGACCAAGGAAACCGACATCACGGTCACGCTCGATCTCGACGGGACCGGCAAGGCCGACATCAGCACCGGCATCGGCTTCTTCGACCACATGCTGGAAAGCTTCGCCAAGCATTCCCTGATCGACCTCACGGTCCGCACCGTCGGCGACCTGCATATCGACATGCACCACACCGTCGAGGACACCGGCATCGTGATGGGTCAGGCCCTGCGCCAGGCGCTGGGCGACTTTGCGGGCATCCGCCGGTTCGGCAGCGCCTATATCCCGATGGACGAGACCCTCAGCCGCGCCAGCGTCGATCTCGCCAACCGGCCCTATCTGATCTGGAAGGTGCGGTTCGAGCGGCCCAAGGTGGGCGACATGGATACCGAGCTGTTCAAGGAATGGTTCCACGCCATCGCCTCGAATGGCGGCATCTGCGCCCATGTCGAGAACCTCTATGGCGAGAACACCCACCACATCATCGAGAGCTGCTTCAAGGCTCTGGCCCGGGCGCTGCGGGCAGCGGTGGAACCAGACCCGCGTCTGGGCGGCGCGGTGGCCTCCACCAAGGGCGTGCTGTGACCACAGCGCTGATCGACTATGGATCAGGCAACCTGCGCAGTGCAGCGCGGGCGCTGGAGGCGTCGGGTGCGCGGGGGCTGTCGGTGACGGCTGATCCGGATGTGGTGGCCCGGGCTGACCGGATCGTATTGCCAGGGGTCGGCGCCTTTGCCGACTGCGCGCGCGGGCTGCGGGCCGTGGACGGTTTGATCGAGGCGCTGGAGCGTCGGGTGCGGGGTGAGGGCGCACCGTTCCTGGGCATCTGCGTGGGCATGCAGCTGCTGGCCGATCGGGGCGTTGAATTCGAGACGGTTGCCGGGCTCGGCTGGATCCAGGGCGAGACCAACCGGCTGCAGCCGGGCGATGCCACTCTGAAAGTGCCGCACATGGGCTGGAACGAGGCCGAGCCCTGCGGGCATCCGGTGTTTGCAGCGGCCTGGGACGGTGCGGCGCAGGACGTGTATTTCGTCCATTCCTTCGCGTTCCGCACTGCCGATCCTGCCGATGTGGCGGCCTGGACCACCTATGGCGCCGACCGGTTTGCCGCCGCTGTCGCCCGCGACAATGTGCTGGGCGTGCAGTTCCACCCGGAGAAAAGCCAGGGCGCGGGGCTCGCGCTCCTGGCTTCCTGGCTCCGGCTCTAGGCTGGCGAGAGCCTTACAGGTTCTCGAGCATGTGCTCGGCGCTCGACACCCGGTATTCCGCCGGGGCTTCCACGAACAGGTGCGTCACCACACCGTCGTCGGCCACCAGCGAGAAGCGCTGGGCCCGGATGCCCATGCCGAACTTGCTGCCATCCATCTCGAGGCCGATCGCCTTGGCAAAGGCGCCATTGCCGTCGGCCAGCATGGTCATCGCCCCTTCCACGCCCTGATCGCGCGCCCAGGCGCCCATCACGAACACATCGTTCACCGACAGGCAGGCGATGGCGTCCACACCCTTGCCGGCCAGCTCTTCGGCCTTGTCCTTGTAGGACGGCAGGTGCCGTGCCGAGCAGGTGGGGGTGAAGGCACCCGGCACCGCGAACAGCGCCACCTTGCGACCGCCAAACACGTCGGCCGTGGTGACCGGCTTGGGGCCGTCGGCGGTGGGGGTCATGAACGTCGCGTCCGGCAGACGGTCTCCAACCTGGATGGTCATCACATCTCTCCTCCTGTGCCTGCATCCCTGCAGGGGCCGCTTGTGCGACCGTGCCCACCCGCTATCAGACCTGCGTGACAGACAAAACCCGTCGCCGCACCCTGGCTGTCGCGAGGTGCGGCCTGGAGCCGCCCCATGGCCGTAACCCTGTTCCAGTTCGACATCTCGCCCTTCTGCGACAAGGTCCGGCGGGTCCTGAACGTCAAGCGGGTCCGCTTCGACACCCGCGACCCGCGCCTGACCGAAGTGGATGCCTTCAAGAAGAAGAGCCCGGCAGGGCGCCTGCCCGTGCTGGACCACGACGGCACAATCATCGCCGACAGCTCGGACATCGTGCGGTTTCTCGAGGCCACCTATCCCGACCCGCCGCTGATCCCTGCCGACCCGGCGCTGGCGGCGCAGGTCCAGGTGTTGGAAGACTGGGCGGACGAGAGCCTGTATTTCTTCGAGCTCACCATGCGCCTCACCTGGGAAACCAACGCGCCGCGGGTGGTGGGCGACCTGCTGGAGGCCGCCAAGGCCCCGGCCCTCCTGAAGGCGGTGGCGCCCAAGCAGGTGATGCAGCGCTATGGCAAGGTGGCCGCCACCCAGGGCATCGGCGCCATGCCCCGTCCGATGCTGCTCAAGCACCTCGAACGCAACCTCGACGCCATCACCGGCCTGCTCGGCCCCCGCGACTGGCTGGTCGGCGACACCCTCACCCTCGCCGACATCGCCGTCTATGCCCAGGCGGTCTGCATCCAGGGCACCCTGGAAGGCGCTCCCCTGATCGAAGCCCGCCCGACCCTGGGAGCCTGGATCCGGCGGGTGGATACGGCGACGGGCGTGCGTGCGGGTTAAGGTCGGCCCGTCAAGTTGACCCGTTCGTCGATCGTCAGCTGGAACGATCGCCAAGTGAGCCGGTGTATATCGCCTTGGGTGACGTCCTCTACAGCTCGCGGCATGAGAGCGACTACACAGGTTCCGCCCGGGAGTCGCTTCGAGGGGTAAATGATGCCGCTCATGCCAGATTTGATTGCTTGGGCAGCAAGGGCATTTCCAGCCACATAGGCGTCTTCGTCGGCCCCGCAAAGGCAATGCTCATTGGCGAAATCTGATGAGGTCAGGTCAATTTTGGGGCCGTTGATGGTCGCGAACATCTCCCCGTACTCGACCACGGTGTCCCCGCGCCGGGTTGCTTCCAGTTCCCGGTGAATGTGAAAAGCAACCTCGGCCAGCGCGGTTTGAAGGTTGTACGCACAGTACCACGCCCCGCGACCGGAGCCGCTGAACCGGTTGAGCTGCCTCGGCTTTGTGTAAACAAATGTCGCGTTGATAAAGTGATGGTTTGGAACGTTGCTGGGGACGAGTTCGTCGCGGGACAGCGATGGCGCACCGTTCCGCGAGACAATAAGGCGCCCGCTCGTAGCGCCCTCGATCTCAGCGAGCAGTGCCAGCTCAGCCTCATCCGAGCCGACAAGCGCAGACAAGCTCGCCTGTCGCAGACGGGCAGTCGTCACCAACCTCACAGTCCGTCTGATGGGGGAGGTCAGGACTGGGAAGCCGTCCGTCATCTGTGCCTTCAGACGCCACCGCGCAGCGCATCAACATGGCCACGCACCTGAAGCATCGCCGGTATTCCGCCCTGGACCATGACCTCCACTGGCGTCCTGCCATCGAAGAGGGGGCCTGCATTGGCCGTTGTCGGCCACTCAATTGCGAAGCTGTCTGCAAACAGGAGGTTCAGACCCTTGAAGAGGCCGATCAGAGCAGACATCCGTGTCAGCTGGTCCTGACTGAGAACAAGAACTCTGTCTGACTGCTGCGTTTCAGCCCAGGCCGCTTCATCCAGACCGCTCAAGACGCGGGCTGTCTCATCATCAAGTTTCCAGTGCTGCCGAAGGGCTTCGAAGGCCTTCAGGGCCGTAGCGCTCAATCGTCGACGGTCGGCAGGGTCCGCAAAGGTTTGCAGCGCTGCACCGCGCGCGCCTTGTGTTCTGTCAAACGAGACAACGTTGCTCATCTTGGACCTCCCTCGGAACGCCCAGCCCTCACTCCATGCAGGCTATGCTGAAAGAGAGCGCCATCCGGGTAACACTATCCTGACAGAAGGCAATGTCAGAAGCGGACACATTTTCTCTACCCGGGCCGGGCATCTGGCAAGAAGCACCTGCTGCGGACCGCACGTCTGGCCCAATCGGGTCTGCGACCATCCATCAGTCATCGGCTCGCACAGTGGACACGGGCCACGTCAGCCATTGATCATTGGGCGGGTTTGCCGTGCCTATGTCGGCAATGCTGACACGTACTCCCCTGAACGGCCCCGTGAATCCCGGATGGGATGACCGCCCCCATGCGATTGTGATTGGTGCGGGGTTTGGCGGACTGGCTGCGGCGGTGCGGCTGGGGGCGCGGGGCTATCGGGTGACGGTGGTGGAGGCGCTGGACCAGCCGGGTGGCCGGGCCGGGGCCTATCACCAGGATGGTTTCACCTTCGATCAGGGCCCCACCATCATCACCCTGCCCCATGTGTTCGAGGAGCTGTGGGCGCTGGCCGGGCGCAGGCTGTCGGATGATGTCGAGCTGGTGCCGCTGGACCCGTTCTACAAGCTGCTGTTCGACGATGGCTCGCACTTCACCTGCTGCGGTGACGATGACCGGATGCAGGCCGAGATTGCCCGGCTGTCGCCCGCCGACGCCCGGAACTATCCCAAGTTCCGCAAGCGCACCGAGGAAGTCTATCAGTTTGCCTTCGAGGGTCTGGGCCAGATCCCGTTCAGCTCATTCACGCCGATGATCACCGCCATGCCGGGCTTTGCCCGCTTCCGGGCCGAGCAGTCGGTGTGGCAGCTGGTGTCGAAGTATTTCAAGGACGAGCGGCTGCGCACGGCCTTCTCGTTCCACCCGCTGTTCATCGGTGGCAACCCGTTCCAGGCCACCGGCCTCTATGCCCTCGTGTCCTATCTCGAGGGCCGCTACGGCGTGCACTATGCAATGGGCGGCACCCATTCCCTGGTGAAGGGGCTGGTCAGCCTGATCGAGGGACAGGGCGGGCAGGTGCGGCTGAATGCCCCGGTGCGCCGCATCCTGGTGGAGAATGGCGCCGCTGCCGGCGTCGAGCTCGAGAGCGGCGAGCAGCTGCATGCGCCGGTGGTGGTTTCCAATGCGGATTCGGCCTCGACCTACCGCGACCTGGTGGAGCCGCAGCATCGCAAGCGGTGGACCGACAAGCGGCTCGCCCGGGCCCGCTATTCGATGAGCGTTGTGGTCTGGCACTTCGGCACCGACCGCCGATACGACGATGTGGACCACCACTCGATCCTGCTGGGGCCGCGCTTCAAGGGCCTCCTGGACGACATCTTCGTCAACAAGCGGGTGGCCGAGGACTTCAGCCTCTATCTGTACCGCCCGAGCGCCACCGACCCGAGCGTCGCACCGGAGGGCTGTGACAGCTTCTATGCCCTGATCCCGGTGCCGAACCTCGACGGCGATGCCGACTGGCGCACCCTGGCCGAGCCGTTCCGGGCACGGGTGCAGGCGCGGCTGGAAGAGACGCTGCTGCCCGAACTGGGCCGCCATATCGTCACCCAGAGGCTGGTGACCCCGCTGGATTTCCAGGGGCGGCTGCGCTCCTACAAGGGCGCGGCCTTCGGGCTCGAGCCGGTGATGCTGCAGAGCGCCTGGTTCCGGCCGCACAATCGCTCGGAAGAGATCCGCGGTCTTTATCTGGTCGGGGCAGGGACCCATCCGGGTGCTGGCGTGCCGAGCGTGATCATCTCGGCGAAGATCCTCGATCAGGTGGTGCCGCATGCCAGCGTTCTCGCCTGAGGGCGGCGGGCCGACGCGCGGCGCCGTGGCCGATGCAGCCGACTTTGCCGCCTGCACCAGCCTGATCCGCGACGGCTCCAAGTCGTTCCATGCCGCCAGCCTGCTGCTGCCCCGCCAGGTGCGACCCGCGGCCCATGCGCTCTATGCCTTCTGCCGGCTGTCGGACGATGCCGCCGATACGCTGGGCACGGACCGGGCCGCAGCGCTGGCCCGCCTGTCCGCACGGCTCGATGCCGTCTATGCGGGGCAGGCCATGGATCATCCGGTGGACCGCGCCTTGCAGGCCGTGGTGCGGCGCTTCGATCTGCCGCGCGCTGCTTTCGACGGGCTGCTCGAAGGGCTGTCTTGGGATCTGTCCCCGCGTCGCTACCAGACCCTCGCTGACCTGCACGCCTATGCCGCCCGCGTCGCCGGAACGGTCGGTGTGCTGATGGCTGCCCTGATGAATGTGCGCGACAGCCAGCGTCTGGCCCGCGCCTGCGACCTGGGCGTGGCGATGCAGCTGACCAACATCGCCCGCGATGTGGGCGAGGATGCCCGGCTGGGGCGGCTGTATCTGCCGGTCGCCTGGCTGGAGGAAGAGGGGATCGACCCCGATGCCTTCCTCACCGCGCCAGCCTTCACGCCCCAGCTGGCACGGGTAACCGCCCGGCTGCTGGCGGCCGCTGACAGTCTCTATCGCCGCGCCGATGTCGGCGTGGCCGATCTGCCGGCTGGTTGCCGGCCGGCCATTGCCGCCGCCAGCCGGATCTATGCCTCCATTGGCCACCGGCTGGCCCGCGCCGGCTATGACTCAGTCAGTGTGCGGACAGTCGTGCCGCTTGGCGAGAAGCTGGGGCATCTGGCCGGTGCGATCGTGTGGTCGCAGACAGTCCGTACCGGCGAGGCCGTGTCCGGCCTGCTGGGCGCTCCGCCGCTGGCCGCCACCCGCTTCCTGGTGGAGGCTGCCGCCCGGCCGGGCGGCGTGCCGGTGGATCCGGTGCCTGCCACGCTCCTGCCCTGGGAGGTCGCCGACCGTCAGGTCGAGTGGGTGATGGACCTGTTCCAGTCCATGGGCGAGCGGGATCGGCGCAATTCCGGCAGGCCATTGGCTGCCGCGGATTTCGGTCTTTCAGGGCTGCAGGGCCGCGCCTTCTCGAGTAGCCGCTAGCGGCTGTCTGACGCAGTTCCGGGCGGCTGCGGCATCACTTGCCCCTTGCACCGGCGCGCAGTTGGTTTCATCTGAAACCACACGCCTGTCGCCGGAGCCGCGCCATGACACCGCCCCCTGCCCTGAAGCGCATTCACCATGTGGCCTATCGTTGCCGCGATGCAGGCGAGACCGTCGCCTTCTATCGCCAAGCCCTTGGGATGGACTTCACCACCGCCTTTGCCGAGGATCATGTGCCCTCCACCGGGGCCTATGACCCCTACATGCACGTGTTCCTGGATGCAGGCGGTGGTAATGTGCTGGCCTTCTTCGAGCTGCCGCAGCAGCCCGAGATGGGGCGCGATCCCAATACGCCAGCCTGGGTCCAGCATATTGCGTTCGAAGTCGACGGCGAGGCCGACCTGCTGTCTGCCAAGGCGCGGATCGAGGCCATGGGTTTCGAGGTGCTGGGGCCGACCGATCACGGCATCTTCCGCTCGATCTATTTCTTCGACCCCAATGGCCACCGGCTGGAGCTGGCCTGGAACACCGGCACCGCCGAGGAGCTGGCGGAGCTCAAGCGGGTGGCGCCGCTGATGCTCGAGGAGTGGAGCCGCACCAAGAAGGCCCCCAATCACGCGGCCTGGCTGCATGACAAGGCCCGCGCGGCCCATGCCGCCGTCAAACAATCTGTATAAGGACGGTGCCATGAAGCTTGCCTCGCTCAAGTCTGGCCGCGATGGGCGTCTGGTTGTTGTCTCGGGTGATCTGACCCGCATGGCGGATGCTGGCGCGATTGCGCCGACCCTTCAGGCCGCTCTGGATGGCTGGGATGCCTGTGCGCCCCGACTGCAGCAGCTGTGGCAGCAACTGGAGGGTGGCGATCTGGCCGGCGCTCCATTCGACGAGGCAGCCTGCGCCAGCCCGTTGCCGCGCGCCTATCAGTGGGCGGATGGTTCGGCCTATGTGAACCATGTCGAGCTGGTGCGCCGCGCCCGCGGCGCCGAGATGCCGCCGGAGTTCTGGACCGATCCCCTGATGTATCAGGGCGGCTCGGACAGCTTCCTTGGCCCGCGCGATCCGATCCCGCTGCGCGATGTGGCCCACGGCTGCGATCTTGAAGGGGAAGTGGCGGTGATCACGGGTGATGTGCCGATGGGCATCGACCCCGAGGCAGCGCTGCCTACCATCCGGCTGGTGCTGCTGGTCAATGACGTCAGTCTGCGCGGCCTGATCCCGGCAGAGCTTGCGAAAGGCTTTGGCTTTTTCCAGTCCAAACCGTCATCGGCGTTCTCGCCTGTGGCGGTCACCCCGGCGGCGCTGGGTGCAGCATGGGAGGGCGGGCGCCTGTCGGGGCGCCTGCTCAGCCGGATCAACGGCACAGCCTTCGGGCAGCCCGATGCCGGGCAGGAGATGACCTTCCACTTCGGCCAGCTCATCGCCCATGCCGCCCGCACCCGGCCACTGGGGGCAGGCACGATCATCGGTTCGGGCACCGTCTCCAACCGCGATCCCGACGGATCGCCGGGCCGTCCGGTTGCGGAAGGTGGGCAGGGTTATTCCTGCATCGCCGAAGTTCGCACGGTCGAGACCCTGCGCACCGGTGCGCCCGCCACCCCGTTCCTGCGACCGGGCGACCGGGTCGAGATCGAGATGCTGGATGGCGACGGGCAATCGATCTTTGGACGGATCGACCAGGCCGTCGTGGCGGCATGAGCCGCCCGGGTACACCTCCGCCGGATGGCGCGCTGAGGCTGGACAGCTTCCTGCCCTACCGTCTCAGCGTGGCGTCCAATGCAGTCAGCCGGCTCATTGCGGGCGCCTATCAGGAGCGCTTCGGCCTCACCATCGCGCAGTGGCGGCTGGTGGCGGTGCTGAAGGAACATCCCGGCTCCACGCAGCAGGATCTGGTGGGGCTCACGCTGATGGACAAGGTGGCGGTCAGCCGGGCCGCCGGCGTGCTGGAGCAGCGCGGCCTGATCGCCCGTACCGCAGACGAGCGCGACCGCCGAGCATGGCTACTCGCCCTGACTGATGAGGGCACCCGCCTGCATGGCCAGATTGCGCCCCTGGCCCGGGCCTATGAGCACCAGCTGCTGCTGGGTCTGTCGCTCGAGGATGTGCTGCGGCTGGACGGCCTGTTGCGCCGGATCGAGTCGCGCGCCGAACAGCTGGCGGGCCCGGCCCGCGGGCCCAACCCCAATGAATGAACGCACATTCAGTCAAACAGCTTGGATACGCTTTCCTCGTTGGCGATCCGCCGGATCGCCTCGCCGATCAGCGGCGCCACCGTGACGGCACGGATCTTGTCGTGGGCGCCGGCCACCAGGCCTTCGTGGTTGATGGAATCGGCCACCACCAGTTCCTTCAAGACCGACTTGCTGACCCGCTCGAAGGCCGGGCCGGACAGCACCCCGTGGGCGACATAGGCCGACACGCTGGAGGCACCATGCTCTACCAGGGCAGCGGCCGCGTTGCCGAGGGTGCCGGCCGACTCGACGATGTCGTCGAACAGGATGCAGTCGCGGCCGGCCACTTCGCCGATGATGTTCATCACTTCGCTCTCACCGGCCCGCTCGCGCCGCTTGTCGACGATGGCGAGGTCGGCGCCGAGGCGGCTGGCCAGGGCCCGTGCCCGCACCACGCCGCCCACGTCCGGCGACACGATCAGCAGATTGTCG
>JAIXTH010000239.1 GCA_027484265.1 Alphaproteobacteria bacterium
GCCTGCTCGCCCCGAACCGCCCCTGGCCCGACTGGCTCCCCGACGCAGCCCCCCACTGGTCCTGACCCCGGCATCCGCCGGGGGCGCAGGTGCTGGCAGGGGCGGCGGCATCCCCGACCACCGCGCGTCCCGCCCGCTTTCCCGACAGCCCCGGGGCGCTGTGCGCCTGTGCCAGTGTGCACGCCTGCAGGCGGCAGGGTGGGCGCGGCGGATTTCTGTGCCACATTGCCAGTTCTGTTTCCCTGCGAGGCCCCCATGACCCGTTCCGCCATCCCGTCTCCGCTGCGACGCATCGCGGCGGCTGTCACTGTCCTGTCGGTACTGGTCACACAGCCCGGTGCGGCCTTCGCCCAGCGCGTCAATGACAGCGGCATCGCTGCCGGCGACCGGATCGCCGGGCCGGCCTTTGCCACCCGCAGTCCGGTGATGGCCCGCAACGGGGCGGCAGCCACGGCCCACCCGCTGGCCACCATGGTGGCGATCGATGTGCTGAAGGCGGGCGGCTCGGCGGTGGATGCGGCGATTGCGGCCAATGCCGCGCTGGGTGTGCTGGAGCCCACGGGTAACGGGATTGGCGGGGACCTGTTCGCGCTGGTCTATGATCCGCGCACCCGCCAGGTCTATGGCTTCAACGGCTCGGGCCGGTCGGCGCGCGGGATGGATCTGGCGGAGCGGGTCCGGCGGGAGGAAGCGCTGGGGCGCAGGCCCTCGTTCGGGTCGCTGACCGTCACGGTGCCGGGTGCGGTGGACGGCTGGTTCCAGATGAACAGCCGGTTCGGGCGCCTGCCGATGGACCGGCTGCTGGCCCCCGCCATCACCTATGCCCGCGACGGTGCACCGGTCGCCCCCGTGATCGCGCACTATTGGGGCCGCAACCTCAACCGCCTGTCCGAGCGGGCCACGGCCGGGGAAGTGGAAGAGTTCGACAATGCCCGCGCCACCTATTTCCGCGACGGCCGGGCGCCGCGCGCGGGCGAGGTGTTCGCCAATCCCGACCTTGCCGCCACCCTGGAGACCATCGCACGGGAGGGACGCGACGCCTTCTACAGCGGCCCGCTGGCGCGCACCATGGACAGCTATTTCCGGCGGATCGGCGGGCCGCTGCGCCGGGAGGACCTGGCGGCGCACCGGGGTGAGTGGGTGGAGCCGGCCTCGGTCTCCTATCGCGGCCACACCGTGTGGCAGATCCCGCCCAATTCGCAGGGGCCGGCCACGCTGCAGATGCTGGGCATCCTCGACCGGTTCGACCTGAAGGCCGCCGGTTTCCTGACTGCCGCCTCGCTGCACCTCCAGATCGAGGCCAAGCGGCTGGCCTTCGCCGACCGCGCCCGCTATTTCGCCGACCCGGCTTTCGCGCAGATTCCGCTGGCGGGCCTTTTGTCGCCTGCCTATCTGACCGGGCGCGCCAGCCTGATCCGGCCGGATGCCCCCATGACCGAGGTGCTGCCCGGCGACCCGGCCAGCCTTGCCACCTCGGACACGACCTTCCTGGTCACGGCGGACTCCAGCGGCATGATGGTGGCGCTGATCCAGTCGAACTATCGCGGCATGGGGTCGGGCCTCGTGCCGGACGGGCTGGGCTTCATGTTCCAGAACCGGGGCGAGGCGTTCTCGCTCGACCCGGCCCACGCCAATGTCTATGCGCCGGGCAAGCGGCCGTTCCACGCCATCATTCCTGGCATGGTGACCAAGGACGGGGCGGGCTTCCTGGCGTTCGGGGTGATGGGCGGGGCGATGCAGCCCCAGGGCCAGGCCCAGGTGCTGATCAACATGATCGACTATGGGCTTGATCCGCAGGCCGCGGGGGATGCCCCGCGCTGGCGCCATGAAGGTGGCTGCGAGCCGGAGGGCGGCTGCAGCCAGGGCCTTGGCCGGGTGTTCCTGGAAAGCGGGATGCCAGCGGCAACCCGCGCAGCGCTGGCAGCGATGGGCTGGCCGTTGGCGCCGGGGGATGGCGGCTTTGGCGGCTATCAGGCGATCCTGCGCGACCCGGCAAGCGGCGTCTATTCTGCCGCCAGCGAGAGCCGGACCGACGGGGCGGCTATGGGTTACTGACAGCAGCTGCCGGAGGCGTGGCGGCGGCGGCGGGTGGCAGCATCACCACCACGTCGCCCGGCCGCACCATCATCAGGTCGCGGGCCGCGATCTCTTCGACGAGGTCCGCGTCCATGCGCGCCGGGTCCAGCTGCTCGAGCTGCGCCTCGACCACGGCCCGGCGCTGCGCCAGCGTATCCAGCTCGGCCTTGAGTTCCGCCTCGCGCAGGGCATTGGCCCGCCACGAGATCAGGCCCTGCTGCCCCGTGAACAGGTTCACCCCGATATAGATCACCGCCAGCGCAAACAGCACCGACTTCACGCTGATCGAGCGGACAAGGGCGGCGAGGAGCGGGGCATAGCGCATCGCCTGCCTGTGTGCGGCGCAGGCGGTAAAGGTTTGGTAACCACGCGCAGCGGGCCCTGCCCTCAGCTGCGGCGGACCTGCTCCACGGCGGCCAGAAACCCGGCCACATCCGCCGACTGCAGAAGCTGGATCAGCGCGGCCACCTTAGCTCTCGGCAGCTCCCACCAGCGGCTGGCGAGCAGGGCTGCCACCGTGGGCTCGTCGAAGCGGTGGCGGATGACGCGGGCGGGGTTGCCGGCCACGATCGCATAGGGCGGCACATCCTTGGTCACCACAGCGCGGGCGGCGATCACGGCGCCGGTGCCGATCCTCACCCCCGACAGCACCACGGCCCCGGAGCCGAACCAGACATCATGTCCGATCTCCACCGGACCGCGCGAGGCATGGTGATAGTGGGTAGCGGGCGCCTGCGGCCACAGGTCCTTCAGGCCGCTGAACGGATAGGTGGTGACCCAGTCCCAGCGGTGATTGCCGCCGAGGAACAGCTCGACACCGTCGGAAAACGAGCAATAGCTGCCGATGGAGAGGCTGGCGCCGGGCGCGTCCGGGAAGCGGATCTTGGGCGCACCATAGCTGTGTTCACCCAGTTGCCAGCCCCAGCGGGCGGCCCCGGCCTTGAGGTGGAGGCGGGTGAGATTGTGCGGATTGCCCGACAGCAGGCGCTTGAGGCTGAAGGCCATCACCGCACCGCTGGCGGGGCGGGCTCGGGCGGCCGAGCCACGGCGGCGGTCTCCGCCAGGGCTGCCTCGCGGGCCCGCCAGGCCGCCTTCAGGCTGGCACTGGTGGCGCGGCTGCCATCGGGCGACCAGCCGGGCGGACCGAACAGATAGCCCAGCCGCTCGCCCCAGCTGCGGGCACCGGCCACGTCCTTGAACATGCCCGCCCACTCATGGAACGCGATCCGGATCGGATTGAAGGTGTCGAGGCTGGAGATGATGCCATAGTTCGGCTTCTCGTCGTCGCGCTCCTCCACGAAGGTGCCGAACATCCGGTCCCAGATGATCAGCACGCCGGCATAATTGGCATCGAGATAGCGGGGATTGGTGGCGTGGTGCACACGGTGGTGCGAGGGCGTGTTGAGCACCCACTCCAGCGGTCCGAGCCGCCCGACGGCCTCGGTGTGGATCCAGAACTGGTAGACCAGGCTGATCCCGCCAAACAGCGCGATCATCGGCGGCGGAAACCCGATCAGGGCCAGCACTGCCGCGAAGATGAAGGTGAAACCCAGATTGCCGGTCCAAGTCTGCCGCAGGGCGGTGGACAGATTATAGTGCTGGCTCGAGTGATGCACCACATGGCTGGCCCAGAACCAGCGCCGCTCGTGGCTGACACGGTGGAACCAGTAATAGGCGAGGTCCTCGGCGAAGAAGCACAGCACGAACGCCCACCACGCATAGGGGATATCGAACAGCCGCACCTGATAGATGGCCACGATGAACCCCGCGCCGATAAAGCCGGTCAGGAACTTGGCCACCTGGTTGCCAAAGCCCATCATCAGGCTGGCGGCGGCATCGCGCGCCTCATACACCACCGGGCCGCCCCGGCGGGCATAGACCATCTCGGCAATCACCAAGAGGGCGAACACCGGGATCGCCATGGTGACGGGCTCTGGCAGGGGGAAAGGCGGTTCGGGCACGGTCATGCGGCTGCGCCTGTGCCATGCAGCAGCACGCCGTCAAGCGCCTGCGGCTCGAACACGCACACCCGGGCGGGCTGGCCAAAGCCGGCGGCGGGTACTTCGATCAGCGCAGGACTGTAGCGGACGAGGCGGGATGCATCGACAAGGCGCACCGCCGTGCGGTCTCCCAGCGCCACCACCAGCGCCAGTGTCCCGCCTTCCAGCCGGGCCAGTGCTGCCAGATGGTCGGGCGACAGCGCCAGCTGCGATACAACCGAACCCGGCAGCCAGGCCTCGATGGCCCGCGCCGCCTCTGCCTCGCCACCCAGCGGCACGGTGCGGACCAGACCCAGCCACCACGCCACGGCCACCAGCAGGGCGGTGCCGAAGGCCGCCAGTGCCAGAGACTCCAGTGCTCCCATACCGCCCTACCCCTTGCCTTGCCGCGGGCCGCTCCGCGTCAGTCGATCACACCCAGCGCCACCACAGCTGCCAGGAACAGCGCCAGACTGAGCCAGGCGAAGATGGTGGAGAACAGGGCCGTCCGCCAGGCCGCCCCGAACCAGCCCAGCTCATAGGTCCCCTTGAACTGGAAGAACAGGTGCAGCACCGGCAAAAGGCCCAGAAACTCCGTTCCCGGCAGACCATCGGGCACAAACCGCGCCAGCAGCGAACTCACGATCAGAAGCAGCGTCATGAAGGACAGCGAATAGAGCGCGAAGACCGCATGGTCATAGAGCGTCACCCCACGCCTCCAGAACAGCATCAGCCACAGGAACGGCAGGCTGATCGGAATGAGCAGGAACGAGAATTTGTAGACCGTGTTCTGGAGTTTGTAGAGGAGCAGGTCGGGGTTTGCGAACTTGGCCTGCATTTTCTTGTTGAAGTCGGGCCAGGGTGTGGAAACCGAGATCTCGCCGGACTTCATCGAATCCTTGAGGGCATCCAGCCACGTCCGCCCGGTGCTGGTGGTCGGCCCGCTCCCATCATCCGCGCCGGCTTGCGCGGCGGCCTGCTCGCGGACCGCGACGGCTTCGGCGTCCCGCGCCATGACCAGGGCGGCGTTGATGGCCGCCTGTGCAGCCCTGTCCCCCTGCTGCTGCGCCGCGCTAAGTTCGGCTTCCAGCGCGGCGACCCCTTCCCGGGCCGTTGCGACGGGATCCGGTACGGCAGAGGTGGCCGCCGTCACGGTGACACCGGCAGCCCCGCCCGTTCCGTCGGCTGCCGCGCCGGTCACGGCGACCGCGTCTTCGTTCAGCCGCACGAAGCCGGGGCCGCCGGTGAAGGCAAACACCAGGAACATCGTGAAGACCGAGAACAGGAACATCGCGAACGGAGGGACATAGCGTGCGCGCAGACCGTGGATGTAGCGGTGGGTCAAGGTGCCGGGCCGGAACAGCAGCATCGGCAAAGACCGCATCAGGCGTCCGTCGAAATGGGTGATGCCATGCAGCACTTCCTCGAACACATGCAGCACGGTGCGCGGCACGTGGGCATGCTGCCCGCAGGCATGACAGTAGCGGCCCTGCAGGGTGGCACCGCAATTGGCGCAGGTGGTGTCGTGTCCCTGCGCCGCGTCACCCCCGGACGACAGCTGGCGCGGTGCACCCGGCTCCGGCCCGCCCGGGGCGTGGGTCTGGGGGCCGGTCTCGAGGTCTGGCAGCGCAATATCGGACATGGGCGCAACAGGGCGTGCCGCGCGCCCTGCGTCAAGATGCTGCGAAGCGATCGTCAGGCAGCGCGGCGCTTGTCCGGCAGGCAGTCACTGACGAGGCGGGCCAGATGACGGGGATCGGCCGGTACCAGCCCGCCACCGATATAGGCTGTGGCACCGACCCAGGTCAGAGCCAGCCCTGCACGGGCCAGCGCATCGATCGCACCCATCGGGCGGGCGGTGAGGTCCAGCCGGGTCAGCGCCGCACCAGTGGCCCCCGCTTCCTGCCAGGCGCTGGCGGCATCGGCGAGGTCATCGGCGCGGGCATCGGCGGGCAGACAGACCATCAGGCTGCCACCGGTCTCGGCGGCCAGATTGCCGGCAAGGCGGATGTCGGCCGGGATCAGATGGCTGGCGGCGGGCGCATCCAGCAGCACCACATCGCCGCGCCCCATGCCTTGCCGGGCCAGCCGTCCGGCCATCACCAGGCTGGCGGCGGTCTCGAACCGCGCCCCGAGCCGCCGGGCAAAGGCCTCCAGCTGGCCGGTGCCACCGCTACGCTCGGTATCGGCGCTGATCACGCAGACCGAGGCGCCGGCATCCAGCGCCCGCGCCGCCAGTTTGGCCACACCGGCGGTCTTGCCCGCACCTGGCGGGCCAGCCAGCACCACGGGCAGCGTCGGCCGGTCGATCCCGATGGCAAAGGTCAGCTGCCGCGCCAGCTCGGCCGGCAGGAGCTGCGCCAGCGGCTCGGACCCATCCAGCTTCTGCCAGTGCTTCCACGACAGCGCCGGCAGGCCCAGCCGCATCATGTCCAGCGCCCGGGGCGACGGCCCCCGGCGCCGCTGGGCGGGCGCTGCGGCGGCCTTGGCTGCAGCCCCACCTGGCCTCGCGGCCTGCGCGGGACTGTCGGTGCGCGCCTTCGGCGGGCGCGGAAGGTCGGGGGCATCGGATCGCGCGGCGGGCGCACGGGCCGGGCGCACAGCGGCGCGCTCGGGTGCTTTGGGCTCGCCCGCGAACACGTCATGGCGGGGGGCGCGGGGGCGGCCGGCGCGGGCACTGACCACGCTGTTCCAGGCCTGATATTCGCTGCCATCGGCATCGGCCAGCGGGCGGCTGGCGGAGGCAGCAGGCTGGCCTGCCCCTCCCATGCCCCGGTCCTCATCCTTGCCGGAGGCGGTCAGTTCGATCCCGCGCGGTCCCTGGCGCCAGCTGACCACCACGGCGCTGGCCCCCAGACGGGCGCGCACCTCGGCCATGGCTTCAGGGAGAGAGGGGGCAACGACCGTGACCAATGGCATCAGACGCTACCCAGCGTGCGCAGCTTGGCCTTCGGATGAATCTCGTTCTGGCTCATCACGGCGGTCTGGGCGCGGAACCGCTCGATCAGGCTGCGCACATAGGGCCGGATCGGGCCGGAGGTCAGGATGACCGGGATCTCGCCGGTCTGGGCGGCGCGGTCGAGCGCCACCCGCACCGACTGCACGAACTCGTGCACCTGGCTGGGCGCCATCGCCAGCTGGCGGTCGCCGCGCTCGCCGATGATGGTTTCGGCAAAGGCCTGCTCCCAGCGCGGCGACAGCGCTACGATCGGCAGGGCGCCGTCAGGGCTGCGGTTGGCATGGCACAGCTGGCGCGACAGGCGGGCGCGGACATGCTCGATCAGCCCGACGGCGTCGAGGCCCGAACCCTCCGAGACCGCTTCGATGATGGTTCCGAGGTCGCGGATCGAGACCCGCTCGCGCAGCAGGCTCTGCAACACCCTTTGCAGGGTGGCCCAGCTGACCTGGGCCGGCACCATGTCCTCGGCCAGCTTCTGATGCTCGGGCGCCAGCTGCTTCACCAGCCGCTGCACCTCGGCCACCGACAGCAGGTCGGCCATGTTCTCCTTGATGATCTCGGTGAGGTGGGTGGTGAGCACGGTGGCGGGATCGACGATGGTATAGCCCCGGAAGGCGGCTTCCTCGCGCAGATTGTCGGCCACCCAGGCGGCGGGCAGCCCGAAGGCCGGCTCGGTGCAGGCCTCGCCCGGCAGGGCCGGGGTCTGGCCGCTGGGGTCCATCACCAGCAGCTGGCCGAGGCGCAGCTCGCCCTCCCCGGCCTCCATCTCCTTGACCCGGATCACATAGGCATTGTTGGGCAGGGCCATGTTGTCGAGGATCCGCACCGCCGGCATCACGAAGCCCAGCTCCTGGGCCAGCTGGCGGCGCAGCGCCTTGATCTGGTCGGTCACCCGGCGGCCCTGGACGTCATTGACCAGCCCCAGCAGGCCATAGCCCAGCTCGATCTTCATCTCGTCGAACGCCAGGGTCTGGTTGATCGGCTCCTCTGCGTCGGGGTCGGGCGGCGCATTGGCGGCGGCTTCGGCATCAAGGCCCGCCTGGAACACCTTGTTCGAGCTGGTGCGCCACAACCGGTAGGCCAGCCAGGCGGCGCCGGCGCCGATCAGCCAGAAGGCGATGGTGGGCATACCCGGCAGAATGCCGGCGATGAACGAGGTTGCGGCCACCATGCCCAGCGCCTGCGGACTGCCGGCCAGCTGCTTGGCAATGGCGGCATCGGCGGCCTCTTCGACCCCGGCCTTGGACACCAGAAGGCCCGCCGCCACCGAGATGATCAGGGCCGGGATCTGGCTGACCAGACCGTCGCCCACGGTCAGCTGGGTATAGGTGGTGCCGGCTTCGGAGAAGGTCAGGCCTTCCTGGGCCATGCCGATGATCATGCCGCCGACCACATTGATGACCGTGATGATCAGGCCGGCGATCGCATCGCCGCGCACGAACTTGGAGGCACCGTCCATGGCCCCGTAGAAATTGCTCTCGCCTTCCAGCTCCTTGCGCCGGGTCCGGGCCTGTTCCTCGTTGATCAGGCCAGCCGAGAGGTCGGCATCGATGGCCATCTGCTTGCCGGGCATCGCATCCAGGCTGAAGAGGGCCGCCACTACGGCGATCCGGGTCGAGCCCTTGGTGATCACCACGAAGTTCACGATCACCAGGATGATGAACACGATCAGGCCAATGACGAAATTGCCCTGCATGATGAAGGCGCCGAAGGCGGCGATGATCTCGCCGGCCGCATCGGGTCCATTATGCCCTTCGCCCAGGATCAGGCGTGTGGAGGCGATGTTCAGGCCCAGCCGGAACAGGGTCGCCACCAGGAGGACTGCTGGAAACGCGCTGAATTCCAGTGGCTTGCGGATGAACAGCGCCGTCATCAGGATCAGCACCGACGAGGTGATCGACAGCGCCAGCAGAAAGTCCAGCATCACCGGCGGCAGCGGGATGATCAGCAGGCAGATCAGGAACACCACCCCGATCCCCATTGCCACGTCACCGCGCAGCACGCCCTTCATCAGGGTCGCGAAGTCGAGGCGGGGGGCCTTGGGAGGAGGAGCGGGTGTGTCGGTCATCGGTTCATCCTGCCCCGGCGGGTGGTGGCCCCGTCAGGGCTCCACCCGCCAGGGGCGGGCTGCTTCACCCAAAGGCGCGCAGCTCGGGCATGCCGGGGGTCGGCACGTCCACCCCGGCGGCGGTGTAGGCGTTCAGCTTGTTGCGCAAGGTGCGGATCGAGATGCCCAGGATCTGCGCGGCATGGGTGCGGTTGCCCAGGCAGTGCTTGAGGGTCTCGAGGATCATCTCCTGCTCGACCGCCTCGATGGTGCGGCCCACCAGCGAGCGCGAGACGCTTTCCGCCATCACGCTGGCATGGCGTGCCATCTCGGCTGCCGGCGAGACGATGGCGGAGGCGGTGGCCGGTGCCCCCGCACCCATGGCCGAGCCATCGGGCAGGCGGATGTCGGCAGACTCGATGGCGGGCCCCGCCGCCAGCAGCACGGCGCGGTGCATGGTGTTCTCGAGCTCGCGCACATTGCCCTTCCACCAGGCCTGGCGGATGGCCGACTGGGCGCCGTGCGAGATCGGCTTGGCCGACACCCCGTTGGCGGCGGCATATTTGCGGACGAAGAACTCGGCCAGCGGCACGAGATCGCCGGGCCGCTCGCGCAGCGGCGGCAGCGGCAGGTTCACCACATTGAGGCGGTAGTACAAGTCTTCCCGGAACCGGCCTTCCTTCACTTCGGTGGACAGGTCGCGGTTGGAGGTAGCGAGAATGCGGATGTTCACCGGCACCGGCTTGGAGCCACCGACCCGGTCGATCACCCGCTCCTGGATGGCGCGCAGCAGCTTGGCCTGGAGGCGCAGGTCCATCTCGGAGATTTCGTCCAGCAGCAGCGTGCCGCCATCGGCCTCCTCGAACTTGCCGATCCGCCGGGCGATGGCGCCGGTGAAGGCGCCCTTCTCGTGGCCGAACAGTTCCGATTCGAGCAGATTATCCGGGATTGCGGCGCAGTTGACCGAGATGAACGGCTTGTCGGCGCGGCGGCTCTTCTGGTGCAGGAAGCGGGCCATCACCTCCTTGCCGGCCCCGCTCTCGCCCGTGATCATCACGCTGGCATCAGACGGCGCGATAGTCTCGGCCAGCCGGATCACGGCTGTCATGGCCGGATCGCGGGCGATCATCGGCCGGTCATCGTCGGATACGGCCGCCAGCACCGCTGCGATCAGCTCGGGATCGGGCGGCAGCGGAATGAACTCGCGGGCGCCATTGCGGATCGCCATGGCCGCCGTGCGGGGGTCGGTGGAGACACCGCACGCCACCACCGGCACGATGATCCGCTCGGCCTCGTTGTTGGCGATCAAGCGGGCGATGTCGTGGGCGACATCGACCATCAGCAGGTCGGCGCCGCGACCGCTGCGCAGGGCGTGGGTGGCCTGGTCGATGGTATCGACCTGGATCACCTTGGCGCCCCGTTCCATGGCCATCTTGGTGGCGAGCGCCAGCTGGCCGCTCATCGTGCCGACGATCATCACGCGCATGGGACGTACTCCTGGCGCATCCTGCGCCGTTCAGGGAAATTCGGAAGCGGTTCTCCTCCCCCGCTTTGCGGGGAAGGCTGGGGACGGGTGTTGATCCAGTTGATCACTGGCTATCTCCGTCCTTGATGATTTCGGTCATGGTCACGCCAAGGCGGTCCTCGACCTCCACCAGCTCGCCGCGGGCGACGAGGCGGTTGTTGACATAGATGTCGATGGCCTCGCCGACCTTGCGGTCCAGTTCGATCAGCGAGCCGGAGCCGAGCTTCAACAGGCTCGCCACATCCATGCTGGCACGGCCGAGCACGGCCTTGATGTGCACGGGCACATCGAACACCGGCGTCAGTTCCAGCGCGCTGCGCTCGAGTTCGGCCTGCTCGCCCTGTGCCGCAGGCTCGTAACCGGGGGAGGCCAGTTCAGGCAGGTCGATGGGGTCGGTCGTATCCATGGCAGTCATCCTTGCGAACCGAACAGGTCAAGCTGGAAGCCTTCGGTCTTGGCAGCCGCCAGCCAGCGCTCGGCGGCTGCTTCCACAGCGGCAAAGCTGCTGGCACGGTCGTGGTGGATCGAACCCTCGGCCCACTCCAGCGTCACGTCACCACCACTCGCCACCGGATCGGGGCGCACCACCACCTGGCCATCGAAGCCGGCATCGCGGGCCACCTGTTCCAGGCGCGGGGCAAGATCGTCGGCCAGTTCCGGCGCGATCCGCACCACGAGACGGGGCACATCCCGCAGCTGGCCGACGGCTTCGGACACGAATCCCTCCACCGCTTCCGGGGCAAACTGCTCGAGCGCCTGGCCGGCCATCAGCTGGGCGGCGGCCATCGCCACCTCCAGCGCATCCTGGCGCAGGCCCTGGGCTTCGGCGGCGAGGCCCGACAGCATCATCTGCATCATGCGGGCGATGGCCCGCAGTGCTTCGGCACTGGCGCGGTCGGTGGCCTGGGCCGCTTCCTGGCGGCCGCGCTGCAGGCCCTCCTCGCGGGCAGCGGCGAGGTCGGCCTCGGTCAGCTGGGCGCGGGCAGCCGGACCGCCACGCCGGTGGGGCGTCTCGTTCTCGCTGATGGGGCGGAAGGCGTATCTCTGGGTGGCGGCCGTCATCAGTAGATCAGCTCGTCGTCACGGCCGCCATCGGCCAGCATGATCTCGCCCTTGGACGCGAGGTCCTTGGCCACCTGGACCATACCACTCTGGGCAGCGTCCACGTCGCGCAGGCGCACCGGACCCATATTGGCCATGTCGTCCTTCATGATCTTGCCCGCCCGTTCGGACATGTTCGAGAAGAACAGGTTGCGCAGCTCGTCGGAGGCACCTTTCAGCGCCAGCGCCAGCTGGTCCTTCTCCACCGCCCGCAGCAGGGTCTGGACCCCGCCGGGATCGAGCTTCTTGAGGTCCTCGAACACGAACATCAAAGAGCGGATCCGCTCGGCACTCTCGCGGTTGCGCTCTTCCAGGGCGCCGAGGAACCGGTTCTCGGTCTGGCGGTCGAAGTTGTTGAAGATCTCGGCCATCATCTCATGGCTGTCGCGCTTGGACGTCCGGGCGAGGTTGCTCATGAACTCGATGCGCAGCGTGTCCTCGATCTTCTCGAGAATGTCGCGCTGGATCGGCTCCATGTGCAGCATGCGGTTCACGCATTCGAGCGCGAAATCTTCCGGCAAGGTGCCCAGCACCCGCGAGGCATGGTCGGGCCGTACCTTCGACAGCACCACTGCAACGGTCTGGGGGTATTCGTTCTTGAGATAGTTCGCGAGGGTCTGCTCGGAGACATTGCCCAGCTTGTCCCACATGGTGCGACCGGCGGGACCCCGGATCTCCTCCATGATCTGGTCGACTTTGTCCGACGGAAGGATCTGCTGCAGCAGCTTCTGGGTCTGCTCATAGCTGCCCATCACCGAGCCGGTGGTGGACATGCGCCCGACGAACTCGACCACCAGCTCCTCGACACAGGAGGAGTGCACATTGCCAAGGGTGGACATGGCGTGGGAGATTTCCTTGATCTCCTCCTCGTCCAGGTGCTCCCAGATATTGGCGTGGCCCTCGCCCAGGGCGAGCAGGAACACCGCCGCCTTCTGGGCGCCCTTCAGTTCCGAGGCCGCAGTCAATGTGCCGCTCATGTCCGGCGCTCCTGCAGCCAGCCACGGATTACATTCACCGCCTGCTCCGGATTATCCTGCACCACTTCGGAGACCTGCCGCATGGCGCCGGCATTCACCGCACCCTGGATGCGGGCGATGTCCACGGTCTCGTCACCAATGCCCGGTGCTTCGCCGATTCCGCCCGGCAGTGCGGCAACGCCATCAGCTCCGGCCGGCAACATCAGGCCACCCGGCCCCATCACCATGGCCGCCCCCGGCGGCGTGAACACGCCCTTGATCAGAGGCCGGGCCACGAAGAAGATCATCGCCACGGCGATCAGCAGCATGGCTCCGATCTCGGCGCCGCGCAGGATGTCGTTCTTGTCGAACGAGAAGGCACTGGGCGCTTCGGTCCCCTCACCGGCAGCGGCGCGGGCAAACTGCACATTGGCCACTTCCAGACGGTCACCGCGCTGGTCGTCGATCCCGGCTGCCGAACGGACCAGCGCCGTGATGCGGGCCATCTCCTCCTCGGCGCGCGGTTGATAGGCCGGGGTCTCGCCAGCCTTGGTGGGCGGCGTGGACACGCCATCGACCGCCACAGCCACCGACAGTCGGGTCACGCGGCCCGGCGCGGTCACTTCAGTGCGGGTGGTGCGGGAAATTTCGTTGTTGACGGTCTGGTCGGTGCGATTGGTGTTCGAGCTGGTCCCGGCGGCGGCGGCTGGATCGGTGCCATCGGGCACATTCTGCCCCTGTGTAACGGCCTGGTCCTGCTGCTGATCAGCGCTGGTTTCCTCGATCGAGCGGGTCGAGCGGACTGCAATCTGATCGGGATCGAAGGTTTCCTGGGTCTGGCTGACCTGGGAGAAGTCCATCTCGGCGCTGACCTGCACCCGCGCGGCGCCCGGGCCGACAACACTTTCCACCAGCTGCTGGATGCGCTGGCGCAGGCGGTCCTCATACTGGGTGCGGCGATCGTCGAGCGCGGCGGTGGCGGCATCATCGCCCAGGCTGGCCCCTGCCAGCAACTCGCCGCTCTCGTCGGTGAGATTCACCCGGTCCACCACCAGACCAGGCACAGCAGAGGCCACCAGGTTCCGGATGGCATTGACCTGGCGGTCGGTCAGGCGTCCCCGCTCGAGGCCGACGACCACCGAGGCCTTGGGCTGGTCGGTGGCCTCCTGGAACAGGCTGCGCTCGGGGATGGTCAGATGGACGCGGGCACCGCGGACCGTGTCGAGACTGTCGATCGAGCGCGCGAGCTCGCCTTCGAGCGCCCGCAATTTGTTGACATTCTGGACAAAACTGGTGGCGCCGAGGGCGTCCTGATTGTCGAAGATCTCGTAACCCACCGAGCCCTGCCCCGGCAGGCCTTCGGCTGCCAGCCGCATGCGGGCCTCGGCCACCTGCGAGCGGGCCACATAGACCGTGCCGCCATCGGGCGAGAGCTGGTAGTCGACACCGGCCTGGGTCAGGCCCTCGGTGACCGCTGCGGCATCGGCTGCCGACAGGTCGGAATACAAGAGGGCCCGTTCCTCGACCCCCACCCGGAACATGATGAACAGCAGCGTCGCCGCGATGATGCCGGTGATGCCCAGCACCGCCAGCAGCCGCATCGGGCCGATACTCTTGAGGACTTCCGCCAGCCGTTCCACCCGGATCGCTCCGCACCAATGGACGGGGGCCGCCTCCGGAATGGAGGGCGGCCCCCGCCGCACTGGGCAATCTTTTCCGGGCAGGCAGTAAATGCCTGCTTAATGCGGGCGCTGCTGCGCAGTTCTTACCGGTAGGCTTGCAGTCGCGTCACACGCAGCCCCGGCAGACCGTGGCGGTCCACATGGCGCTGCCAGGACAGGAACTCTTCCGAGGTCAGCCGGTAACGGCTGCAGGCTTCCTCGAAGCTGAGCAGTCCGCCCTTGACCGCAGCAACCACCTCGGCCTTGCGGCGGGCCACCCAGCGCACCGTATCCGGGGGCGGCAGCGTGGCCAGTGTAAGCGGCGTGCCTTCCGGTCCGATGACCGACGGCTCGCGTGAGAGGGCATAACCCATGGGGAACACCTCCATACCTCTTTGTTGTCGTTGCGCAGACCATAGGCCCGGCGGCTTAAGCCGGGGCTAAGTGGCAGACTTAACGGGGGGTAAGACCGGTCCCGCGAATTGCGTCTGCCCAAGCCGCATCAACGCTTCATCCGGATCAGCTCATCGAGCATCTCGTCGGCAGTGGTGATGATCTTGGACGAGGCCGAGTAGGCCCGTTGGGTCACGATCATGTTGGAGAATTCCAGCGCGAGATCCACCGTGGAGGCTTCGAGGGCGCTGGAGGCGATGGTTCCGGCCCCGCCGATCCCGGCAACCTTCAGATTGAAGTTCCCCGAATTGGAGGTGACCGTGTAGGCGCCGCCCTTTTCGAGCTTCAGCCCGTCGGGGTTCACGAAGGTAGCCACCGGCAGCTGGTACAGCCGCTTGCGGGCGCCATTGTTGAAGATGGCGGTGACGAAGCCGTCTTCCGAAATCTCGACACTTGCGAGATCGCCGAACAGGGCGCCATTGGTGGTGGTGGCGGTCACGGTGGTGGCGCTGTCGAACTGGGTGACACCGCCTCCGGCCCGGGCCTGGCCGATATCCACTTCGAACGCCTGTGCCGCAACACCGGTGCCCGAGTGCCACTTCACCTGACCGGCGGCCGGCGCTGCCGAATCGAAGGCGGCGAAGTTGAAGCCGCTGAGCAGGGCCGGGCTGGTCGCCGTTGTGTCCAGCAACCCCGACGGGGTGAAGGCCAGCGTGCCGACTGCGATCTGCTCGTTCACCAGGCCCGCACCGGTTTGGACCACATTGGGGGCCGATGCCCAGATTTCAGCATGCCACTGGTTGGCGGTCGCGCTTTTGAGCAGGCCGACATTGAAGGTGCGCAGTGTACCCTGGCTGTCATAGACCTGGAACGACCAGGTCGCATCCGGACGGACGGCGCCCGAGGCCATGTTGGTGGCACTGGTGGTCGAGCTGTAGGCACCGGCACCACCCAGCGGCACTGCAGCCGCCGCAGCCGAGACCGGTGTGGTCGAGCGCAGATTACCCGTGATGGTCGCCATGTCCGACGGCGAGACCGTACCGGCGATCGAGCTGAGATTGATCGGCTGGAGGGCCGTCAGGTCGCTGGGACCGGCATTGACCGAACCGTCGTCCTCAACCGGCCAGGCATGCAGATAGTGACCGGCCTGATTGACCAGATTGCCACGCGCATCCGGGGTGAACGATCCCACGCGGGTGAACAGCGGCTGGTTGCCAGCGCTGAACGAGC
>JAIXTH010000234.1 GCA_027484265.1 Alphaproteobacteria bacterium
GCCTTCTCGCTCCTCTATCTCACAGCCCTGTTCACCGCCCTCCTGTTCGAGCACGGCCTCGGCTTCCAGCACCCGATCCCCGGCCTGCCGCTACGGTGAGCGCCTCGCAGGTGCTCACACACCTCGGATTTCTACCAAAAATACATTGACTAGAATCAGCTACCTAGATACAATGCTGGGGCGAACAGACAACATGCCTTTGGAAAGACAGCCTCCATGCAGCTATCCGGGAAACCACCGGCCCGCGTGATTGCCGCAGCGGTTCTGGAATCAGTATCCATGGGATTTGCCGGAGCGGTCTTCTTCGTAGGCGTCGGCCTGACACTGCTGATCCTTGTCGGGTTGATGCTGCCATCGTTGAGCCAGCACAGCAATGTGTCCGCAATTGCTGCATGGGTGCAGCCTGTAACAGCCATTCTCGGTGGCCTCATTGGCCTCCTCATGAGCGCAAGGCGCAGATCTGAAGATTAGATGTCTTCCATCGTGCGAAACCCACATGCCGGGGCCACCGAAACCAACGGCTTAGATCTGATGGCGTGGCTACAGGGCTATGTTGCGATTTCTGACCTGATCTCGCTGTCATTTGGCTTCGTGCTGGTGATTTATTGCATAGTGCGATACATGATTTTTCAGATCAAGCTGAACGACTGGCGCGGTAAGGGCCAGGTCTTGTTTTCGGCATTTGCAACTGGATTGTCCTTTGCGTACGTGGCCCAGTTCTGCTACGCTGTTACGACCAACAAGCAATTGGTCGATGTGTTGCTATCATCGAACGCAAACCTGATCATTGGGTCACTCGGTTTCAGCTCAATCTCGTCGCTTGCGAGCTTCATCCTGAACGTGGAAAGCCACAAGCCCGCCTGAGACGCACACACCTTACCGGTAGCCGTGTGGTGACTGCTTGGGGACGTCGCAAAGACGCACAGCAGAAGCTATCTGGGACACATGCAATCCAGTCTGGAACCGACCCCCATGCCCGCACCCGATCAGGCACAGCCCCAACCCGACGCCGTCGCCGCCCGCAACCGGCGCAGCCTGGCCATTGCGCTGGCGCTGATCGCCTTTGTCGCGATCGTGTTCACGGTCACGCTGGTGCGCCTGCAGGGCGCAGTGCTGAACCGGCCATTCTAGGACCCGCCACCGGACTGCGGGCGCAGAGCCTAATCTGCACCGGCCACCCGCCCGTTGATCAGGCCGCGCGCGGCAAACGGCGCCAAAGCGCCGGGTGTTACCGTCACCACGGTCACATCCCGCTCGCCATAGGGAATGCCGCCATCGGCGGTGCCGGCATCGCCGGCTGCATTCAGGCGCCACAGGTTCGGGGCGGCCACATCCACGAAGTCCTGGTTCAGCGTGAAGGGCGCGGTATCGCCGTGCACCACCAGGATCGGCCCGGTGAACTTGGCGGCCGCCAGCCGCAGGGATTCGCGCAGGATCAGATGGCCGTCGCAGTCCTGGCGCCCGACGCTCGCCGTCCGGCAGGGCCCGGCAGCGGCCCCTGCCCCGTCCGTCGGGTCGGCCTGCAGGGCGATCACCAGAGCGGCCGAGCCCTCGGTGCGGGCGGCTTCCGCCGCCTGGTCGATCCACAGACCGGCGAGGATGGCGCGCTGGCGGGCCTGCAGTCCGGCCTGATCCACAAGGTCGCCGGTCACGAATTCATAGCCATTGCCGGTCCCGACCTGATGGACCGTGGCAAAGCGGATGTTGCCTGTGCGCCAGGTGAAGTTATCCCCCGATGTGCCCTGACGGGTCCAGCCAAAGGCGGCACTCCCCGCCGGGGCGCCAGCCAGGAACCGCGCCCGCAGCCGGTCGAGCCGCAGGAGCTCGGACATTGGATTGCCGGTGGCCGGATCGAGGCCGCGGTCGCAGTCGGTCCAGTCATTGTCGCCGGGGGTATAGAACACCGGGATCGGCGCAAGGTCGGCGATCAGGGCCGCGAAGGCATCGTCAGCGGCCTGGTCGCAGGCAGCCCCGCCCGACTTGAAGTCGCCCACATGGATCACGATCGGGGGGCGAAGAGCCTTGATCCGCGGCACGGCTGCCCGCAGCATCGTCACATCCTCCGGCCCGTAGGGCGTGTCGCCCACCACCACGAACCGGACCGCCCCCTCCGGCAGCGGCGCCTCGGCTGCGGCAGGCGCAGGCGACAGGTCCGGCAGGCCCGGCAGGCGCGGCAGGCCTGCACAGCCCGCCAGGGCGAGGGCGGCAATCAGAAGCGCTGTGGTCCGCATAGAAGTATCCCTTCAGCAGGGCGCGCTCAGAGCGTGCGGGCCCGGAACGTGTCGCAGGCCTCGATACCCTGGGCCTGCAGACCGGTGGTGAACCAGCGCATGCGCTGTTCGCTGGAGCCATGGGTGAAGCTGTCGGGGACCGCATAGCCCTGGGCGCGCTGCTGCAGCCGGTCATCGCCGACCGCATGGGCCGCGCCCAGCGCCTCCTCGATGTCGCCCGGCTCGAGGCTGCCGTCGCGGGCCACGGTCTGGCCGGCCCACAGGCCCGCAAGGCAGTCGGCCTGCAGCTCGAGCCGCACAGCCACGCTGTCCTCGCCCTTCGCCGCATCGCGGCGACGCGACATGGCGCCGTGGGCCTGTTCGAGGATGCCCAACTGGTCCTGCACATGGTGCGCCACTTCGTGGGCCACCACATAGGCCTGGGCAAAGTCGCCGGATGCGCCCAGCGAATTCGCCATCTCGTCGAAGAAAGACAGGTCCAGATACACCTTCTTGTCCGCCGGGCAGTAGAATGGCCCGGTGGCGCCGCTGGCCGTACCGCAGGGTGAGCTCGTGCGGCCTCTGAACATCACCAGCGTGGGCGGCGCATAGGTCTCGCCAGCGCGCGCGAAATAGCCGGTCCAGAAGTCCTCCGTGGAACCCAGCACCGCTGCCACCAGATCGGCAGTTGCGGCCTCGCTGCGGCTGGCGCTGGCACCGGTGTCGACCCCAGATGCCTGGGTGGCTGGAGCCGTGCCCGCACCTGCACCCGAGCCGCCCGCACCCGGCTGGCCGCCCAGCAGGCCGCTCAGCGAGCCGCCACCGCCAAAGATCAGGAACAGCACCACCAGGATCAGGATGCCCAGCCCCCCGCCCCGCACCGGCAGGCCGCCGCCCTGGCCGCCACCCAGGCCGCTGCCGCCACCCGGTTCGTAACCGCCGGGATCGCCTCCCCTGGGACGGCCCCCGCCGCGCCGGTCTTCGATGTTGCGCGACCGGCGCATCCTGTCGAGTTTCATGGTGCCCTCCTGCCCCCGCCTGTGCCTGCATGATCGCGGTGCCGGACGACAAGATCAAGTGCGGCTCCGCCACCACATGGCGGCACGGGAGGCTGACGGCGGGGCCGGCAGCGGATGCGATCATGGCCCCTTCATTGCCCTTGGTGGTTGACCTTGCGCACGGGGTGCGGCTGACATGCGGGCCGTGACCGATCCCGACCTCACCAGCTCCAACGCCGCTCCGCGCCAGCAGGCTCCGTCCCGCCGGCCGCTGGACCGGATCGCATTCGTGGCCAGTGCCAGGCCCGAGGCGCGCGAGGCCCTGCACCGCTTGCGGCACCGCTATGGCTCGCACCCGCTGGAAGGCGCCGATGTGATCGTGGCGCTGGGGGGCGATGGCCTGATGCTGGATACGCTGCGGGCGCAGATGCAGCATGGCCTGCCGGTGTTCGGTCTCAACCGGGGCACGGTCGGCTTCCTGATGAACGACTATGGCGAGGATGATCTGCCCGAGCGGCTGGCAGCCGCCCGCGCCACCATCATCCACCCGCTGCGCATGCGGGCCACCACCGTCAGCGGTGCTGTTGAGGAACGCTTTGCGATCAACGAGGTCTCGCTGCTGCGCCAGACCCACCAGACCGCCATGCTGCGTATCCATATCGATGGAGCCGTGCGGATGGACCAGATCACCTGTGACGGGGCGATGGTGGCGACCCCCGCAGGGTCCACCGCCTACAATCTGTCGGCCCATGGGCCGGTGCTGCCGATCGGCTGTGGCCTGTTGGCCCTGACCCCGATCAGCGTGTTCCGCCCGCGGCGCTGGCGCGGCGCACTGCTGCGCGGCGGCTCGGCAGTGCGGTTCGAGATTCTCGAACCGAAGCTCCGGCCGGTCTCGGCCAGTGCCGACAGTCAGGAAGTGCGGGATGTGGCCATGGTCGACATCCAGGAGGAGCGGGCTCGCGGCATGATGGTGCTGTTCGATCCGGACCGGTCACTGGACGAGCGCATGCTGGCCGAGCAGTTCGAGAGCTGACGAAGGGCTGGCTCCGGTCGACCGTGTCACTGCGTCTGGCCACGGCCAGACCGCATGGTGGGCTTTGAAGCGCCACAGTTACCGATACAGTGGCGGTGCCAGACCCCTTCTGTCTCCGGAGACGATGCGTGAACCAGGGCCGTTGTTCGAATTCCCCCGACGCCTGCAGCCTTGCAGCCGCCCGCAGCCTGCAGCCCTGGGCGGGGCCAGACAGTGTCTGCGCCGAATGCGGGGCACCGCTGGCCCGGGTGGCACCGGGTGCGGGGATGGCGGGCACAGGCCCCCACCCGGACCGGGTCGGCCCAATGGCCGAGCAGGCTGCCTATGGCAGCACAGCACCTGCAGCTGCACGCCCCCGGCCGACCGTATTCGACGGGCCGGACGATGATGCCGGCGACCCCACGCGGGGCGGCAATGGCGCCCTGGTGCTCGGGGTGCTGGTACTGGCGGCGCTGGTGGCCGGCTTCCTGCTGTTCCGCTGGCTCGACAGGGCCTCAGCCGACACACCGGCCCCGGGCTTCGGGCAAGCCACCGATGCGGGGACTTTCAGCGGCGCGGTCACACCGGTCAATCCAGCCGAACTGCGGCGTCTGACAGTCACGGCCGAGGCGCTGGCAGCGCCGGTTGCGACCGCGTCGGTGGCAGCCACACTGGCGGCAGGCACCATGGTGGACGTGACAGGCCGGGCCGAGGCCGGCGGCGAGCGCTGGGCCCGGGTGCTGGTGCCTGGGGCAGCGGGACGATCGGCCTTTGTGCGCGAGAGCATGCTGGAACCTCTCACGGCAGCTGGAGAGGGCGGGTTGGTGGCTACACTGCCGGGCAGCGGACTTCAGCCTGGTGAGGCGGGCCCTGCACCAGTGACCCCGGTCCCTCCGGTCGCAGGGCCGATCGAAACCATCCCGCAGCAGGTCCTGTATGTCGTGGCACCCCGTGCCAATATCCGCGCCGAAGCCGGAGCCGACTCACCGCGCCTGAGCGAGATGACGCGGGGCGACACCATGGTGGCGCTGGCCCGGCGCGATGCAGGCGGTGGCCGCATCTGGTACCAGGTCGAGCTGCCGGACGGGCGCAGCGGCTGGGTGAATGCTGATCTGGTCTCGACCCAACGGGCGCCGTCCACCGACCAGCCAGCAGGGGGCCCGTCCCCGCCGGCCGTGCCAGCCACCCCTGGCCCCAACAGCCAGCCACGCGAACCTGCGGCCGCGCCAGCCGATCAGCTGCGCCGCCTGCTGCCACCTGCGCCGCCGGGATCCGAGGCGCAGCCTGCCCGGCCGACTGGCGACAGCACGATCTCACGCGGTGCCGTGGTCGTGGTGCAGACGCCGCAGGCCAATGTGCGCGACCAGCCGTCGCTGAATGGAACCGTCATCGACCAGGTCGAGAGTGGTGACCGGATGCGGGTCCAGCAGACGACCACAGCCGACGGACGGCTCTGGCTGCGGGTCACCACGGCGGCGGGCATCAGCGGCTGGATCTCCAGCTCGACGGTCCGCCTGCAGTAGATCCATCCGTCCCCGCACGACGGGCTTCAAGCCTGCGGGGGTTGCGCCTATAGCAGGCGACGAACAGCCGAGGGGAATCATGGCCGTCAACTCTGATGCTGGCACGGGCGCTGGCGGGACGCAGGATGATGCGGACCGCGCCTGGTATGCCGTGCCCGACGCGGAAGCCGCAGCGCCACCGCGCCGGAGCCGCGCCAGCGCTGGAGCGCGGGGTGCCGGCAAGGGCGGTCGCAGGGGTGCTGGCGCGCCCCCCTGGGCGCTGCTGGCAGCAGTCGGCGGCATTCTGGTGCTGGGCGCCGGCGGCTATGCTGCTATCCAGTTCATCGGGCGCATGGATGGTGGACAGGCCCAGCAGAGCGCTGCCGTATCCTACGTCACCAACGGTGCGGTCCAGGTGCGCGCCAACCCCTCCAGCGAAGCCCGGGTTGTCGCAACCCTGCGGGAGGGGACCCGGGTGGCCGGTGTTCCGGCCGGCACCGTGGAAGGCGTATCCTGGATCGAGGTGACCGCGATCGACGGCACGCGCGGCTTCGTGCCAGCCAGCGACCTCGCGGTCTCTGCACCGTCAGCCGTGGCGAGCGAAGTCACCGAAGGCACCCGGCGCATCGTCACCAGCACGCTGGTGAACCTGCGCACCAGCCCCACTCTCGCCAGCAGCGTGGTGGCCACCGCCGAGGGCGGCACGCGGCTGGTTTCCGACGGCTCGATCCAGTCGGAGGGCGAAGCCTGGCTGCGGGTGCCGCTGACCGACGATGTCACCGGCTGGGTGCTCCAGCGCTTCACCACCGCAGACGAGGAAAGCGCCAGCGGGTCGGACGAGGGCTTCTCGCAGACCGGCGGCGTGATCGGCGTCGGAGGCAAGGCCCGGGTCCCGGTGAATGTCACCGCCATGCCCGGCTCGGACGCGCGGGTCGTGCGCTCGCTGTTGCAGGATGAAGGCGTGCGCATCCTGGGGCAGACCTTCGCCGACGACTGGTACTATATCGTGCGGGTGGGCGAGGGTTCGCAGGGTTTTGTCGCCAAGGAGGCGATCGAGCTGACCGAACAGCTCGGCCGCTGGCAGTATCCCGATGGCACGCCGGCTCCCGGCCCGGGGATCCCGCAGGGCAGCCAGCCGTCAGGTGCTAGCGGCAATGGCGCACAGTCCGGCGGCGACGGTGCCGGCATCACGGTTCGGGTGGCCCCCGAAGCCGAAGCCCAGGCCGAGGCAGCAGAAGCGGCTCCAGCGCCGTCCTCCGAGCCAGCCGTGCCGGCTCCGGCGCCGCCGGGGCAATGATGGCCGGTCAGGGCCGGGCACAAGGTCGCGGGCCGCGGGCCGCGGGTATCAGCTGCCTGCCGACAGCATGCCAGCAACGGCCCGGGCCGCCCGGTGCGCGGCTGGCTCGGCGCCGCGGCCCATGGTTTCCAGGGCTGCGTCCTGGGCTTTGACCTGGGCGGCCCGGCGGGCCGGATCGTCCAGCAGCGGCGCGACTGCACCGGCCAGCGCCTGCGGGGTCAGGCCAAACTGCTCGAACTCGGGCACGATCTCGCGGCCGGCCGCGATGTTGATCAGGGCCATGTAGCGGTTCTTCATCACCCCCAGCACCCGGGCCACGAACCAGGTCAGCCAGCTGACGCGATATCCGGTGACCAGGGCGGTGCCCTGCATCGCCACTTCAGTGGTGACGGTGCCCGAACAGCATAGGGCCGCATCGGCGGCGGCAAACGCATCGGCCTTCTCGTCCTCCTCCACCAGCACCACCGGAAACGGCCAGCTGGCGGCACGGGTCCGGACCGTCCCGGCCACGGACGCTGCCAGCACGACAGTGACGGTGAGGTCGGGACGGTCCGCTGCCAGGAGGGCAGCGGCGGCCTCGAGGTCCGGCGCCACCCGTTCGATCTCGGACCGGCGCGAGCCCGGCAGCAGCAGCAGCTGGCGACGGCCTTCAAGGCCGTGGCGGGCGGTGAAGCCAGCGGCATCCCCGGGGTCGGCCCGGCCCACGGCCGGATTGCCGATCACGGTCACCGGCAGGCCAAGCCCTTCATAGAAGGGCACTTCGAAGTCGTGGATGCACAGCAGGGCGTCATAGGCTGCCGCCACGGTGCGGGCCCGGCCCGGCCGGGTCGCCCACACCTGCGGCCCCACCAGCTTCACCAGCCTGATCTGCGGTGCGCGGGCGCGGATGGCACGGGCGCAGCGCAGGGTGAAGCCCCACGAATCGATCAGCACCACCACATCCGGGGCAAACCGCACCGCCGCTTCGGCCACCTCCTCGGCCCGCGCCTCCACCAGCTTGAGTGCCTTGATGCCCTCTACGAAGCCCAGGATC
This sequence comes from Alphaproteobacteria bacterium, assembly GCA_027484265.1. Lineage (GTDB taxonomy): Bacteria > Pseudomonadota > Alphaproteobacteria > Caulobacterales > Aquidulcibacteraceae > JAIXTH01. The sequence goes on from JAIXTH010000234.1 coordinate 8,053, forward strand.
GCGAGGCCATCGATGGACACATCCGACACCACCCCGGCAGCGGCCATGCCCGCCCCGCCGGTCCCGGCCATCACCACGCCGGGATGCTCGGCCCGCAGGGCTGCGATGACATCGGCGCCGAGAGCATCCCCCGACGGCTCGGCGGCCACCAGATAGACCCGGGCGCTCACGGCGCTGACCGAAGGGTCCCGGCAGCCTCCGCCGCCGGCGGCGGCAGGGCGATCAGGAACAGGCCGGCCTCGTCGGCGGCCCGCACCAGGCCTGCACGGTCCATCACCAGCGCGCCGCCCGCCTCGATGGCGATCCCGGCCAGGCCAGCCCGCGCGGCACCTTCCAGGGTGGCGAGGCCGATGGTGGGCAGGTCGATGCGGCGCTCCTGCTGGGGCTTGGGCACCTTGACCAGCACGCCCGCGCGGGCACCGGGGCGGCCGCGCAGGTCGGCGGGCAGCTCGGCCGTGCGGGCCAGCATCCGGTCGGTTCCTTCCTGGGCCTCCACCGCCAGCACAAGGCCATTGGCCACCACCACAGCCTGACCGATGTCGAGCGCGCCGATGTGGCGGGCGATGCTGGCTGCCTTGTCGATATCGGCCAGGGCGGCTGCATCGGGCTGGATGCGGCCATACAGGCCCTCGGTTGCGATCAGGTCTTCCAGCACATCCTCGGCGCCGAGGATGGTGAAGCCTCCGGCCGCGAACACATCCATCACAGCCCGCAGCAGCGCATCATCGCCCTTCCCGGCCGCGGCCAGGATCCGGGGCAGCACCAGCGCATCCTTGATCCCGCCGCGCAGCCCCGCAAGGTCCGGGCGGCGCACATAGCCGGCGAACACGATCGCATCCACGCCATCGGCCTTCATGGCGGCAATCCGGTCGGCGAAAGCGGTGATGGCGAATTCCCGCCCCGGCCAGCTGGCCAGACGCGCGTCGCTCATGCCGGTGATGCGGCTGATGTGCACGGGAATGCCGCCTGCGCGACAGTGTTCGGCGAGCCGCACCGGCAGGTCGCCGTCTCCGGCGATGATCCCGAGCTTGGACCAGGCGCGCATGGCGGTGCCTCCCTTTGCCCTCAGTCGCGCGGCAGGCAGAGCGGGCGATTGGAATCGGCCCGCACGAAGGCGACGATCTCGGCGGCCTCGGGGATGGACGAGAACCGCTCCTCCACGTCTTCCAGCCGCTCCTGCAGCGTGCCTTCCTCCGCGAACAGCATCCGGTAGGCCGCGCGCAGCTCGTGGATCTGCTGGCGGGTAAAGCCGCGCCGCTTGAGACCCACCACATTCAGGCCCGCCAGGTGCGCGTGCACCCCGATCACCGAGCCGAACGGGATCACGTCCGCCACCACACAGGCCAGCGCCCCCACAAAGGCATGGCGCCCGACCCGGCAGAACTGGTGGACTCCGGCCAGGCCCCCGACGATCACATGCTCGCCCAGCACCACATGCCCGCCGAGCGAGGCATGCGCCGCCATGATCACCTTGTCGCCCACGATACAGTCGTGGCCGATATGGGTGCCCGCCATGAAGTAGCCGTCATGGCCGATGGTGGTGATCCCGCGCGAGCGGGCGGTGCCCCGGCTGAGAGTTGCATGCTCGCGGATCACGCAGCGGTCGCCCACCACCAGGGTGGTCGGCTCGCCCCGGAACGACAGATCCTGCGGCTCGCCCCCCACCACGGCGAAGGGGTGGATGTCGCAGTCGGCGCCTACGGTGGTGTGGCGCAGCACCTGGGCCTGAGACCGCAACACGGTGCGGTCGCCGATCACGGTGTCGGCCTCGACGATGCAGAACGGGCCGATGCGCACACCGCTCCCCAGCTGCGCGGCCGGATCGACGATGGCGGTGGGGTGGATCTCGACAGCGCTCATGAGCTCAGATGTCCACCTTCATCGCGGCCCATTCGGCCTCGCAGGCCAACAGGCCGTCAACATGGCAGCTGCCCTTGAACCGGTAGATCGAGCGGCGTGCGGCGGTCACTTCCACCGCCATCTGCAGCACGTCGCCGGGGCGCACCGGGCGGCGGAACTTGGCGCCATCCACGCTCATGAACATGATACCGGCCTTGGACAGGTCGACATCGAGCGACTTGCTCATCAGCACCGCGCTCAGCTGGGCCATGGCTTCCACCTGCAGCACGCCGGGCATCAGCGGACGGCCGGGAAAATGGCCCTGGAAGAACGGCTCGTTCCAGCTGACGTTCTTGAGGCCCTTGATCGAGGTGGCCTCGGCATAGTCCCAGGCCCGGTCCACCAGCAGGAACGGGTAGCGGTGCGGGATCAGGCGGACGATTTCGTCGCAGTCGATGATGTCTGTCATGGAATCCGGGCTCATGATTTCTTCTTGGGTTCGGCAAGGCGGCGCAGCATCACCTGCTCGCGCCGCCAGCGCATGGCGGGCTGGGCCGGATAGCCCTGCCATATTTCACGGGCCGGCACATCCGACAGAACTGCCGAACCCGCAGCCAGAATAGCGCGCTCGCCGATCACATGATGGTCACCGATCCCGACCCGGCCACCCATCAGCACGAAGTCGCCCACCTCGGTCGAGCCGGAGATGCCGCCGAAGGCCGCAATCACCACACCCCGGCCCAGCCGCACATTGTGGCCGACATGGACGAAGTTATCGATCTTGCTGGCCAGCCCCACCACGGTCTCGCCAAAGGCGGCCCGGTCCACGGCCACCAGGGCGCCGAGGGTCACATCGTCCTGGATCACCACCCGGCCGAGCTGCGGCACATCAACCGGGTTCTCGGGCAGACCGGTCACACCAAAGCCAGCCTCGCCGATCACGCTGTTGGAGCCGATCTTCACCCGGTCGCCGATCAAGGCGCAGGCAATCCGCACACCATGCCCGATCTGGCAGTCACGGCCGATGCACACCCCCGGGCCGATGGTGGCCGAGGCACCGATCACGGTGCCGCGTCCGATCCGGGCGCCGGCGCCGATCACGGCACCGGGGAGGACCTGCACCGCGTCTTCCAGCACGGCATCCGGATGCACGGCAGGCTGGCCGGGCGCCAGGGTCCGCAGATGGACCAGACGGGCGACGGCAGCCGCGAGCACGCTCTTGGGCGCGCGCACCTCCAGCCCCACAATGCCATCCGGCAGGGCAGCCGCCCCACCGGGCGGGACAAGGCAGGCGGTCGCAGCGGTTTCGATCCGGCCCGACTTGGGCACGGCCTCGCAAAAGGCGAGGTCACCTGCCCCGGCCTGGTCCAGCGGAGCGAGGGCCGCGACCAGCGCGCCGGCGTCACCGCACACCACAACAGCACCGGTGGCCGCTGCGATCTCCGCAGCGGCCACCGGGCCGATCAGCTCATAGAAGCGCGCGTCGATCACGGGACTGCCCGGCCGCACGCTTGCGCGCGGCCGGTCTCCAGCATCAGTTGCGCGGCGCGGGGCCTTGCGGCGCCCGCGGCAGCGGCTGGCCGCCCTGAGCGCCGGCTGCCGGAGCGGTCGCGCCGCCCATCGGCACCAGCTGGCCCTCGGCATTGAACACCATGCGCTGCACGTTGATGGTGCGGGTGGTGGCGTTCAGGCGGTTGATCACTTCAGTGGTGATGTCGATACCGGGGTTCCAGGTGAAGGCGGTACCGGTCTGCACCGAAACCAGCGCCCCGCGCTGGCGCATCACTTCGTCGACCGCCGGACGGACGGCCTGGACGAACAGGGCCTCAGCCACCTGGGAGGTAGCCTGCAGCTCGGCCTCGACCCGGCGCAGCTTGGCGGCAAGCTCACGCTCGCGCAGCTGCAGGCGCTCGGCAGCAGCTTGGAACTCGGCGGTGCCAGTCTGCGACGTGGGAACGGCACCCAGGCGCTGACGCTCAGCCTGGAGGGCGTTCACTTCACTCTGAAGCTCGGCCTCGATCCCGGCCTGAATGGCCCGAAGCTTGTTGTTCATGTCCTGGCCGGCAGCGCTGCCAGCAACGATCTGGTCGATGTCGAATACCACCACCTGGCTCGGCACCGGCGCGACAGGCGCGGCAGGGGCGGCCGGAGCCGGAGTGGTCTGCGCAACGGCTGCCGTGCCTGCCAGGGAAAGGCCCGCCAGAAGGGCAGCCGTGACGAGTGTCTTGCGGTACATGTTACTTGGTCTCCTTCAGGGGACGGTATGTCTCGGGCGCTTCCCTCGGGGCACCCTCAGAACTGCTGGGCGGTCGAGAACCGGAAGTTCTCGGTGCGGTCATAGTACTTGCTCTGGAACGGCTCGGAGAAGTCAAGCCGGATAGGCCCGAAAGGCGAACGCCAGAACACCGACAGGCCAAAAGACCCGCGTGTGGCGAAATCGTCGGGTGTCGTGAACGGAACCAGGAACGCCGGGTCGTTGGATCCGGTGAAGAAGATGTCGCGGCTCCCCGAGCGCTGGAACTGCTCGTCGAGGATGCCGATCGCGCCATAGTCCACGAAGAACGACGCCTTGATGCCATAGCTTTCCGGCAGCGGGGTCGGCACGGTCAGCTCGAGGCTGAGGATGCTGTAGGCATTGCCGCCACGGGCATCGCCCTTGATGATGTCGACATCGGTGATGGCGCCGCCAGCGTTGCGGGTGACGCTGGTGAAGACCTCGCGCGGTCCGACACCGGCAATCTCGAAGCCCCGGAACGACTGGCCGCCCTTGAAGAAGCGGTCGTTCAGCCGGATCGAGTCACCACCCCAACCTGCGATGTAACCGCCGGTCAGACGCGCGCTGAGCGTCCAGCCCGGACGCAGGCCATAATAGACACTGGAGTCGAGTTCGGTGCGCGAATACTGCACGCCGGTGAAGATGCCAGCCACCGACTGGTCCAGCGACATTGTGAAGCCGCGGGTTGGTTCGATCGGATCGTTGCGGGTGTCCCAATTGAACTGCGCACCGAGCAGCGATGTGGTGAAGTCCCCCACCTGCTCGCATTCGACCTCGGTACCCGGGATCGGCCGCCCGTTCGCGTCAACGCAGCTGCCGAGGGCGCCCAGAGTCACGGAGTCGCGTCGCAGCACATAGTTGAGGCCAAGGCTGCGGTTATCGGCCAGCGGGAAGCCGGCCCGGATGCCAATGCCGGTGGTATCGGTCTCGTAGCCGACCTGCTCGAACTCGGTCACGAACGAGAAGCCTTCGAAGCCCAGTGCCAGATTGCGACCGAGGAAACGCGGCTCGGTGAAGCGGATGTCCACGCTGCGCGTGTTCGCCGATGCCTGCACCCGGAAGCGCAGGAACTGGCCGCGCCCGCGCAGGTTCCGCTGTGTCACCGACACATCGAACTGATAGGCGTCGGAGTTGGAGTAGCCGAGGCCGAAGGCCAGTTCGCCGGTGGACTGCTCTTCCACGCGCACCTGCACCACGGCCCGGTCGGGCTGCGAGCCGGGACGCTGCTCGACACTGACGTCCTTGAAGAAGCCAAGACCGCGTACCCGCTGGCGCGAACGGTCCAGCAGCACCTGGTTGAAGGCATCGCCCTCGGCCAGGCGCAGCTCGCGCCGGATCACGGCGTCCAGCGTGGTGCCATTGCCGATGATGTCAATCCGCTCGACATAGACCCGCGGGCC
>JAIXTH010000268.1 GCA_027484265.1 Alphaproteobacteria bacterium
CAAGGATCGAGGCACTGGCGGTCGGCACCGGCGCGGTGGCCACCGGACACAACAGCAGCTGGGTGACCGCTGGCCCCAGCCTTGGCTCGCAGCAGGCGGTGCGCCTGCGCCTGCCGCGCATAGCCCTGGCCTGGGACCGGCCGGTGGGCCGCAATTCGGCGGGCAATACCCGCTATGTGCTGGAGCAGAAGCTGGGCTTTGCCGTGACGCCGGTGCGGGTCGACCGCATGAGCGCGGCTGACCTCGCCAGCTTCGATGTGGTGATCCTGCCGGACGCCGAAGGCTCGTACCAGCGCGGCTTCGGCGCGGGCGGGGTGGCGAACCTGCGCCGGTTTATCGAGCGGGGCGGGGTGCTGATCGGCTTTGCCGCCGCCACCCGCTGGTTTGCGAGCCCGGACGTGAACTTCGTCTCGGCCCGGATCGAGACCGCGGCGCGGACAGGTCCTTCGGGTCCGGGGCAGCCTGATGCCGAGGCGTCGAGTGTGCCCGGGACAGTGGTGCCGGATGACGCGGCCTACAGCCAGATGATCGCAGCTTCCGAGGAAGCCCCCACGGCGCTCGACGGCGCCCTGCTGCGGGCGGTGACCGACCCCGACAGCTGGTTCACCACCGGCCTCAAGCCCGAACTGATCGCCATGATGGACGGCTCGGACATCTTCCGCCCGCTGGCGCGTGACCAGGGCGAGAACCCGGTGCGCTTTGCCGATGCCTCCCGCGTGGTGGCCGCCGGCGTGGTCTGGGAGCCGACCCGGGTGCAGATCGCCTTCAAGCCGTTCGTACTGCTGGAGAGCCAGGGCGCAGGGCTGGTGGTGGGTTTCACCGGTGATCCCAGCTACCGTGCCCACACCGATGGCCTCGACCCCCTGATCCTCAACGCGGTCCTGCAGACCACGGCCCGGGTGCGCATCACCCGCTAGGGTGGGGCTCAAGTCTGCAGCATCAGCCTGGCGGGAGGCCACCGGTGAACACCTATCAGCCCGACCTGGTCGAACAGGCGCAGGAGGCGCGCGAGGACGCCCTGGCGGCGCGCCCGCCCGGCCCGGCGCCGCGCCCCAAGGATGCCGCCACCTTGATGCTGGTGCGCCGCACCCCGGACGGGCCCCGCATCCTGATGGGGCAGCGCGGGCGCGGTCACAGCTTCATGCCGGACAAATATGTGTTCCCGGGCGGCAAGGTCGATCCCACGGACGGGGCTGTGCCGGCTGCCAGCGAGCCGGCCTCCAACACGCTGGCAGCCCTCGCCCACGGCGGCGTGCGGCGCCGCGCGCGGGCCTTTGCGCTCGCGGCTGTGCGGGAGATGTGGGAGGAGGCCGGGCTGCTGGTGGCGCGCACTGCGGCTGCGGGCACCCCGGCCTATCGCGGCCCGGACCCCGGCTGGCAGAGCCTGTTTGCAGCCGGTGCCGCGCCGCACCTTGAACCGCTGCGCTATATCGGGCGGGCGATCACCCCGCCCTCCCGGCACAAGCGCTTCGATGCGCGCTTCTTCATGGCCGATGCCGACGAGGCGCTGCTGGATGCCCGCCCCGCCCAGGACGGCGCCGAGATGGGGGATCTGCGCTGGTTCGCGTTCGACGAGGCGCTCGGCCTCGATCTGCCCAGCGTCACCCGCTTCATGCTGGGCGAGCTGAAGGTGCGGCTGGAGCAGCCGGACCACGAGCCAGGCATCCCGTTCCTGCGCTGGACCCGATCAGGCCACCGGATGGACCGGCTGTGACCGCCGGGTCGCCGGAAGCCGGGGCGGAGACGGACGGCGGCCTGCCGCCCGGGACGATCGGCGGGATCGCGATCGCGCTGAGCGCGGCGCTGGTGGCCTCGGTGGGCTTTGCGATGAATGCGCCGCTGTTTGCCCTGCGGCTCGACGATGCCGGGGTGGCGGAGGGGGAAGTCGGGCTGTTCGTGACAGTGGCCGGGGTGGCCGCGATCCTGTGCACGCCGCTGGTGCCCTGGCTGATGGGGCGGGTGCCGGTACGGCTGCTGCTGGCAGGCGCACTGGCCAGCGCAGGCGTGCTGTTCATCGCCTATGCGGCCACCGGCCATGTGCTGGTGTGGACGGCGATCCGGTTCGGTTTTGCCGCCAGCCTCACGGTGCTGTTCGTGGCGTCGGAAGCCTGGTTTCTGGAACTGGCCCCCGAGAAATGGCGCGGGCGGCTGCTTGGCCTCTATGCCGCCGTGTTTGCAGGCGGGTTCGGGATCGGCGGGCTGATCCTGGCTGCTGTGGGGCATCAGGGCATGGACGCGCCGCTGATCGGCGCAGCCGTGTGCCTCGCGGTGCTGCCGCTGGTCCTGCTGGTTCCGGCCCGGGCTGCCACCCGGCCCGAAGGCGAGGCGGCCCGGCCTGGGGCGCTGTGGCAGCGGCTGCGGCTGGCGCCGGTGCTGTTCGTGCCGGCCCTTGCCATGGGCGCGATCGAGACCGCAGCCTTCAACCTGTTTCCGCTGTGGGTGCGGCGCATGGAGTTCGAGGATTCCATGGCGGGCCTGCTGATCGCCGCTTCGGCGCTCGGCAATGTGGTGCTGCAGGGGCCGATCGGGATGATTGCCGACCGGTTTGGCCGCACACGCGCCCTGTTGCTGGTGTCGGTGCCGGCCGTGGTGGGGCCTTTGGTGATGGCGGGGGTGACGGCGCCGTGGCAGGCACTGGCAGCGGCCTTTGTGTGGTCGGGCTGCGTGACGGGCTTCTATACGCTCGGCCTGATGGGCCTGGCGGAGCGGTTCCGGGGCGGCGAGCTGCCGGGGGCCAACGCCGCCTATGCTGCCAGCTATGGCCTCGGCCAGATGGCCGCGCCGCTGGCAGCAGGTGTCGCGCTGCAGACGGGCGGACCGTCTGTGTTCATGGTGCTGCTGGCGGTGATGGCGCTGGCGCCCGCCACCACGCTCCTGCTGACACGCGGTCGCAGCCGACACCTGTAGACCGGGCCGGAAGGCTGCATTGGTGCCTGACCGATGCGCGGATGTCATAGGCCTGTCGCCGTGAATCAGCTAAGCAGCCCGCACCAACCCGGAGGACAGCGCCTTCAGCAGCCGCAGACCGATCCGCCAGGCCCCTGATGGCCTCCAGCCCACCCGGCTGGTTCCGCACCGCAAGCGGTGGAGGCGGTAATGTTCGGTGCGGCAGCAGGCTTCACGGGCAGCGACCAGCCGAGACCCGGCACAGGTGCTCCCGGCAGCGGGTATCCCGCCCTGGTGCTGAATGCCGACTATCGTCCGCTGTCCTATTTCCCGCTGTCGGTCTGGTCGTGGCAGGACGCCATCAAGGCGGTGTTCCTCGAGCGGGTCGAAGTGGTGGCCGAGTATGACCAGACGGTCCGCAGCCCCAGCTTCGAGATGCGTCTGCCCAGCGTGATCTCGCTGAAGGAATATGTCCGCCAGGACCGCTCCCCGGCCTTCACCCGCTTCAACCTGTTCCTGCGCGACGGGTTCCGCTGCGTGTATTGCGGCAGCAAGGACGATCTGACCTTCGATCACGTGGTGCCGCGTTCGCTCGGCGGGCGCACCACCTGGGAGAACATCGTCACCGCCTGCTCGCCCTGCAATCTCAAGAAGGGCGGCATGAGCCTGCACAAATCGGGCTTCTCGCTGCCGCGCAAGCCGCAGCAGCCCGGCGTGCATGAACTCCAGGCCCAGGGGCGGCGGTTCCCGCCCAATTACCTGCACGAGACCTGGGTCGACTGGCTCTACTGGGACGTGGAGCTGGAGGCCTGACCGGATATGTGACGGACCGGCCTGACACAGGCTCGGCCAGACCCGTCCATTCCCGAACGACCGGATTCGACCGGATTTTGGGTCGGTGCTGCGTCTTCCGTTTACTGATGGACGGTCACCGACGGGCCTGGCGTCAGTGCCCGCTGCAGCCCTCAAACCGACGCCTGGTGAGGAATGTCCATCCGGATGATAATGCCCTGGGGCAAAGACGCCCCGTTCAGATAGTTTTCGCTGGCGATGACCTCGGATATACCTTGAACTTGGGGCAGGACAGTCAGTCCTGTCCGGTGCGCTCTGCTTGAATCGATCATTTCCACCATCCCGACATTGATGTGCTGTAACCGCAGCTGCGAGATGGCTGTCCCGACAGCCAGGTAGAACGCCCGTTTGTCCACTGCCGTGCGTGGAACGATCCAGAGCCTGCCGTTGCCAGTCTGTGGCGATACCACCCACATGACCGCCGCCGGACCGAAGGCCGACTTGTCCAGCTCCGCAGTCAGCTTCTTGGCCTCAGCTGCCAACACGTCGCTGGCTACCAGTGCAATTTGATCCATGGGAGAACTCCATTGTGCTGGTGAGTGATCGCTGCCAGAAATGTCCGGGTTTCAATCTCTTCCCAATTACCATACCTGGCGTCGGGCGTCCATTCGTTGCAAATGGCCCAGCTGGCACCAAAATCAGGATGGGCCTTGATGTGGTTGGCTAACAGGTCCTTCAATCCAGCAAGTCCAACCAGCACACTGTAATCATGCGTGTAGAGTTTGTTTACCAGAGCCCTGTCGGGAATTGTGTCGACAGAAAACTGTTTTGACACGCATGCCTTGAGCGCAAACTCTATTGCATAACCGGCCAAGTAGTAGCTGGCCGACCAGTTTCCTGCTTCCAGAAGCGCCTGTGCATCGCTGACCCGCAGGTCCGCCATCGTCTGGAGGTGGCGTCGGTTCATACGGACAGACTATCGACGCCATCCGCGCCAGTCAACCTGCAAGAGAATTTGGGCGGCGCGCAGGTTTGATGCAACCAAAAGACCCTGTTCCCGTTTCCAGCGCTCAGCTCCCGGAGGCGGTAAAGCTTGTGATCCGCCCGGCTGCCACATCCACCCGGCCTGTGGCGGCTGCGTAACCGGTGGCGGTGCCATAGCCGATCATCACGTCATAGCAGCCTTCGGACACCGGCACGTCCCAATACTGGCCCGGCTGCAGGACCGCGCCCTGGGGCAACCGGTTCAGACCATAGCTGCTGGCCCGGCATTCGGAGATCAGCACCGAGGTGATGGTGGTGCCCGCGCCATTCACCAGCCGCAAGGTCCCGGTGGGCGCGCCCGGGCGGACCAGCTCGCCCCCCATCATGCCATAGCAGGCGCCCAGTGCGGTGGAGGCCGTGAGGACAAGTGCGGCCGCCAGGCCCGCGCGCCAGGTGCGCCGTGAAGGTCGTGTCGGTGTCATCTGCGGTGCTTCCTGTTTGGAGCGCTATCCTGACACAGCTCGGCGCCCGTGCCGATACCCCGCCTTGGGGGCTGCCGTCGATTGTCCGGATCAGGCGAGATCAAGGCCCGCCACCAGCCGGGCGGCCGCCTCGATATCGGCCTGGCGGGCGGCGGCGCGGGCATCATCGTCGCTGTCGCGGCCCCAGACCTGCGCCTGCCATTCTTCCTCGATCCGGATCGCGGCGAATACCGTGGCGGCCTCGAACACCCGCTCCACCAGCCCGAGGCCGAGAAAGGCCGAACCGGCGATGCCGGTCACCGACGCCAGTGCCGTCAGGCGCAGGTCATCGAGGTTGCGGGCGGCCGCCAGGAAGCCGGGCTCCAGCGGCTCCGGCTGGGTGAGGGCGTCGAGGCCTGTCGTTACCCGGGGGCGGGCGCCGAAGCGCGCGTCCACCCAGTCGTGCACGGGGTCCCACGCCGCCTGCTGGCGCGCGGCCAGTTCTGCCGGGGCAGGGGTGCGGTAACAGGTGAGGTCGCCGTGCACATAGCCCGCCATGCCCGCCACGATTTCCTCGCGGGTCACAGGGGTGCGGTCGAGCGCCACATTCACCAGCCGGGTCAGGGGCATGGTGGCCGGCACCACCACATCGCCCTGCGCGCCCCACTCCAGCGCCAGCGCCTCGGCAAGCGCCGCTGTGGGCACGGACAGCACCGCCTTGGCGGGCGTGCGCACACGGAAGCGGTCGAGCTGCACCCCCCAGCCGCCGGTTTCCACCGCCACGGGGGTGGCCTCGCGATAGAAGCGCTTCTGCGCGCCATCCTGCTGCATGGTCCGAAGTCCGCCGTTTCCGCCGGGTCAGAGCATGGCCGGGATCACCCGGTCGGGTGGCTTGTGACCGTCGGCGAAGGTCTTGATATTGATGATCACCTTCTCGCCCATCTCGATCCGGCTCTCCAGCGTGGCCGAGCCCATGTGCGGCAGCAGCACCACGTTCGCCAGCTTCTTGAGGCGCGGGTTGATGGCGGGTTCGTGCTCGAACACATCAAGACCCGCACCGGCCAGCTCGCCCGCCTGCAGCATGCGCGCCAGCGCGGCCTCGTCGATCACTTCGCCGCGGGCGGTGTTCACCAGGAAGGCGCTGGGCTTCATCAGCTTGAGGCGCCGCTGCGACAAGAGGTGATAGGTGGCGGGGGTATGGGGGCAGTTGATCGAGACGATGTCCATGCGCGACAGCATCTGGTCGAGGCTCTCCCAATAGGTCGCCTCCAGCTCCTGCTCGATCGCCGCCGAGACCCGGCGCCGGTTGTGATAGTGGATCTGCAGGCCAAAGGCGCGGGCGCGGCGCGCCACCGCCTGGCCGATCCGGCCCATGCCGACGATGCCCAGCCGCTTGCCGCCCAGACGCCGGCCCATCATCCAGGTGGGCGACCAGCCTGCAAAGCCATCGGTCTCGACGATCTTCACCCCTTCCACGATCCGGCGCGGCACCGCCAGCATCAGGGCCATGGTGATGTCGGCAGTATCCTCGGTCAGCACACCCGGCGTGTTGGTGACGGTGATGCCGCGCTGGGTGGCGGTGGCCACATCCACATTGTCGACCCCGGCCCCGAACTGCGCGATCAGCTTCAGCCGCTCGCCCGCCCGCGACAGCACCCGGCTGTCGATCCGGTCGGTGACAGTCGGCACCAGCACGTCGCACGACTGCATCGCCGCCACCAGCGCCTCGTGGTCCATCGGCGTGTCATCAGTGGCGAGCTGCGTATCGAACAGCTCGGCCATCCGGGTCTCCACCGGTTCGGGGAGCCTGCGGGTGACAACGACTTTCAGCTTGCTGGCCGGCATGGGGCGAATTCCGCAACGGCGGCAGAAGGCGCCGCACCAGCGGCTCTAGCAACCGGGCAGGCCGGGGGGAAGGGGCCGGGGTCTGCGCGCGCATCGCCCCGGCCGCCCGGAAGTGCTCAGCACCGCCCGGCACCGCTCAGGCATAGGCGTAGGCTCCGCCCTTCTCCAGCGCGGTCTGCCACTGCGGGCGGGCATGCAGACCGGCCAGCCAGGCCATGGTGTTGGGCAGATTGCCGGCGAGGCCTGTGGCCTTGGCGATCTCGCCCACGAAACTCATCTGGATATCGGCGCCGGTGAGACGCTCCGCCACCAGATAGGAGCGCCCGGCCAGCGCGCCCTCCACATAGGCCATGTGATTGGCAACTTCGCTCTCGATCCTCGGGCGCAGCGGCGCTGCCGCATCGCCCAGGCGCCCGGCATAGAGCCCCATCAGGAACGGCAGCATGGCGCTGCCCTCGGCAAAGTGCAGCCAGTGGGCATAGGCCGGGTAATCCGGGCTGTCGGTGGCCACCGCGAGGTCCGACCCGGCGCGGCGGGCCAGCACATCGATGATCATGCCGCTCTCGGCCAGCACCTCGCCGCCATCGGTGACCACCGGTGACTTGCCCAGCGGATGCACGGCCTTCAGTTCCGGGGGCGCGAGGCTGGTGACCGCATCGCGCTGGTAGCGGACGATCTGATAGGGTGTGCCCAGTTCCTCCAGCAGCCACAGGATCCGCTGCGAACGGGAATTGTTGAGGTGATGGACAGTCAGCATGGCGGCGCTCCTCGCAGGTGTGGTTCTGGTTGGCCTCCAGCAAGCATGACCGCGCGGCCCGCGCAACCGCCCTTCTGTGACGGCCTCCCACAGCCATCTGACTGGACGCGGGCGGGCAGGACCGCTAACCCGCCCGGCCTTGGAGACTGCCAAACATGCGCGCCGAACTGCAATCCCTCGCCGACGGCATCGAAAAGTCCGTGACCATGCTCAAGCGCCGGCTTGACTGGGATGCGGCGCTGCGCCGCCTCGACGAGCTGGATGCGATCTCCGAGGACCCGGCCCTCTGGAACGATCCGGTGAAGGCGCAGGTGCTGATGCGCGAGCGCAACCGGCTGCAGAGTTCGGTCGCCAATATCCGCCGCCTCGAATCCGAACTCGCCGACAATCTGGGTCTCGCCGAAATGGCCGAGGCCGAGGGCGAGGAGGAGATGATCGAAGAGGCGCGCAAGGGCCTCGCCGCCGCCCAGGAACACGCCGCCCGCGCCGAGCTGGAAGCGCTGCTGTCGGGCGAGGCCGACGGCAATGACTGCTATGTCGAAGTCAATTCCGGCGCCGGCGGCACCGAAAGCCAGGATTGGACCGCGATGCTGCGGCGCATGTATGCCCGCTGGGCCAATGCCCATGGCATGGAAGTCGACGAGATCGAGGAGAGCTCGGGGGAAGAGGCGGGCATCAAGTCGGCAACCCTGCTGGTCAAGGGCGAGAACGCCTATGGCTGGCTCAAGACCGAGAGCGGCGTGCACCGGCTGGTGCGGATCAGCCCGTTCGACAGCTCGGCCCGCCGCCACACCAGCTTTGCCTCGGTGTGGGTCTATCCGGTGGTGGACGACACCATCGAGATCGACATCAACCCATCCGACGTGCGTACCGACACCTACCGCGCCTCGGGCGCCGGCGGCCAGCACATCAACAAGACCGATTCGGCCGTGCGCCTGACCCACATGCCCACCGGCATCGTGGTGGCCTCGCAGCAGGAGCGCAGCCAGCACAAGAACCGCGACATCGCCTGGAAGATGCTGCGCGCCCGCCTCTATGAGGCCGAGCTGCAGAAGCGCGAAGCCGCCGCCAATGCCCTCGAGGAACAGAAGACCGACATCGGCTGGGGCCACCAGATCCGGTCCTATGTGCTGCAGCCGTACCAGATGGTGAAGGACCTGCGCACCGGCGTCGAAACCTCCGACACCGGCGGTGTTCTCGATGGCGACCTCGACGCCTTCATGGCCGCCGCCC
>JAIXTH010000317.1 GCA_027484265.1 Alphaproteobacteria bacterium
CCAGTTCCAGGGGCTGCGGCAGGCGGGCGACCATCTCCTTCGGCACCACCTGCCAGAACCGGCCCACTTCGTTGTCGAAGTCTTCCAACAGGCGCCGGGCCAGGGGCGAACCGGTGGCGCCATGGTGGCGTTCGATCATGTCCTCCAGCTGCGCGCGCCAGTAGGGGCTGGCGATGCGCTGGAAGATCACCTGCTCGGGGTTCACCATGTCGGCAAAGCGCCCGTCGGTATCCAGCACATAGGCCATCCCGCCGCTCATCCCGGCCGCGAAGTTGAAACCCACTGCGCCGAGGATCACCGCCACGCCGCCAGTCATGTACTCGCAGCCATTGGAGCCGCAGCCCTCGATCACGCTGTTGGCGCCCGAATTGCGCACCGCAAACCGCTCGCCCGCCTGGCCCGAGGCGAACAGCCAGCCGGAGGTGGCGCCATACAGGCAGGTGTTGCCGATGATGGTATTGTCCTCGGGCTTCAGGCCCGAGCCTGCGGCGGGGCGCAGGGCGATGGTGGCGCCAGACAGACCCTTGCCGACATAGTCATTGGCATCGCCGGTCACATCCAGCAGCAGACCGCTGGCCGCAAACGCACCCAGCGACTGTCCGCACGAGCCTTCGAGCTTCACCGTCAGGCGGCCTTCCGGGATGCCGTCGATGCCGAAGCGACGGACGATGGCACTGGAGGCCCGCGCGCCGATGGCGCGCTGCACATTGCGAACCCCATAGCTCAGCTGCATCTTCTCGCCGCGCTCGAAGAAGGGCGCCGCATCGCGCAGGATCTGGGCGTCCAGCGTGTCGGGCACTTCCACCCGGGGCTTGTTGATGCCGAAGCTGGGGGGGTGGAAGCCCTCCACCCGCACCAGCAGCGGATTGAGGTCGAGGTCGTCGAGATAGTCGGCGCCGCGGCTGACCTGGGCGATCAGATCGGTGCGGCCCACCACTTCATTGAGGGTGCGGAAGCCGAGCCTGGCCAGAATCTCGCGCACATCCTCGGCGATGAAGCTCATCAGGTTCACCACCTTCTCCGGCGTCCCGGTGAAGCGGGCGCGCAGGGCCTCGTCCTGGGTGCAGACCCCGACCGGACAGGTGTTCGAGTGGCACTGCCGCACCATGATGCAGCCCATCGCCACCAGCGAGGCGGTGCCGATGCCATATTCCTCGGCCCCCAGCATCGCCGCGATCACGATGTCGCGCCCGGTCTTGAGGCCGCCGTCGGTGCGCAGCACCACGCCATTGCGCAGATTGTTGAGGGTCAGCACCTGATGGGCTTCGGCCAGGCCCATCTCCCACGGGATGCCGGCATATTTGATCGAGGTCTGGGGGCTGGCGCCGGTGCCGCCGACATTGCCGCTGATCAGGATCACGTCGGCCTTGGCCTTGGCAACGCCAGCCGCCACCGTTCCCACGCCCGACTGCGCCACCAGTTTCACGCACACCCGGGCATCGGGGTTGATCTGCTTGAGGTCATAGATCAGCTGCGCCAGGTCCTCGATCGAATAGATGTCGTGGTGCGGCGGCGGGCTGATCAGCATCACGCCGGGGGTGGCGTGGCGCAGGCGCGCGATCATGTCGGTGACCTTGAAGCCGGGCAGCTGGCCGCCCTCGCCGGGCTTGGCACCCTGGGCCACCTTGATCTCGATCTCGCGGCACTGGTTGAGATACTCCGCCGTCACCCCGAACCGGCCCGAGGCGATCTGCTTGACCGCGCTGTTGGCATTGTCGCCATTGGGCAGGGGGGTATAGCGGGCCCGGTCCTCGCCGCCCTCGCCCGACACGCTCTTGGCGCCGATCCGGTTCATGGCGATGTTGAGGGTGCCGTGCGCCTCGGGGCCGAGGGCGCCGAGGCTCATCCCGGGGGTTACGAACCGCTTGCGGATCTCGTTGATGCTCTCGACTTCGTCGATCCGCACCGCTGGCAGCTGCGAGCGGAAGCCCAGCAGGTCGCGCAGCGCAATCGGCGTGCGCCCGTCCAGCAGCTCGAGATACTTGCGATAGGCACTGTAGGAGCCGGTGGTGACGGCGGTCTGCAGCTGGTGGATCTGGCGGGCTTCCAGCGCATGGGTCTCGCCGGAGGCCCTGGCCTTGTAGAGCCCGCCCACAGGCAGGGAGGCGACGGCGCTGTCCCAGGCCGTCAGGTGCCGCTCGAGAGCATTGGCGGCAATGCCCTTGAGACCGATCCCCGAAATCCGCGATGGCATACCCGGGAAGAACTCGGCCACCAGCGCCCGTGACAGGCCCACGGCCTCGAAGTTGCAGCCGCCGCGATAGGACGAGATCACCGAGATGCCCATCTTCGACAGGATCTTGAGCAGACCGGCCTCGACCGCCTTCTTGTAGTTCAAGGCAGCCTTGTTGACGGTCACATCGCCCATCAGGCCGCGCTCGGCCCGGTCGGCGAGGCACTCCTGCGCCAGATAGGCGTTCACGCAGGTCGCGCCCGCACCCACCAGCACCGCGAAATAATGGGTGTCCATGCACTCCGCCGAGCGCACCGTGATCGAGCAATAGGTGCGCAGCCCCACCTTCACCAGGTGGCTGTGAACCCCGCCGGTCACCAGGATCATCGGCGCGGGCACGCGGTCAGCGCCCTGATGCTCGTCGGTCAGCACGATCTGGCTGATGCCCGAACGCACGGCGTCCTCGGCCGCCGCCCTGATCCGCTCGATGGCGGCGCGCAGCGCGCCCTGCGGGTCGGCCTCGGCCTCTACCAGCGGATAGGAACAGTCGATCTCGGCGACCTGCTCCTCCAGCAGCTCGCGCATGCGCAGATACATGCCAGTGGTCAGCACCGGACTTTCCAGCACATAGACGTCGGTCTGGGTCTCGTCCTGGGCCAGGATGTTGCCGAGGTTCTTGAAGCGGGTCTTCAGGCTCATCACCTTGTCTTCCCGCAGCGGGTCGATCGGCGGGTTGGTCACCTGGCTGAAGTTCTGGCGGAAGAAGTGCGACAGCGGGCGGATCCGGTCGGACAGCACCGCCAGCGGGCTGTCATCGCCCATCGATCCGATGGCTTCCTTGCCCTCCTCGCCCATGGGCGCGAGCACCATCTCGAGGTCCTCGAAGCTGTAGCCAGCCGCCACCTGGCGGCGCACCAGTTCGGGGCGGGCATAGGCGCGCGGCTCCGGCCCCGGGCCGATCTGCGGCTCGAGCTCGACCACATTCTCCAGCCAGCTGGTGTAGGGGTGGCGCGAGGCCAGCTCGTCGACGATCTCCTCGTGGGTGTAGAGGCGGCGGTTCACCGTATCGAAGGCCATCATCTGGCCCGGGCCGATCCGCCCGCGCTCCAGCACCACC
Source organism: Alphaproteobacteria bacterium (assembly GCA_027484265.1). Taxonomy (GTDB): domain Bacteria; phylum Pseudomonadota; class Alphaproteobacteria; order Caulobacterales; family Aquidulcibacteraceae; genus JAIXTH01. The sequence continues at coordinate 3,291 of JAIXTH010000317.1, forward strand.
TTGCCGTCCAGCGGGCACATGCCGCTCTCCGAGCCTGCCGCCAGCACCCCGTCGGCAGTGCGGGCATAGCGCATCGGACGCAGACCATTGCGGTCCATCCCCGCCACCGCCCAGCGCCCGTCGAAGATCGCCAGGGCCGCCGGTCCGTCCCACGGCTCCATCACCGAGTTGCAGTAGGAATACAGCGCCTTGTACTCGGTCTTCATCACGCTTTCGGGCTTGTTCCAGGCCTCGGGCACCAGGAGGCTCTTGGCCATCGGCGCATCGCGCCCGGCCCGCACCAGGATCTCGCAGGCCGCATCCAGCGCCGCCGAATCCGAGCCGCCCGGCTGGATCACCGGCTTCACGTCTTCCTGCGCATCACCGAATGCTTCCGACGCCATCCGGATCTCGTGGCTGCGCATCCAGTTCACGTTGCCCTTCAGCGTATTGATCTCGCCATTGTGGGCCAGCATCCGGAACGGCTGCGCCAGGCGCCATTGCGGGAAGGTGTTGGTCGAGTAGCGCTGGTGATAGATCGCCACCGCCGAGGTAAAGCGCGGATCCTTCAGATCGGGATAGAAGCTGTCGATGTATTCGGCGAGGAACATCCCCTTGTAGATCAGGGACCGCGACGAGAACGAGCAGATGTAGAAGTCCAGCAGGGCCGCTGCCAGCGCGGTCTTCTCGATCCGGCGGCGGCAGATGTACAGCGCGCGTTCCTTCTCCTCCGGCGAACGGGCAGCCGGGTCGAAGAACAGGATCTGCTCGATTTCGGGGCGGGTGTCATTGGCCTTGGTGCCGATCACCGAGATGTCCACCGGCACCTGACGCCAGCCATAGATCTGGAAGCCCGAGCGCAGGAGTTCGCTTTCGACGATGGTGCGCGCGCGCTCTTGGGCGCCGAAGTCGATGCGGGGCAGGAACACCTGGCCGACACAGATGCGCTCGTCGCCCACCATGTGCCCGGTCTTTTCCACTTCCTCGCGGAAGAAGTCCTGCGGCACGTCGAGGCGGATGCCGGCGCCGTCGCCGGTCTTGCCATCGGCATCCACCGCACCCCGGTGCCACACGTTCTTGAGGGCGGCGATCGCCATCTCCACGATCTCGCGCCGTGGCTGGCCGTCGAGTGCCAGCACCAGGCCCACGCCGCAGGCATCATGCTCGTCCGCCGGATTATAGGCGTGACCCTCGATCAGGCGATCGCGCTGGGCGAGGTAGTGGGCGGTTTCAGAACGCTGTTCCATCAGACTTGCCTTGGTTCTTCACGTCCCCGCATGGCGGGGAAGGAACGTTCATTCAGCGGCGATGCGGGCGGCTGACTGCTGCTGGCGCAGCCAGCTGTGGATGGCCTGGCCGGCGTCCTGGCCGTCCTTGACGCCCCAGACCACCAGCGAGGCGCCGCGCACGATGTCGCCGGCGGCGAACACGCCGGGCATACCCTTCACCTGGACCGAGCCGACCGTGGCGATGGTGCCGTCGCGGCGCACCGGCCGGTCGGGGCAGCCGAACATTGCGGGAATGTCCTCCGGATCGAAGCCCAGCGCCATGATCACCAGCGAGGCGGGCAGATCATGGTCGGCGCCGGGGATTTCCTCGGGCGCCTGGCGGCCGGACCCGTCCGGCTCGCCCAGCCGCATCCGTGCCACCCGCACACCGGTGGCGCCGCTGGCATCGGAATAGATCGCACGGGGCGCGCTGAGCCAGGCGAACTGCACGCCCTCGTCCTCGGCATTGGCCACTTCACGGGCGCTGCCCGGCATGTTGGCGCGGTCGCGGCGGTAGAGGCAGGTCACCGAGGCGGCGCCCTGGCGCACGGCGGTGCGCACGCAGTCCATCGCGGTATCGCCGCCGCCGATCACCACCACATGGCGGCCTTCCGCATTGAGTGCGCCGGATTCGAAGTCGGGCACCGTATCGCCAAAGCTCTTGCGGTTCGAGGCGGTGAGATAGTCCAGCGCCTTGACCACCCCCGGACCACCGGCACCCGGAACCGGCAGCTCGCGCGCCTTGTAGACACCGGTGGCCACCAGCACCGCTGCATGGCGTGCCCGCAGCTCGTCGAAGCTGGCATCGCGCCCGACTTCGAAGCCGAGCTTGAACACCACGCCGCTGCGCTCCAGCCGCTCGACCCGCCGGGCCACCACGTGCTTCTCGAGCTTGAAGCCGGGAATGCCATAGACCAGCAGGCCGCCGGCGCGGTCATACCGGTCATAGACCGTGACCTGATAGCCGTAGCCGCGCAGCACATCCGCCGCCGCGAGGCCCGCGGGGCCTGCCCCGATGATGCCGATGCTATCCTCGCGCTCGCGCACAGGCCGGATCAGATCGACCCAGTCCTCGGCCCAGGCGGTCTCGGTGATGTGCCGCTCCACCGCGCCGATGGTGACGGCGCCGTGCCCGGACTGTTCGATCACGCAGGCGCCCTCGCACAGACGGTCCTGCGGGCAGATCCGGCCACAGATTTCCGGCATCGCATTGGTGGCGCTCGACAGCTCATAGGCCTCCTGCATCCGCCCTTCGGCGGCCAGCTTGAGCCAGTCGGGAATGTTGTTCTGCAGCGGACAGCCGCTCTGGCAGAAGGGCACGCCGCATTGCGAGCAGCGGCTGGCCTGCTCGGTCGCCTTGGCCTGGATGAACTCACCATAGATCTCGGCAAAGTCGCCGGTGCGCTCGGTGGCCGGGCGCTTGCCCGGCATCGCCGGGTCGACGGACGTGAACTTCAACAGACGCTCGGCCATGACGGATGCTCCACCCGGGGCGGCCTGCGCCCGGATGCGACCCATCTAGCGCCAGCATCGGCCCTGTCCAGACGAAAACACACCAATAGGACACAAAGTGGTCCTAAATGTCTCTCGCCTGCCGGTGTCTGTCGGGGTTGGCTGCTGGCCGGGCGGTGCGCGTCATCAGTATAAGACACAAATGCGCTTCATGTTGCGTGCTGGTTTGCGGGCGCGGCGCATGGCAGACAGCACAGGCTTTCAGCCATCCCGGACCGGCGCCAACCCATGGATCAGTGGATCGATTTCCTGTTCGCCGCGCTTCTCGGCATCATCGAGGGGCTGACCGAGTTCCTGCCGGTGTCCTCCACTGGCCACCTGATCCTCGCGGAGGAACTGACGGGGGCGCAGACCCCGGAGCCGTTCAAGGTGATGATCCAGCTGGGGGCGGTCCTGGCGATCTGCATCGTCTATTTCGCCAAGATCCGGGAGGTGATCCTGGGCCTGCCCAGCAAACCCGAGGCGCGGCGCTTTGCCGCCGGCGTGATCGTGGCGTTCATCCCGGCGATGATCCTGGGCGCCCTGTTCAGCGACTTCATCAAGTCGGTGCTGTTCTCGCCGGTCACCGTATCGGTGGCGCTGGTGGTGGGCGGGGTGCTGATGCTGCTGGCCGAGCGGTACCGGCCCGTGCCGACCATCAGCGAGGTGGATGACCTGCCGGTGCAGACGGCGCTGAAGATCGGCCTGTTCCAGTGCCTGGCGCTGATGCCGGGTGTGTCGCGCTCGGGCGCGACCATCGTGGGGGCGATGCTGCTGAAGGTCGACCGCAAGGCCGCCGCCGAGTTCAGCTTCTTCCTGTCCATGCCCACCATGCTGGCCGCGTTCGTCTGGGACGGGTGGCAGAACCGCGATGTGCTCCTGTCACAGGGCGGGCACGAGCTGGCGCAGGTGGCGGTGGGCTTCCTGTTCGCCTTCCTGGCGGGCCTGCTGGTGGTGCGCCTGTTCCTCGGCATCGTCTCGAAGATGGGCTTTGCTCCCTTCGCCTGGTACCGGATCGTGGTGGGCAGCCTGATGCTGATGCTGTTCTGGCCGGGTTAGGCGGCGCGCTGCGGCTGGGGTTCGGGCCGCTGGACCGCGCGGCCTCGCCGCGCCGGACAGTGCACCCCACTGGATGGCTGCGCATCGGTCGGACTGCTGGAGCGCGCGGCCTCGCCGCGCATCGTTTCCGCTATGGGCGCGGCAGAGGCCGCGCGGTCCAGCGGTCGGGAGGCAGGCGGTGAACGGAAAGAAGTCCTCCGCCCGCCCTTTTCCCCTGTGCACCCGCCGCTGCCAGCGTGGATCGCAGCCGTGCCGTCCGGTTTCAAGGACGCATCTTCGATGCGCCGCAAGCGGTGGCTTCGCCATCCTTGAGACCGGCCGTCCCGC
>JAIXTH010000054.1 GCA_027484265.1 Alphaproteobacteria bacterium
ATTCACCGTCGACCTTGGAGCAAACCGCTGGCGCCGTGTGCCAGGCAGCGGCGCGCCAGGGCGCGCTTTCCGTGAGAGCCCTGGACCCGGTGGGGGCTCAGCCTGCGATATACTGCGCGCCGTTGATGGTCAGCGTGGCGCCATTGATGAAGCCGGGGTCATCCACCAGGAACAGCACCGCCCGGGCGATCTCGTCGGCTTCGCCCAGGCGCCCGGCGGGGATGGTGGCCACCACTTTGGCCAGGGCTTCAGGGGGCATGGCCGAGACCATCTCGGTGGCGATGTAGCCGGGGCAGATGCAATTGACCGTGATGCCCTTGGCAGCGCCTTCCTGGGCCAGCGCCTTGGTGAAGCCGATCATGCCGGCCTTGGCGGCCGAATAGTTGGACTGGCCGATCTGGCCCTTCTGGCCATTGATCGACGAGATATTGACGATCCGGCCCCAGCTGCGGGCGCGCATGCCTTCGATCACCGGACGGGTGCAGTTGAACACGCTGTCGAGGTCGGTGGTGATCACGGCGCGCCAGGCCTCGGGCGTCATCTTGTGCAGGAAGCCGTCGCGGGTGATGCCGGCATTGTTCACCAGGATATCCACCGGCCCGACTTCGGCCTCGATGGCAGCGATAGCGGCGGCGCTGGCGTCGTAATCGGCGACATCGAAGCGCTTCACGGCAATCCCGGTCTGTTCGGCAAAGGCGGCAGCGGCCGCGTCATTGCTGGCATAGCTGGCCACGACGGTGTGGCCTGCGGCCTTGAGGGCGATGGAGATGGCCGCGCCGATCCCGCGCGTGCCTCCGGTGACCAGTGCGGTGCGTGCCATGTGCTGTCCTCCCCGTGCCGCCTTGTGCGGCTGCGCCCCGGCCCGTGCCGGCCGGCGGCGCTGTTGATCGGTCCGTTCCGGCAACCCGTCAGGGTACGGCGGTCCGGAGTCCATGGGGGATAATGGTGCGCAGTTCGGCGCCGTCCATCTGTTGGCTGCAGTGGCCCTACAGCATGTTCAGCGCCAGCTTGGCCTCGTCGCTCATCCGGGCGGGGGTCCAGGGGGGCTCGAAGGTGATGAAGGCCTTGGCGCTGTTGATGCCGTCCACGGTCTTGGCGGCATCCTCGATCTGGACCGGCAGCTCGCCGGCCGCCGGGCAGGCGGGGGCGGTGAGGGTCATCTCGATGTCCACATGGCCGCCTTCCTTGAGGTCGACCTTGTAGATCAGGCCCAGCTCATAGATGTCCACCGGGATTTCCGGGTCATAGACGGTCTTGAAGGCGGCGATGATCTCGTCGGTCAGCCGGTCGATCTCGGCCTGGGGCAGGTCGGCGGACGCGCGCTCGGGCTGGCCCGCTGCCGGTGCGGGCGCGGAGAGGTCGAGGATGTCGCGGGCGGCGTCGGTGGTGGTTTCCATGGTCAGGCTCACAGCAGCAGTGTCCGCGCCCGGGCAAGGCCTGCCACCAGCGCGTCGACGTCTTCGAAAGTGTTATACGCGGCAAAGCTCGCCCGGGCCGTGGCGCTCACGCCGAGGGCCCGCATCAGCGGCTGGGCACAGTGGTGGCCCGCCCGCACCGCCACGCCCTGGCGGTCGAGGATCTGGGCCACGTCATGGGGGTGGGCGCCGGTGATGTTGAAGGCGAGGATCGAGCCCTTGTGCGGCGCGGTGCCATAGAGCTCGATCCCGTTGATGCCGCGCAGCGCCTGTGTGGCGCGTTCCAGCAGCGCGTCCTCATGGGCGCGGATCGCGGCCCGGTCCTGGCCCTCCAGCCAGTCGATCGCCGCCAGAAGGCCTGCCGCCTCGGTGATGGCCGGGGTGCCGGCCTCGAAGCGGAAGGGCGGGGCGTTCCAGGTGACGGTGTCCTCGGTGACGGTCTCGATCATCTCGCCGCCCCCCTGCCAGGGCGGCAGGCTCTCGAGCAGCGCGCCCCGCGCCCACACGCAGCCGATCCCGGTGGGGCCATAGAGCTTGTGGCCCGAGAAAACATAGGCGTCGGCCCCCAGGGCCTGCACGTCCACATCCAGGTGCACCACCCCCTGGCAGCCATCCACCAGCAGCAGGGCGCCGACGCCGTGCGCCAGTGCCGCGATCGCGGGGATATCGTGGATGGTGCCCAGCACATTGCTCATGTGCCCGACACTGACGATCCGGGTGCGCGGGCCGATCAGGCTGGCGAGCGCCTCCATGTCGAGGCTGCCATCGGCCCCGAACGGTACAAACCGCAGCACCACGCCCAGCCGTTCGCGCAGCATGTGCCAGGGCACGATGTTGGCATGGTGCTCCATCCGGGTCAGCACGATCTCGTCGCCGGCCGCGAGGCGCGGTGCCAGTGTGTTGGCGAGGAGATTGAGCCCTTCGGTGGCGCCCTTGGTGAAGACGATCTCGTCCGGGCCGCGCGCACCCACCAGCCGCGCGGCAGCGGCGCGGGCCGCCTCGAACACGCCGGTGGCCTCGTTCGCCAGTGTGTGCAGGCCCCGGTGCACATTGGCATAGGAGGTGCGCTGGAAGTCGGCCATCGCATCGATCACGGCGGCGGGCTTCTGGGCGGAAGCCGCGCTGTCGAGATAGACCAGCCGCTGGCCATGCACCTGGCGGGCGAGGATCGGGAACTGCGCCCGCAGGGCCTCGAGATCGAAAGCGGGGGCGGCGGCGAGGGTGTTGGTGGTCATGATCCGGCCTCCGTCAGCCAGGCCTCTGCCCGGCTTGCCAGCGCGGTGGCCAGCGCCTGGTTCTCCACCCCGTCGAACGCCTCGCTGACAAAGGCCTGCACCAGCAGGGCGCGGGCCCG
>JAIXTH010000245.1 GCA_027484265.1 Alphaproteobacteria bacterium
CGGCAGGCCGACATTGCCCATGGTGAACAGCATGAACACCGCCGCATAGACCGGCATCCGGTTCACCAGTCCGCCATAGAAGGCGATCTCGCGGGTGTGCATCCGGTCATAGATCACCCCCACGCACAGGAACAGAGCGCCCGAGATCACCCCATGGGAGATCATCTGGAACAGCGCGCCCTGCACCCCCTGCTCGTTGGCGCTGAAGATGCCCATGGTGACGAGGCCCATGTGCGCCACCGAGGAATAGGCGATCAGCTTCTTGATGTCGGTCTGCCGGAACGCCACCAGCGAGGTGTAGATCACCGCGATCACCGACAGGGCAAACACCATCGGCGCGAACATGTTGGACGCATCCGGGAACATCGGCAGCGAGAAGCGCAGGAAGCCATAGCCGCCCATCTTGAGCAGGATGCCCGCCAGGATCACCGACCCGGCTGTCGGCGCTTCCACGTGGGCATCCGGCAGCCAGGTGTGCACCGGCCACATCGGCATCTTCACCGCAAACGAGGCAAAGAAGGCCAGCCACAGCCAGGTCTGCACATCCTTGGCAAAGTCATACTGCTGCAGGTCCGGGATCGAGGTCGTGCCCGCCGTGAAGGCCATCCACGCCACCGCCACCAGCATGAACAGCGAGCCGAGCAGGGTGTAGAGGAAGAACTTGTAGGCCGCATAGACCCGGTTCTTGCCGCCCCAGATACCGATGATCAGATACATCGGAATGAGGCCCGCCTCGAAGAAGATATAGAACAGCACCATGTCGAGGGCGCAGAACACCCCGATCATCAGCGCCTGCAGCACCAGGAAGGCGGCCATGTATTCGACCACGCGGGTCGTGATCGACGTCCACGAGGCGATGATGCACAGCGGCATCAGGAACGCCGTCAGCAGCACGAACAGCACCGAAATGCCGTCCACACCCATGTGATAGTGGATCAGGCCGTACCACGGCACCTTCTCGACGAACTGATAGCCCGCATTGGCCTCGTCAAAGTTCACCACCAGCACCAGCGACAGCGCAAACACCGCCAGCGTGGTGCCAAGCGCGATCCAGCGGGCCGCCGCGTCGCGCGCTTCCTGCGGCGCCTTGATCACCACCGGAACCAGCAGGATTGCCAGCGCTGCCAGCGCCGGAGCCCAGGTCAGGACCGAAAGAATGGGAAAGCCGTCCATGTGCCTCAGGCTCCCCGCATCAGGATGTAGGCGCCGAGCGCGACCGCCGCGATCAGCATGAGGAACGCATAGTGATAGACATAGCCTGTCTGGATCTTCACCAGCCGCTTGGTGGCGGCCCCCAGCGTGGCGGCAATGCCATTGGGGCCGAGCCCGTCGATGATCTTCTGGTCGCCGACCTTCCAGAACAGGTCGCCCAGCGCGCGCGCGCCCTTCACGAACACGAAGTCATACAGCTCGTCGAAGTACCACTTGTTGTACAGGAAGCCGTGGAGCAGGCCGCCGCGGTCGGCGATCTTCTTCCCGAGCCCCTCGTTGAACAGATAGAAGTACAGCGCGGCGAGCAGGCCGATCACCATCACGCCCGCCGGTGCCCAGAACACCCAGCCGGGGATCTCGTACTTGTCCTTGAGCAGGTTGTTGTCCGGCGCATTGTAGATCGCGCTGCCCCAGAACTCCTTGGCGTGATGGCCGACGAAGGCGTCATAGAACACGGTGCCCGCCAGCACGGCCCCCAGCGCCAGCAGCGCCAGCGGGATCATCATGGTCAGCGGGCTCTCGTGCGGGCCATGCCAGGCATGGTGCCCGTCGCCGCCCGCCGCATCTGTGGCATGGGCGGCTGCGGCGTCCCCTGTACCGGTCACCACCGGGACGGTGGCTGCTGCTGGGGCGGCATGGCCGTGGGCGTGGTCACCGGCGCCATGGGCGTGCGCATGGTCATCATGGCCGTCATGCCCGTCGGCGGTCCACTTGGCCGTGCCGTGGAAGGTCATGAAGGCCAGGCGCCAGGAATAGAAGCTGGTGAGCGTGGCTGCGATCAGCGCGATCCAGAAGGCGGCGAACGCCACCCCGCTGCCGTTCATCCCGGCGGCATAGGTGCTCTCGATGATGGCGTCCTTCGAGAAGAAGCCGGCGAAGCCCACCGGGGTGTGCGGGATGCCGACGCCCGTGATCGCAAGCGTGCCGATCAGCATCGCGCCATAGGTCAGCGGCATGTACTTCGCGACCGCGCCCATGCGGCGCATGTCCTGCTCGTGGTGCATTCCGTGGATCACCGAGCCGGCCCCCAGGAACAGCAGCGCCTTGAAGAAAGCGTGGGTGAACAGGTGGAACATCGCGGCCTGATAGGCGCCGATGCCTGCGGCAAAGAACATGAAGCCCAGCTGCGAACAGGTGGAATAGGCGATCACCCGCTTGATGTCGTTCTGCGCGAGGCCCACCGTGGCGGCGAACAGCGCGGTCACGGCGCCGAGGATGGTGATGAAGCCGGAGGCGCCCGGCGCCCGCTCGTAGATCGGCGAGCACAGGCACACCAGCACCACCCCGGCGGTCACCATGGTGGCGGCGTGGATCAGGGCCGACACCGGAGTGGGGCCTTCCATCGCGTCCGGCAACCAGGTGTGCAGGAAGAACTGTGCGCTCTTGCCCATGGCGCCCACGAACAGCAGGAACGCGATCGCCTCGATGGCCGGGAAGCTCCAGCTGCCAGCCTGCAGGACCGCACCGGCCTTGGCATCCAGCTGCGCGAACACCTCGGCGAACTCAAGCGTGCCGAACACGTGGAACACCGCGAAGATCCCGAGGGCAAAGCCGAAATCGCCGACCCGGTTCACCACGAACGCCTTGATCTGGGCGTCATTGGCGCTGCGCTTCTTGTACCAGAAACCGATCAGCAGATAGGAGGCGAGCCCCACGCCCTCCCAGCCGAAGAACAGCTGCATGAAGTCGGCTGCCGTCACCAGCGACAGCATGGCGAAGGTGAAGAGCGACAGATAGGCGAAGAAGCGGGGCTTGTGCGGGTCTTCCGCCATATAGCCCCACGAATACAGGTGCACGAGCGCCGACACGCTGGTCACCACGATCATCATCACCGCGCTGATCGCATCCAGTCGGATCGACCAGTACGAGGTGAAGCCCGCCACATCGATCCAGCGGAACAGCCGGATCGGCTCGTCCGGCAGGTGCAGGGTGTGGGTCCAGTGGCCGATGAAGATGGTGGCAGCGGCTGCGGCGGCCACGAACAGGCCACCGGTTGCCACCATCATGGCGGGCTTCTCGCCGATGAAGCGGTTGAACAGGCCGCAGATGATCGCGCCCAAGAGCGGCGCGAACACGACCACGAAGGCAAGGGTTTCGACCGGCATCGCGCTCTTTAGCCCTTCATCAGATTGAGGTCTTCGACCGCGATGGTGCCGCGGTTGCGGAAATACACCACCAGGATCGCCAGACCCACCGCCGCTTCGGCCGCTGCCACCGTCAGCACGAACAGCGCGAACAGCTGCCCGACGAGGTCGCCGAGGAACACCGAGAAGGCCACGAAATTGATGTTCACCGCCAGCAGGATGAGCTCGATACTCATCAGGATGACGATGACGTTCTTGCGGTTCACGAAGATGCCGAACACGCCGATGGTGAACAGGGCGGCGGCAACCGCGAGATAGTGCGTCAGTCCGATCACAGCTGGACCCCCTCGCCCGGCTTCGGGTCTGTCATGGCAACACCGGTGGCGCGGGTGCGGCCGGTCTGGGCGCTGACCGACTGGCGCTTGATGTTCTGGCGGTGGCGCAGCGTGAGCACGATCGCGCCGATCATCGCCACGAACAGCACCATGCCCGACAGCTGGAAGAACAGGATATAGTCGGTGTAGAGCACCCGCCCGATCGCCCCGACATTGTCGAGATCGCTGCCGGGGGCGGGCACCGGGGTGGCCAGCACGCTGGTGTCCACCTGCCCCGCCAGCCACGCACTGCCCACCGTCGCCAGCATGGCGAACAGGATCAATGCGATCAGACCCCCGAAGGGCAGATAGTTGAGGAAGCC
>JAIXTH010000154.1 GCA_027484265.1 Alphaproteobacteria bacterium
CGCGACCAGATGGCAGTCGAGTTCCTGGAGTTCAGGGAATAGATCGGCCCGGTCGCGTCAGAAAGGCGCGGCAGGATTGGGCGCACGGATTGGACGCACGCGTCCGGCACGGGACCTGCCCCGGGATCGTCAGGGACTGGCGGCGGGCCGCAACCCGCCAAGGCTGATGCGGCCACGCCTTCCTGTCATCCATCGCCAGCGGCACGTGCGCCGTGGCAGCCCTAGCGCAGCAGGCCCTTCAGCTGGTCCACCAGGTCGGTCTTTTCCCAGCTGAAGCCGCCGTCGGCGTCCGGGGCGCGCCCGAAGTGGCCATAGGCGGCGGTGCGGGCATAGATCGGCTTGTTGAGGCCGAGGTGGGTGCGGATGCCCTTGGGGGTCAGGCCGCCCACGAGTTCCGGCAGCAGCGCTTCCAGCGCGTCGAGGTCGCAGCGCTCGGTGCCGTCGCAATTGGCATAGACCGACAGCGGCCGGGCCACGCCGATCGCATAGGACAGCTGGATGGTGCAGCGGTCGGCGAGGCCCGCCGCCACCACGTTCTTGGCCAGATAGCGGGCGGCATAGGCCGCCGACCGGTCGACCTTGGTGGGATCCTTGCCCGAGAATGCGCCGCCGCCATGGGGCGCCGCGCCGCCATAGGTATCGACGATGATCTTGCGCCCGGTCAGACCGCAGTCGCCATCGGGGCCACCGATCACGAACTTGCCGGTGGGGTTCACGTGCCAGTCGGCCAGCGCCACCTCGATCGGCACCACCGGCTCGATCACCGCACGGATATAGGGCTCGACCAGGACGCGGATGTCATCGCTGGTCAGGCTCTCGTCGAGATGCTGGGTGGACAGCACGATCGACGTCACGGCTTCGGGCCGGCCATTGGCATAGCGCACCGTGACCTGGCTCTTGGCATCGGGACCCAGCATGGCCAGGCGGCCATCGTGGCGGGCTTCGGCCAGGTCCTTGAGGATGCGGTGCGAGAACTGCAGCGGGGCCGGCATCAGCTCGGGGGTCTCGTTGGTGGCATAGCCAAACATGATGCCCTGGTCGCCCGCACCCTCTTCCTTGTTGCCGCTTTCGTCCACGCCCATGGCGATGTGCTCGGACTGGCCGTGCAGCAGGATCTCGAACTTGGCCGTGGCATGGTGGAAGCCCTTCTGGGCATAGCCGATGTCCTTGATCGCAGCGCGGGCCACCTGCTCGATGTCGGCCTCGGTGATGTCGCAGTTGCTGCGGTACTCGCCAGCGATCACCACGCGGTTGGTGGTGGCCAGGGTCTCGCAGGCCACGCGCAGGCGCGCCGGATCGTGACCGCCCTCGATGGTGCGGCGGAAATACAGATCGACCACTTCATCCGAGATCCGGTCGCAGACCTTGTCCGGGTGACCTTCGGAAACGCTTTCGGATGTGAACAGATAGGAGGCGCGGGCCAAGATCTCTCTCCAGTGGGGGCAGCCCGATCGGGCCGCAGTCACCAGCGCTCCCGACGTCTTCAGGAACAGGCCCGGGCGGCAGGACGCGGTCCAACAGCGCTCGTGCCGCCACACCTCCGATCCTGCCGCGCGGACCCCGCGCTGGCCGGGACTTAAATACATGTTTATGTCTTGATATCAACTGAACGATCCTGCGGCTCGATGAACGGAACGGCAGTCTCCCACAGGCTGCCAGAGCACAGACGGAAGTCTGTGTGATTGCCCCGCCCCGGTTGATCCGGCTAGAGATGGTTCCATGACCGTTCATGTCCCCACCCACGACGCCATTGAAACCATGATGCTGGACATCGGCCAGCGTGCCCGGGCTGCTGCCAAGGCCGTGCGGGATGCACCGGGTGCAGCGCGGACCTTTGCCTTGAAGGCCATGGCAGCCCGCATCCGCGCAGCGGCACCGGAGATTCTGGCAGCCAATGCGGCGGATCTGGAGCGTGGACGGCGCGACGGGCTGTCGGCGCCGATGATGGACCGGCTGGCACTGGACAGCGCCCGGCTGGAGGCCATCGCCGCGGGCGTGGACGCCATCGCCGCACAGGACGAGCCGCTGGGTGCGGTGATCGCCGACTGGACCCGGCCCAATGGCCTGCGCATCCAGCGGGTGCGGATCCCGGTGGGCGTGATCGGCATCATCTATGAGAGCCGCCCCAATGTGACCGCCGATGCGGGTGCTTTGTGCATCCGCTCGGGCAATTGCGTGATCCTGCGCGGCGGCTCCGACGCCATCGACAGCTCGACCGCACTGACCGCCGCGCTGCGGCTGGGGCTGCAGGATGCAGGCTTGCCCGCCGACGCGATCCAGCTGGTGCCCACCACCGACCGGGCTGCCGTGGGCTCGCTGCTGCGGGGGCTGGGGGGTGCGGTGGACCTCATTGTGCCGCGCGGGGGCAAGTCGCTGGTGGCTCGGGTGCAGGACGAGGCCCGCGTGCCGGTGCTCGCGCACCTGGAAGGGCTCTGCCACACCTATATCCACACAGGCGCCGATGCCGCCAAGGCCGTGGCGCTGACGGTCAATGCCAAGATGCGCCGCACCGGCATCTGCGGCTCCACCGAGACCCTGCTGCTGGACCGGTCGATCGCGGCCGACCTGTTGCCGGTGATTGCCGCCGAGCTGACGGCGCGCGGCTGCGAGCTGCGGGGTGATGCCGCCGCACAGGCGATCGTGCCCATGACCGCTGCCACGGAAGAGGACTGGCGCACCGAATATCTGGCCCCGATCCTGGCGGTGCGGGTCGTCGACGGGATCGAGGCGGCCATCACACACATCGCCACCTATGGCTCCGGCCATACCGACTGCATTGTCACGGAGGACGCGGAGGCAGCCGAGCGGTTCCTGCGGGAAGTCGACAGCGCCATCGTGCTGGTGAATGCCTCGACCCAGTTCGCTGATGGCGGCGAGTTCGGGTTCGGGGCCGAGATCGGGATCGGCACCGGGCGTCTGCATGCCCGCGGGCCGGTGGGGGCCGAGGGACTGACGACCTACAAGTATCTGGTGCGTGGCACCGGCCAGACCCGCCCCTAGAGCCCCTTGACCTCCCTCGAATTCCCTGCCGGACCGGCCCGCAAGCGTGTGGCGATGCGCCACGCGCCGCTGGTGCAGCGCGGCCTGCGGATCGGGCTGCTGGGCGGCTCGTTCGACCCCGCCCATGCCGGCCACGCCCATGTGGCCGAGACCGCGCTCAAGCGGATGGGTCTGGATGTGGTGTGGTGGCTGGTATCGCCGCAGAACCCGCTGAAGACACAGTCCAGCCCGCTGGCGGCGCGCATGCTGTCGGCCCGCAATATCGCGCATGGGCCGCGCATGGTGGTGACCGACATCGAGACCCGGATGGGCACCCGCTATACGCTCGACACGATCCGGGGTCTCAAGCGGCTGTTTCCCCGTGCACAGTTCGTCTGGCTGATGGGATCGGACAATCTGGCCGGATTCCAGCGCTGGCATGGCTGGCAGTGGATCGCGCGCGAGGTGCCGATCTGCGTGGTCTCGCGCCCGGGCAGCGGTCCGAAGGGGCGGCTGGGCAAGCTGGCGGCGCGGTTTCCGTGGGCGCGCTGGCCCGAGCGGCAGGCCGAGCTGTCCGCATCGGCCAGGCCGCCTGCCTGGGTGCATCTGTCGGCCCGCTGGAACCCGCTGTCGTCCACGCGGCTGCGCGCCGAAGGGCGCGGTCTTCAGCACCTGCCCGGGGCGGACACGCCATGACCCCGGCCGCCGCCCGATCCGCCCAGCGTCTCGCGCCACGCCCGGTCCTGAAGCTGGCGCTGCGCCCGAGCCGGGCCGCGCAGCTGGCGCTGACAGAGGCGCTGGCTGCCCTTGCCCCGCAGGTCCAGCCCGGTGCCACCCTCGTGGACCTCGGGCCGCTGGCAGGCCAGGATACAGCCCGGATCGCATCGGCGCTGCCGCGCCCCCGCACCATCCAGCTGGCCAGTGCCCCGGGCACCGACCTCGAGCCAGCGGCCCGCAGGCTGGCTGCGGCCTTCCCCGAGACCGATGTGCTGCAGGCGCAGACCGGGCGCACGGGCTGGCCGGTGGCACTGCCACCCCATGCCCGGCGCCAGCGGATCGTGCATGTGGGCGGCGCCTGGCCCTGGTGGATGGGGCCTGTGACCCGGCGGGCGTTCTTCAGCCGCCTGCGGCGCGAGCTGCGCGGGCCGGACGTGGCGCTGATCTCGTTCCTGCCGGTGCGCGACGGCGCCCGGATCGAACAGGCCTGGGAGGCCGCAGGCCCGGCACTGGCCGAGCTGCTGGTCCCCTCTCACCCGGTGGACAGCCAGGGGCGTGTGTCCGTGCGCAGCTTCTGGGACCCGGCCGCCAGCCAGCTGGTCGTGCAGGCGAGCGGGACAGGGGAGGCCGCAGCGGCCGGTGCCCTTCCCCTGGCGCAGATCCGGCACCTGCGCCCCGATGGCAGTGATGCGGGCCTGCCGGAGCCGCTTCTGGTCAGCCGGGTGTTCCTCGCCCCAGATGGCAGCGAGGGGGTGCTTCTGGTATCGGCGGCTGCCGATTCACACGTCCGCAGCGTGGACGGGCTGCACACGTGATCCGGGCACCAGTCCGGAACCCTACCCGTATCGGATGCGCACCCTATATGGTGTATCGTGACCAGCGACCTCGACACTCTCCATGCAAAGGCCAATGCCCTTTGCCGCGGCCGCCCCAGCGAAGGGGCGCTGCGCCGGGCATTCGGGCTGTATGCGCAGGCCGCTGCCCAGGGTAGCGGGGCCTCGATGGCGGCGATGGCGCGGATGCTGGAGACCGGGCGCGGCGTGCAGTGCAGCGAGCGCGAGGCCCTGCGCTTCTACCAGCTTGCAGCCGAGGATGGCCTGGCCGATCCGGCGTGGCGTCTGGGCATGATGCTGGCCGAAGGCCGTGGCGGACCGCGCGACGATGCGCAGGCCGCCGAGCTGTTCAGTTCCACCGCCGGCAAGGGCGACCCGCGCGGGCTGCTGTCACTGGCGCGGTTCCGCCTCGCCGGGCGCGGCGGCCCCACCGACGTGCTGCAGGCCCGCATCCTGCTGAAGCAGGCGGTCAAGGCTGGCGCGGCGCAGGCTGCGGTCGAGCTGTCGCGGCTGTTCGAGGCCGACTGTGATCCGGTCGAGGCCTGGGCCTGGGCCCGGCTCGGCGAAAGCCGGGGCCACCGCGGCGCCCGCGCCCAGCGCCTGCGCCTCGCGGCCAGCCTCGACGGGTCCCAGCTGGAGGCCGCCGCCCTGCGGTTTGCTGCCCTGACAGGCAATGTCCACGGCTGAGCGCCGTCGGCACCCCCCACTATCCAGCCAACCGCAGCCACCGGCCAGGGTTGCCGCGCGACACAAACGCTTCGCGCCCGGCCCCTTGCCACAACGCCATTCATTGACCACAACAAAACCCGGTCTCCCCATTTGCTGGATGAGAAACGGGCGGCACATCATGGAGACACCCCCAACGCCTGCTCACGCTCATGGATTGCAAGTTGCCCCGGTGTGGTTCCGTGCCGATCCTGGACCACCGGGGAGTTGTGGATAGATTTGGCGCGATTGTTAAACCCTCTTGGAGATTCATGAAATGCCTCCAAATCATGAGTACAAAATCGATCTGAGTCCGTTTTTCTTGCCGAAGGAGACTGATGAATCGGTCATCAAGAAACCGAACTGGTTTGTAAAAAATCGAATGCTATTGCGGATTTCAGTTTTTGTGTACTTCTACATATCTTACATGATTTGGAGCGGTATATTTCACGGAAAATATATGGCAGTTCATGTGTGCTCTTCTTTCAGCATTATGTCGATCTATGGATACTATCATGGAAAACACATAACTCGACTCAGTGAAAAAGGTCTGTTGATTATCAAGGTTCTCGGTTGGGGCATGTTTTCAATCACTTTCTTCTTCGTACTGATCGGGCTCATTTCCAGGAAGTGATTTTGGACATTTATCCTCGCGTGAGCCTCCGTCAGAACGCGCGGCTCCTGCCGCCCATGGGCAAGCCCTGAATTGGGCTTGCGAGGGCGATGCAAGTCAGCAGGCGCCTGGATGGCTTGTCCGGATGAAGTGGCGCCATTTAAGCTGGATTGCTGAGGGTGTTCGGCGCCTGCCTGGCATTGAGTTCAAACCGACGATGGTCACCGACTTCTGGGTGCCCGGAGGCACAGCCATACGGGTAGGAATCATCGGTCAGCAGCCAAACTTCAGTTTGACACAGAATAGCAGATCTCAATATCAACGGGTCGCCACTGGAGCGGATTGACCCTTTGATCGCTTTGATTATCCGAGGCCGTCGCCATGACCTTTTTGTTGGATCCACGCCTTGAAATTGATCAGGTCATCGCGCTGGACGGTTCCAGTGACCGTATAGTCCGGCTTGAGCCCTTCCCTAGGGGTCTGCTTCCTTGGGCCGGCTATCCGAGCAGAAACATTTGCCGGATTACAGCTGAAAACATGATCGTCTGGAGAGTGGAACCTCTCGGCACACCACAAGTTCCACTGACAGTTTCATCAAGTAATTACTTCCTCGACATCGAGTTCATTAAAGGCTCCCTGCTTGTATTCCGAGTGGAGGGTGATGTATACAATCTGGACACATCCAGCGGGATAGCAACATTTGTGCGTTGGAACATGAGATAAATTCAATTGTTCAATTGAGCTTGATCGAAGCCAACCCCCGGATCGACCCGTGCGGCTGAGACCGGACCAGCCCGCAGGTGTACCGCTTCGCGTGCCGCGAAATGGGCAAGCCGGGCAGTGATGGCCAGTGGTTGTGCGCCACGGCCACTGCACAGTCGATGAGTCAGCGCCAGATGGCGCAGGGCGCAGATCCGCTCCAGAGCGGCAGTCAGGCTATGCCGAGGCATCAGGCGCAGGACGATGCCGACCCTGGGCCGCGGTCTGGATGACAGCTGCCCATGACCGGATCACCTGACAGGGTGGCACAGGCCGGGTCGCAGGCTCGCAGCATCTGGCTGGAGGCAACCGCCGCCTGCAGTCCTGCCCTAGGGGAAGTGCTTGACGGACCGGGCGGCCCGAGTCACCTCGCGGGCCATGACTGACAGTGCCATCTCCCTCGCAGCCGGTTTCGACACGCCCG
>JAIXTH010000188.1 GCA_027484265.1 Alphaproteobacteria bacterium
CATCCGACCGGCCACTTCGCTCATCGGCGCCAGCAGCGGCAGCCCGCCTTCACGGCCCACCACAGTCTCATAGGCAATCGCGGTGCAGCCCGACGCCATCAGCGCCTTGGCCTGCTCGGGGTCCGGAGCCAGGTGCAGGTAGGTGAACAGGATGTGGTGGGGCTTGAGGCGGGCGCACTCGACCGGCTGGGGTTCCTTCACCTTTACGATCATGTCGGCGATCGCAAACACGGCATCGGCATCCGCCACGATGTTGGCGCCGACCTTGGTGTAGGCCTCGTCAGTGACGCCGATGCCGGCCCCTGCCGTGGTCTCGACGAACACCTCGTGCCCCGCCGCCACGAGCTGCGCGACCGTCCCGGGGGTGGCGCCCACGCGGTTTTCCTGCGGCTTGATTTCCTTCGGCACGCCGATCTTCATGATGGACTCCCCGTCGCGATCTGATTGCCCCACCCGATAGCAGCAAAGAGACGGCGGTTCCCGGCAAAGTGGGTTGACGGGCCGGTCGTTTGCACCGAAATCCGTCGTGACAATGGACGAATACGATGGAAACCACCGAGATCGATGAAAAGGACCGCGCAATCCTGCGCAGGCTGCAGCGCGACGGCCGGATGAGCGTTGCGGCGCTGGCCCTGGATGTCTCACTGTCGGAAAGCGCCTGCAGGCGGCGGATCGAGGCGCTGGAGCGGGTGGGGATCATCACCGGCTATCGGGCCGAGCTGGATGCCCAGGCGCTGGGCTATTCCCTGACCGTGTTCGTCTCGATCACGCTGGGCAGTCAGACCGAGAAGGAGCTGTCGGGCTTCGAGGCCGCTGTCCGGGCTGCGCCGGAGATTCTGGAGTGCTGGCTGATGACCGGCGAGGCGGACTATCTGCTGCGGGTTGCGGCACGTGATGTGACAGACCTCGAGCGGATCCACCGCGAGGTTCTGACGCGCCTGCCCGGTGTGATCCGGGTCAATACCGCCCTGGCCATGCGCCCTGTTGTCCAGCCACGGGGCCTGACCTTGCGGTGAGGCTCAGCCCGCCTTGGCCTGCATCCGTGCGATTTCCTGGCGCATGTCTTCCAGCTCCGCGCGGGCTTCCTCGGCGTTGCGGATCTGCTTGGAGCGGTCGGCGAGTGCGGCCTTGTAGGTGTCGCGGATCACCAGCTGGGCATAGACGCGGGCGCAGACGACGGCAAAATCCACCGGCTTGGTGACATAGTCGTTGGCACCGGCCTGCAGGCAGTCGACGATCATCGCCTGGTCGGTACGGGCCGACACCATGATGATCGGCAGCGCCGCCGCCGAGCGCTTGGAGCGGATCTTCTTGACGACTTCCAGTCCGCTCATGCCCGGCATCATCACATCGCACAGGATCACGTCTACCGGGGTCACCCCCAGCAGCTGCAGCGCATCGGGGCCGTCATTGGCCTCGAACACATTGACGCCGCGGTTCTGGAACCGGCGGGACAGCACATCGATGTTGTCCTGCAGGTCGTCGATGATCAGGATGCTGGTGCCTGCCGGGATCGGGCTTACGGGGGCGTTGGCCTGGACGATGCTCATGCTGCCTTCTCCTCGGGCTGATTCGTGATGGTTCGGATGTCCTGCAGCAGGGTCGGCAGGTCGATAGGTTTGGTGGCAAAGCCGTTGCAGCCGGCCGCAAGGCATTGCTCGCGGCTCTCGACCATGGCGTGGGCCGTCAAGGCGATGATCTTGAGGTCGGTGGCACCAGCGGCGCGGATCTCCCGCGTGGCGTCAAGGCCCGACATCACCGGCATCGAGACGTCCATCAGGACCACATCCGGCTGCCACGACAGGGCAGCCTCCAAGGCCTGCCGTCCATCGGCAACAGCGCGGACTTCCAGGCCAGCGCGGGTCAGGCGACGCACCAGCATGTCGCGATTGTCGTCATGATCTTCGGCCAAGAGTACACGGATCATGCTGCCTTCTCCCTGGGCCAGTCAGCAGTGTTGGTGGAGTCGCCAGCCGGGCTGTCGGCAGACTCTGTCCGATCGGCCGGCAGGCGAAGCGTAAAGGTGGAGCCGACCCCGGGCGTGCTGTCCACCAGCACATCGCCCCCCATCAGGCGGGCCATCTGCCGGGTGACCGCCAGGCCCAGGCCAGTGCCGCCAAACTGGCGGGTCGGGCTGGAATCAGCCTGGGTGAACGCCTCGAACAGGCGCTCGAGCTGTTCAGGTTCGATGCCGATGCCGGTGTCGCACACGCGGACATCCACCATGCCGTCTGGCCGGTCGGCCACGGTGATCACGACGCGGCCATCGCGCGTGAACTTCACGGCATTGCTGACGAGATTGCGCAGGCAGTGCCGCACCCGTTCGGGATCGGCGAGGGCGACCAGCTCGCACCCTGCCTCATCCCACTGCAGCTGTATGCCATTGGCCAGAGCCAGCGCTGCCTGGGCCGTCACCACCTCGGTGACCAGAGGCGCCAGCGGCATCGCCGCGCGCTCGACTTTCAGGCTGCACGCCTCGACGCGCGAGAGGTCAAGGATCTCGTCGATCAGGCGCAGCAAGTGGCGGGCAGCGTCGCGGACCTTGGCGGCATCGGAAGCCTGATCGCTGCGCCCTTCATAGCCCAGGTCCTCGATCAGGATTTCCGAGTAGCCGATGATGGCATTGAGCGGCGTGCGCAGCTCGTGGCTCATGTTGGCGAGGAACTGGGACTTGCTCAAGCTTGCGGCCTCGGCCGCAGTGCGGGCGGCCCGCAAGGCGCTGAAGGCCTGGGCGAGGGCCCCGTCGCGACTGTCGATCTCGGTAAGGATCGAATCCAGGCGTGCGAACAGATCGGCGTCGGTGCCAAGATGAGCCGGGGCCACGAAAGTCTGCTCGGGTGCGATCTCGCTCAGGAGACGGCGACGGCCTGCCAGGGATTCGCTCGCGCGGCCCATGATGCTGGCCAGTTCCTCATCGCGGCGGCGCGCGGCCGTGATGTCCATCGTCATCATCACCATCTCGCCACGCAGGCCGGGCGACAGTTCGGCGCGCGGCATCCGCGTGGTACCCGTGCTGCGGACCCAGCGCACCATGCCGTCGGAGCGGACGATGCGGTGCTCGAGACTCACGGGCCCGCCGCTGGCCATCAGCTCGCGCACAGCGGCGCGCACCTGCGGCCAGTCCTCAGGGTGGATCAGCGGACAGGGATCGACTGCAAAGTCTGCGAAGGTCGGTACCCGTCCGAACAGCTTCTCGGAGCCTTCGCTCAGGGTGGCGGTCCTGGCATCGAAATCGACGGTCCAGACCACGGTCCCAAACGTCCGCACGGCCTGCTCCACCCGGCCCTTGTTCTCTGTCAGTTCGCGCTGCGCCCGCTCCAGCCGGGCAAGGGATGCGTCCGCCTGCCGCTCTGCAGCGTGCAGCTGCGACCAGAACACCACCAGATAGGCGCTGTAAGCGGTAGTGGCGCCCACCACGACAGCGACGTGATACCAGTCGACAGCGCCAGACGTGTTCTGCTGCCAGATGAAAGCCAGGGTCGGCAGCACATAGAGCGGCGCCAGATTGGCGACGCCAACCAGCCAGTGGATCGAGAAGTCGCGGATCACCCGCACACCGGCAGCCGCCAGCATCACCGCCGCCACCACCTGCATGGTGCCGCCATAGGTGCTGGCCAGCCAGAGCGGCAGCAGAGTGAAGCCAACGCCGGCGACCAGGCCTGCAACGGCCAGGAGCGACAGGGCCGCCCCGTCCACGCTGTCAGACCGCGCCAACCGTTCCCGCAGCCAGGCCTGACCAGGAACAGCGACCAGCATCCCGAGGCACCACCCCAGCGGCAGGATGCTGCCAGTGTCCAGAGACAGGAGGACGGCAGCCAGAACGCACAGCGCGGTCAGGAAGGCAGCCTCGCGCCCTCCATGCGCGGCCACCCGTCGCAGATCGTCCAGACTGATGGGTTCGAGCTTCATGGCACCCCTTCAGGGGTCACTAAGGCACAGGGGGAGTTAAAGGTGGCTGTAGATTTGGTTTCCAACTTCTTGATGGTGGGCATCTCATGCAGTTCTCAAGCGGCCTCGCCGCACCTATGTTCATCCCATGTCAGCAGATCTCTATTCAGGCCGGGTTCTGGAGCTCGCGGCTCAGGCGCAAACCATAGGGCTTCCTGCCGCGCTGCAGGGCCATGCGATGCGGGTTTCGCGCCTGTGCGGGTCCGAAGTCGAGGTGGGTCTGAGCCTTCAGGACGGCGTGGTGACCGAGTTCGCGATCGACCCGCGCGCCTGCGCCCTCGGGCAGGCCAGCGCGGCGGTCCTCGCCGATCATGTGATCGGTGCAACCCCATGGGAGATACGCCAGGCACGGGATGGTCTGGCCGCCATGCTCCGTCAGGGCGGTGTGCCGCCGGGAGGGCGGTTCTGGGAGCTGCGCTACCTGGAGCCCGTGCGCGACTATCCCCCCCGCCATGCCTCCACCCTCCTGGCATTCGAGGCGGCGGTGGAGGCGCTGGAGCGGGCCGGGGCCTGACGGCGCCAGCCCGCTCCAGAGCTGGTTACTCAACCGGCTGTGCCTTCTCGCTCGGCAGGATGCGGACAATCCGGGCCTTGGAGGGATCCAGATACTGGCGGGCCAGCGCTTTCACCTGCTCCAGCGTCACCTGCTCGTAATGCAGCTGGCCATTGCGGATGATGTCGAGGCGGACCGGATTGAAGCTCGACCCCGACAGCCACGACATCCACCACGGATTGTTGGCACGGGTCTCGACGATGTCGGCCAGCAGCGGCGCGCGGGCGCGGCGGAACAGGTCTTCGTCGATATTGCCGGCAGCGAGGTCCGCCACGATGGCCTCCACACGGGCGATCATCGGATCGACGTCGTCGGGCTTCAGCTCCATCACGGCACCGAGATAGCCAAAGCCCGGATTCACGGTGGACGGCGACCAGACCGTGCCCGGCGAGTAGGTCGAGCCCGCCTCCTCGCGGATCACTTCGGTCAGCTTGAGCTGCAGCACCTGCTCCACCAGCCGGATCGCCCGCACTTCGGCGCCATCGCCATAGTCGCGCATCGGCCAGAAGATCATGCCCAGAGCCTGGTCGGCCCGGCCATCATGGGTCAGGTTGCTGGTGCCGCGACCGGGCGTGAAGACCAGACGCTCGGTTTCCGGGTGGCGGGTGGGGGCTTCGGCCCGGGTGGGCAAAGCACCGAAGGTGCGGGCCACGGCGTCCGTTGCAGCCTGCACCGTGGTATCGCCCACGATCACCACTTCGATGGCGCCGTTGCGCAGGGCCGCGTCAACCGGCGCCCGGGCTTCCTCGAGGGTCTGGGCCGCGAACTGCTCAGGCGTCGGGAAGATCGCGCGCGGGTTGTTGCTGCCAAGGATCAGACCCGCCTCGAGGCCCCAGACCGAGCCGGGGGTGGACCGAAGCTGGCGGTACAGCATGTCCTGGAACGAGCGCAGCCGCTCGAAGCCTTCGGGGCGCCAGGCCGCGTCGGTGGTGTAGGCAGCGAATACCTGCATCTGCAGCAGCAGATCCTGCGGCGTGGTGGTACCATTGAACGAGAACGCATCCTCGCCGACGCCAAAGCCGGTGCCCACCGAGCGGCCCGCCAGCGTCCGCTCGAGCTCGTCGGCGTCAAACCGGCCCAGTCCGCCCGCCGAGAACGACGAGCCGATCGTCAGCGCCTGCATCACAGGATTGCCGCCCGTCAGGGTCAGCTCGCCCTCGCCGACACGCACCGAAACCCGTACCCGGCCCGGCTCGAAGTTGGAGGGCCGCACCACGAGGCGCACGTTGTTGGCAAAGCGCACCTGGGTGACGCCGAGGTCCTCGATGGTCTCGCTGGAGACCACGGTGCCGGGGGTACCGAAGTCGGTGTAGTCCCAGGCCCGTGTCACCAGCGCCTGCTCGGCCGCCACCGGCTGGGCGCGGGCAGCCTCGAAAGCCGTGCGCACCGTGGCCTCGCCGCCTTCGATCGGAGCAGCGGTGGACACGAACAGGTGCGGCAGCTCGGTGCCCCACATTTCGCGCAAGGCGGCCAGCACGGCATCCGGGGTGACGCTGTCCTTCACGCTGTCCAGCCAGGCCAGGTCCGAGACATTGTCGGTATAGACGACGTCGCTGCCAAAGCTCGACAGGATCGCCATGGCAATCGAGGGCGAGCGGCGGGCCGCGTCCTGCTGGACCGCCCGGGCATAGCTCTCACGGACATTGGCCATCACCACGGCCAGCTCGTCTTCGGTGAAGCCAAAGGTGAGGGCCTTGCGCAGCTCGACATCCATCACCGCCAGGGTTTCCGGCCAGCGGCTGTCATCCTTGGCCGAGCCTTCCAGCTGGGCGATCGCGGCCGTACTCAGCCAGTCGCCATAGCTCGCCGAGGCGCCATTGAACGGGGATTCCGGCCGCCGGGCGATCCGCTCCAGCCGGGTGTTCAGCGCCGCATGCGCCACCGAGCGCAGGAGGCTCTCGCGCCGGTTCACGCTGGTGTCGGGACGCTCGACATAGGGGCGCGACACACCCAGCGACACGGCGGTGCCAAGCTGGGCATCCACATGCAGGCCGATCTTGCCGGCAGTGGGCTGGAGGGTGCCGAGGTCCGGGTCGGGCAGGCCGGACTCTGTTGGGGCCCAGTCGCCGAAGGCCTTGGCGATCTCGGCTTCGGCGGCTGCCGGGTCGATGTCCCCGACCACCACCACGAACGTGCGCTCGGGGGTATAGAAGCCGCGGTACAGCTCTACGAACCGCTCGCGGGGGGCGTTGCGCACCACGTCCATGTCGCCGATCGGCATGCGGGTGATCATGCGGGTGCCGGGGAAGGCATGGGCGAACCAGGCCTCGAACTGCTTGAAGCCGGGGCTGGCGCGGGCGCGCTCTTCCGAGACGATCACGCCGCGCTCGCGGTCGATGGCCTCCGGCGACAGCAGGAGGTTCGACGCAGTCTCGCGCATCAGCATCAGGCCCAGCGGCAGCTTTTCCGAGTTGGGCATGTCGAGCTGGTAAACCGTCTCGTCGAAGCTGGTGTAGGCGTTGGTGTCGGGGCCGAAGGCCAGGCCTTCACGGGCCAGCATCCGGTCGAACTCGTTCTCGGGCACATTGGTCGAGCCGTTGAAGGCCATGTGCTCGAGGAAGTGGGCAAGGCCGGCCTGCGCGTCGGTCTCGGCCAGCGAGCCGGCCGCGAACCGCACCCGGATCGCCACTTCATTGTCCGGCTGTTCCCAGCGCTTGATGGCATAGCGCACGCCATTGGGCAGGGTTCCATAGCGGACCAGCGGGTCGGCCTTGAAATCGGTGTAGCGATCCTGCGGGAAGCCTGGCTGCGGCTTCGGCTGTGCATCCAGACTGAACGGCGTGACAACCGGAACGAGCAAGAGTGCCAGAATGGCAAGTAGGCGGCGCATGACAGCTCCCCGAAAATCCATCGGAAGATCAAGCTGTCGCCCGCCGGCGGCCAGAGGTCAAGCTGGCCGCCAGATGACAAATCCGTAGGAAACAGTCGGGCCTGCGCCCATTGCGCTAGCCGTTGGCCACCCGCGTCGCATGCTCCTCGAGGTCATACTCCTTGAGCTTGCGGTAGAGGG
>JAIXTH010000065.1 GCA_027484265.1 Alphaproteobacteria bacterium
CACGTCCGGCAGGGGAATGGCGACAGCGCCCACGCCGAGACTGGCGACACAGGCCACGCTCGCCAGCACCAGCGCAAGGGCCAGCGTGATGCCCGGATGGCGCCGGGTCAGGGGCAGGCCGCCCTGCCCGCTCATCGCCCGGCAAGCTCAGGGTGGACCGCCCGGGCCAGGGCGCGGATGGCACTGGGCGTCAGGATGCCGAAGCCCTGGAGATATTTGCCCGGCATTGAAATCAGCCGCCGGGCCCGACCGGCCGGGGTCTGCAGGGCGCCTGGTGCTGTCAGTGCCACGGGCACGCCGTCACGCACCTCGCGGCCATCCCGGTTGATCAGAATGAACTGCGGCGCAGCCGCGATCATCGCTTCCTGGCTCATCACCCTGAAGCCCTCGATGCTGGTGGCCACATTCACGCAGCCGGACAGCTCCAGGAGATTTGCAGGCCCCGTGCCGCGCCCTGCCACCACGGTCGGCCGGTTGCCGCCCGACAGGATGAACAGCCCGCGCGGGCGGGTGCGGGTGCGGGCCACCAGGCCCCGAGCATTGGCCAGATCGGCCCTGAACCGCCGCAGCAGGTCGGCGGCCTGGCGCTGGCGGCCAACAAGAGTACCCAGATCCGTGATCCGCTCCTCGATCCCTGGCAAAGTGGGCTCGTTCTCGAACAGGGCCACCTGCACCCCGGCCTGGCGCACCTGGGCCGCCACGGCGGGCCCAGTGATGTCGGTCGTGGAGATGTAGAGGTCGGGCCGCATCGCCAGGATGCTTTCGGCACTCATCTGGCGGAAACCGCGCAGACGCGGCACCCGGCTGATGGTGGCGAGGTGGTCGATCCCGCCGCTGACCCCCACCAGCTGCGGTCCGATGCCAAGCTGGAGCAGGATCTCGATCAGATAGGAGCCGGTGGCGACGATCCGGGTGGAGGCCGTGACGGACTGCGCGGAAACGGGTCCGGCCAGGCCTGCGACGCCCACTGCGCCGAGACCAGCCAGCAAAGCGCGACGGGGGATCATGCCACACCCCCGGCAGTCATGGCCCAGCCCGCAAAAATCCGGAAGGCTGTTGCCGAAGCCGGGTCGGCGGGTTCGAGCCGCAGCCGCGAGCCATCCACCGCGCCGAACACAAGGCTCTGAACGGCACCATTGCCATCCAGCTCGGCCACCGCGCTGGCGACCGCCCCAACCCGCAGATGGGCGCGGATGTCCTGTTCATGCAGGTGCACCATGGCGGCATCGGTACGGGCGTGGGTGATCGGGCCGGTATGGCGCTGCCGCGCATGACCGGCCTCCAGCGTCACCGACAGCGGGCCTTGGCTGCCATCAAGGGCCGCGAACAACTGGCGGAAGGCCTCCGGCGCTGGACCGGGCAGCGCCTGACGGATGGGTGGGGCCGGCCGCGCCTGGCCGGGCAGGCTTGCGATGTCAGGGTTGGCGACTGCCTCCGGCAGGAACGGGGTCTGCTCGATCCCGGCAGCGAGGGCTTGGAAGGTCTTTTCGGCAACAGAGGCAGCGGTCTTGTGGAAGATGAACAGCTTGATCACCGCCTCGCCGGCCGCATCGAACATCTGCAGCGAGCGGGTGCGGCCATGGCTGTCATCGACTTCCACGAACCAGAACACATGGGCCACGCGGCTGGCGTCGAACACCGTCTCGAGGTGCGGACCGACGAGGCGCAGGGCCGCACCCTCCCCTAAGGCCAGCCGCACCGGGTCGAGCGACAGGTGCACACCCAGTGCCGTGCCCAGCGCCACCAGCACCCGGCGCCACTGGTGCGCCGAAGCGAGGATGAGCGCCGGATCGGCTGGCAGGCGCAAGGCCCCCTGCCCGAGGCGGCTGGCAACCAGCGCCGCCTCCGGCACCCCCAGCAGCCGGGCAGCTTCCGGGGCGTGCAGGTGATGGTGGGCGGCCTTCAGCCGCTCCCACGCCTCTGCCAGCTGCCGGGGATCGGCCAGCAGCTGTGCGGGGGTGGGACGATCGAGGTCTGGGGTCGAAGTCATGGCAGGGCCCTCAGAAGCTGTGCCGCAGTGTGACGAACACATTGCGGCCGGGGGGGTCCTCGATGGCGAGGGTGGCCGAGTAGTTCGCCGGCGTGAGCTCATCGCCGAGATTGTTGATCCCGAGGGTGAGGCTGGCGGTGTCGGTGAAGGCCCAGCGTACCACGAGGTCAGTGGTCTCGTAGTCGCTGGCGAACGGCGCACTGCCGCGGATGGCCGGATTGGGTCCCCACAGGCCGAGCAGAGCGCGGTGGCGCAGCGACAGCTCCAGCGGCCCCACGTCCCAGGTCACCCCGAGCCGCAGCGCGTTCTCGTACCGCCCGGTGAGGCGGGCGCCGGTGGTGCCGTCTTCTGCGGTCAGCGCCTCGTACGAGCCGTCCAGGACCAGAGTATCGAGGGGCCGGAGCCGCACCGCCACTTCCACACCCGACAGATCGGCGGTGGCACGGTTGCGGTATTGCGAGATGATCAGGCCGTTGAGGCTGGTGCCTGGCTGGAACGTTTCGATCAGGTTGGTGACGTCCGACTGGTGCCAGGTCACTTCCACCGCACCGCGCCGGCCCCGCCAGCCGAAGGCGAACTCG
>JAIXTH010000156.1 GCA_027484265.1 Alphaproteobacteria bacterium
ATGGCAGCAGCCTTCCGGGCCGGGCTCGATACCGAGCAGCGGCGGATCCTCGGCGGGGACCTGGCCCTGTCGCAGCGGCTGGCCATGCCCGATGCCGGACAGCTGGCCTTCTTCGAAGACCTCGGCCGTGTCTCCCTGGCCGTGAGCACCCGCACCATGGGCGAAGGTGCCGCCCGTGATGAGGCCGGCGCACCGCTGCGGCGGCTGGTGGACCTCAGGGCCGTGGACAATGCCCATCCGCTGGAGGGCGCCGTGGTGCTCGCGCCGGCCATGCCGCTGGACCAGGCGCTCAGCCAGCGCGGCGGGGTCTGGGGCGCCGTGGCCGAGCAGGCCTTGCTGGATACGTTTGCCCTGAAAGTCGGCGACCGGCTGAAGCTGCCCTATGGCGAGGTGGAACTGCGCGCCGTGCTGGTCTCCGAGCCCGATGCCCTGGGGCGCGGCTTTGCGCTGTCACCGCGGGTGATGGTGTCCACCGGTGCCCTGGAAGCGCTGCGGATCGCGCAGCCCGGATCGCTCTACAGCTCGAACCTGCGGGTGGTGCTCGACCGTCCCGCCCAGTCGCCGGAGGTCCAGGCTGCGTTCGCCGGGCGCTGGCCGCGCCTCGCCACCAATCTGCGCGACCGTGGCCGCAGCGCCGAGGGCTTTGCCGAGGCGCTGGCGCGGGTGGAGCTATTCCTGTCGTGCGTGGGCTTTGCAGCCCTGCTGGCGGGCGGTCTTGGGGTCGCAGGCGCGGTGCGCGGTCACCTCGAGACCCGGCGGACCTCGATCGCGGTGCTGAAGGCACTGGGGGCCTCAGCCGGTGATGTGCGCCTCGCCTATGCGATCCAGATTGCGGTGCTCGCGCTCGCCGGGGCCTTGCTGGGCGCGGTGGTGGGGGCAGCGGCACCGTTCATCGTACAGGCTGTCTATGGCGCTACCCTGCCTGTCCCCATCGGATTGGGGCTTTACTGGGAGCCTCTGGCGGCATCGGTCGCGATCGGCCTTGTGTGCGGGCTGGCATTCGCGGCCCCGCCGCTGGGCGCGGCCCGTGCCACGCCGCCGACCCATCTGCTGCGCGGCGGCGGCAACGGCCTTGGCCGGGCACCCTGGCCCGAGATGCTGGTGGGGGCAGGGGGCCTGGCGGCTCTGGCGGGGCTGTTCGCACTCACCAGCCCCGATCCGGTGCTGGCTCTGCTGCTGGCGGTGGGGACCGCAGCTGGCTGGGGGCTGTTCTGGGGACTGGGGCGGCTGGCGGGCGTGGCGGCGCGGCGGGCGCCCAGATCCGGGGGAGCGCTGGGTCTGGCGCTGGGCAATCTGGGGGGACCGGGGTCGCTCGCACCCGCTGCAGCCCCGGCCCTGGGTCTGGGGCTGGCGATCCTGGCGTCGCTGGGCCAGATCCAATCCAACCTCGTCACGCAGGTGCGCGACACCGCTCCGGCCAGTGCCCCGTCGGTGGCCTTCACAGAGATTCCCGACGCCCGCGCTGCCGCCTTCGAACAGACCGTGTTCGAGGCCCTGGGTCGCACCCCGGCACCGGCGGACTGGAGCCGCACCCCGATCCTTACCATCCGGGTGATCGCCCTCAACGGCCAACCCTTTGTGCCGGAGGCCGTGGCCGAGAACGAGCGCTGGTTCATCGAGGACGAGATCGGCGCCACCTGGACCGCATCGCTGCCTGCCAGCTCCACAGTGGTGGCTGGCGACTGGTGGCCCACCAACTGGAACAATCCCGACCCTGCGTCGGCGCAGGTCAGCCTGGACAGCGAGGTAGCCGAGGCCATCGGGGCCGAGGTGGGCGACAGCCTGACAGTCCTGGTCTCGGGCCGCGAGATCACGGCGCGGATCGCCAATCTGCGGCGGATCGACTGGGCCGGGTTCGGCGCCAATTTCGCCACGGTGTTCGCACCCGGTCCCTTCAACGATGCCGCCTTCCGCCAGGCCGCCATCGGCCGGTTCTCGCCGGAGGAAGAGCAGCGGGTGACCGCGGCGCTGGCCCGCGACTTCCCGGCAGTGGGCATCATCCGGGTCCGCGATGCGCTGGCAGCGGCGGCTGACCTGTTCGAGAGCCTCGCGCTGGCGATCCAGGCCGTGGCCGCCGTTGCGCTGGCAGCGGGGGCGGCAGCCGTGGCCGGGGCAATGACAGCCGGCGCCCGCAGGCGCCTGTTCGATGCGGCGATCCTCAAGGCACTGGGCGCCAGCCGCGCCCGCATTCTCACCGCCATCGCCCTGGAGCAGGCGGCAGCGGGCCTGATCGCTGCCCTGATCGGCACCGGGCTTGGCCTGGCGGCGGCCTATGGGGTGGTGACCGGACCGCTGGAAGCCGACTGGTCCCTGGACCTGCCGCTGGTGGCCTCCATCGTGGCGACAGCCGTCGCCGCTTTCGCCGTCACCGGCCTGATCGCCGGCGCCGCAGCCCTGTCCCGTCCCCCCTGGCGCGTACTCGCCCAGGCGGCGGAGTTCGGGTAGGGATCGCCGGGTGTGCTTGACGGGCCGATACCTTCGGCAGCGCGCCCGAGTCCCATCTGATCCTTGCCGCAGCGGACAGGCTGGTTGTGGAGGCGCAGGCCTGCTGTCCGGCTTCGACCCGTCCCAAGGTCTCTGGGCTTGCGGCTTTGGTCGCAGACGGCCCGGTTGGACCGCGCGGCTCCTGCCGCGCCCATGGTGGGGGCGATGCGCGGCGGGAGCCGCGCGGTCCAGCG
>JAIXTH010000223.1 GCA_027484265.1 Alphaproteobacteria bacterium
CGCGAAGCGTCCTTGAAACCGGACGGCACGCCTGCGATCCACGCTGGCAGCGGCGGGCGGCACCGGGGAACAGGGCGGGCGGAAGACCTCTCACCGTTCACCGCCACCCACGAAACGAACCGCTGGAGCGCAGCTGCTTGCAGCTGCGCAGCACGAAGTGCTTTGAAATCCAAGTGTTGCGCTTGCTGTAGCGCCGCTCCGCGTCGCTGGCGCAGCTGCAAGCAGCTGCGCTCCAGGTCCTTCAGACGTGTGTCGGCAGCCCGACTGGCGATGCTGGCTTACGGGCGCGGGTCGAGGCGGGCTTCGAGGGCCGCCACCTGGGCCCTGAGGGCCTTGAGCTCGGCCAGGATCAGCTCGTCCTTGCGGCCTTCCTCCGCCACCAACTCCTGCACCTCCTCGCGGGCGGCGGCTTCGGCTTCGGACTGCATGGCCCCCACCACCACACCGATGAACAGGTTCAGCACCACGAAGGCGCTGAACAGGATGAACGGCAGGAAGAACGCCATCGCCCAGGGGTAGGTCTCCAGCACCGGCTTCACGATCTCGCCCGACCAGCCGTCCAGCGTCATCAGCTGGAACAGGGTATAGAAGCTGGCCATCAGGCTGCCGAACGCCTCGGTCTCGGTGGCGCCGAACAGCTTGGTGCCCATCACCGCGCCCACATAGAAGATGATCAGCAGCAGCAGCACGATCGACCCCATGCCCGGCAGGGCGGTGATCATTGCCCCCACCACCCGCCGCAGCGACGGCACCACTGTGATCAGGCGCAGCACCCGCAGGATCCGCAGCGCCCGCAGCACACTCGCCCCGCCCGTGGACGGCAGGAGCGAGATCACGATGATGATGAAATCGAACCAGTTCCAGCCCGACTTGAAGAACGACAGCCGATACACCGTCAGCCGCGCCAGCAGTTCCAGCGTGAAGATGCCCAGCAGCACCTTGTCGAGCACCAGCAGGAACGGCCCGATCCGCTCCATCACCGCTGGAAACGTCTCGAGCCCGAGCGTGATCGCATTGATCACGATCAGGCCCGCAATCAGCATCTCGAAGCGCCGGTCTTCCAGTATCGCCTTCATCCGGTCCACGCCGCTCTCTCCTGACCTTGTCCTGACGCCGGCCGCGCCGACGCCGTTACCGAAGCGTCCACTCACGGGTGCTACAGCAGCGCTGTGTCTGGCAAGGGGATGACTGACATCCGCCAGAACCTTGTGCTAGGCAAAGCAGTGTGGCGACGGAGCGAGACTCCGGGCGGACACGAGGAGAGCGATCGTGAAGCAGTTCTTCATCACCATTCTGGGCGTGTTTGCCGGATTGTTCCTGTTTCTGATCGTAATGCCCTTCCTGCTGATCGCCAGTGTCGCCGGCTCGGCCGGAGCACCGGCACCGACGCCCTCGCAGAGCGTGCTGGTGGTGGACCTGCGCCTGCCGGTGACCGACCAGCCGCCCGCCTCGCCCTTCGGCTCGCTGTCCGGCGGGATTGCCGTTACCGACATCGTCCAGAAGCTGGAAGCCGCCGAGAATGACCGCCACGTGCGCGGGGTGTTCGTGCGGGCGCCGGAAATGGGGCTGGCCCCCGCCCATGCCGAGGAAATCCGCCAGGCGCTGATCGATTTCGAGGCCTCGGGCAAGTTCGTGATCGCCCATGCCCAGGGCTTCTTCGCCCCCACCATCACCAATTACATCGCGGTCTCGGCAGCCACCGAGCTGTGGCTGCAGGGCTCGTCGGATTTTGCCGCCACCGGCCTGTCGGCGGAGACGCTGTTCCTGGGCGGCCTGTTCGAGCGGTTCGGCGTCTCGCCGCAGTTCGAGCAGTTCTACGAGTTCAAGAATGCCGCCAACGTCTATACCCAGACCGACTATACCGAGGCGCACCGCACCGCCGAGACCAGTCTGCTGACCGGCATCTACAACGCCGCGCTGGCGGCGGCGGCGCTGGACCGCAACATGCCGGTGGAGGCCCTCAAGGCCGCGCTGGACCGGGCCCCGATGAGTGCGCCCGACGCGATCGCCGCCAAGCTGGCGGACAAGACCGGCATGCCGGAAGAGGCGCTCGACGCAGCCCTCGCCCGCGCCGGCGGTGTCGACAGTGCCACGGCCCTCGATATCGCCGACTATGCCCCGCCGGCCGGCTCCGGTGACGTGATCGCCGTGGTGGCGGGCGAAGGCCCGATCCTTGGCGGTCCGGACTCCACCGATCCGTTCGCCAGCGACACGCAGATGAACGGCGACGCCATCGCCGCGTCGATCCGCGAGGCCACGGACGATGATTCGGTGAAGGCCATCGTGCTGCGGGTCTCCTCCCCCGGCGGCTCGCCGCCGGCGTCCGAGCAGATCTGGGCCGCGGTGGAGCGGGCGCAGAGCCTCGACAAGCCCGTAGTCGTGTCGATGGGTGCCTATGCAGCCTCGGGCGGCTATTATGTGGCGGCGGGCGCCGACCGGATCATCGCCCTGCCCTCCACCATCACCGGCTCGATCGGCGTGCTGGGCGGCAAGCTGGCGGTGGATGCGGGCCTCAACCGCTATACCGGCGCCAACCTCTCGACCGTGACGGTCGGCGGGCCGTTCGCCAGTGCCTATGATGCCGGCGAGGCCTTCACCAACAGCCAGCGTGAAGCCTTCCGAGCCTCGATGCAGCGCACCTATGACGACTTCACCGGCAAGGTGGCCGAGGGCCGCAAGCTGGAGCTGGCCCGGGTGCAGGAGATTGCGCGCGGCCGGGTTTGGACCGGAGCGCAGGCACGGCCGCTGGGCCTGGTCGACGGGATCGGCGGCCTGCGCGAGGCGATCCGGGTGGCGAAGGAGCTGGGCGGGATCGATGCCGAAGCGGCCGTGCAGATTGCCTGGTATCCGGCGCAGGAAGACCCGCTGCAGGCGATCGCCGACCTGTTCGGCACCGGCACCACTCTGGCGCGGGCCGCGGCGGTGATGGGTCTGGTGGCGGGCGACGACCGCCTGGTCACCCTGCTGCGTCTCGCCAGCCGCCCCGAGCAGGTGCAGGCGCTGGAGCCCGTCCGGGTGCGCTAGACTGCTGCGCGGCTAGCCTGCGGGCACCGTCACGCCGGGCGCGAAGAACCGGACCAGACGCCAGCCGGATGGTGCCGCCGCATCCGCCTCGAACCACACCAGCCCCGCCGTGGGCAGCCCGGCCCTGAGCAGCAGGGCCTCGGGCGTCGCCGGGACATCCTCGATCAGCCGGCAGGCCAGCTCGTGCAGCCCCGGATCATGGGCCACCACAACACAGCTGGCGGCATCGGCCGCCAGTGCTGCCTCCAGATACACATCGGGCGCCGCCAGATACAGCGTGCGGCTGAGCTGCACCCGGGTGTCGGGCCAGGCCGGTGCCGCACAGTCGAAGGTCTGGCGCGCCCGCAGGGCAGTGGAGACCAGCGCCACCTCCGGCATCAGGCCCGCCGCCACCAGCCGCCCGGCCTGGGCCAGCGCCTCGCGCTCGCCCCGTCCGGTCAGACCCCTTTGGAAGTCGTCAGGCGCCTCGTGGGGCCGGACGGCCTTGCCGTGGCGGAACAGGATCAGATGCTGCAGCACAGGCATGGTGCATGGGTCCGTTGCGGGGGCGGGACTTGACCGCAGGGGGCGCCTTGCCTCTATGCCCACGCGCGCCACGTCTGGCGAGCCCCCGGTCCGTGCCCCAGCGCACCCACGCCGCCCCTAACAGCCGAGCTGATCATGCCGTCCCTGCCGTCCCCGTCTGGTCTTTCCCTGGCCGGTCTTCAGTCCATCGCAGCCGAGGCCCGCTCGTGGCCGTTCGAGCAGGCGGCGGCGGTGATCAAGCGGATCGAGCGCAGCGGCAAGACCGATCCGGTGCTGTTCGAGACCGGCTATGGCCCCTCGGGCCTGCCGCATATCGGCACGTTTGGCGAAGTGGTCCGCACCACCATGGTGCGCAATGCGTTCCGGGCCCTGACCGGCGATGCGATTCCCACGCGCCTGATCGCGTTCTCCGACGACATGGACGGGCTGCGCAAGGTGCCGTCGAACCTGCCGAACCAGGAGATGCTGGCGCAGCACCTGCACAAGCCAGTGTCGGATGTGCCCGACCCGTTCGGCACCCATGAGGGCTTTGCCCAGCACAACAATGCCCGGCTGCGCAGCTTCCTCGACGGCTTCGGCTTCGACTACGAATTCGCCTCCTCCACCGAACACTACCGCTCGGGGCGGTTTGACGAGACCCTGCTGGTGATGCTCGAGCGGTTCGAGCAGGTGCTGGCGATCATGCTGCCGACCCTGGGCGAGGACCGGCGCGCCACCTATTCGCCGTTCCTGCCGGTCAGCCCGAAGACCGGGCGGGTGCTGCAGGTGCCCACTCTCGAGCGCAACCTCAAGTCCGGCACCATCGTGTTCGAGGACGAGGACGGCACCCGCACCGAGGTGCCGGTCACGGGCGGTCATGTGAAGGTGCAGTGGAAGCCCGACTGGGCACTGCGCTGGACCGCGCTGGGGGTGGATTACGAGATGTGCGGCAAGGATCTGATCGACAGCTTCCGGCTGTCGTCGCAGATCTGCCGCGTGCTGGGCGGCACGCCGCCCGAGGGCTTCATCTACGAGCACTTCCTGGATGGCGAGGGCGGCAAGATCTCGAAGTCGAAGGGCAATGGCATCTCGGTGGAGGAATGGCTCGACTATGCGCCGCACGAGGCGCTGTCGCTGTTCAATTTCGTGAAGCCCAAGGCCGCCAAGCGCCTGCACTGGGACGTGATCCCCAAGACCACCGACGAGTATCTCCAGCACCTCGATGCCTTTGCCGGCCAGACCCCGGTGCAGCGGCTCGACAATCCGGTGTGGCACATCCACCAGGGCCATGTGCAGAGCACCGGCTCGCCGGTCAGCTTTGCGCTGCTGGTGAACCTCGTTTCGGCGGCCAATGCCACCGATCCGCAGGTGGTGTGGGGCTTCATCGGCGTCTATGCGCCCGGCACCACGCCGGACAGCCATCCGCTGGTGGACCGGCTGGTGGGCGATGCCATCGCCTGGCACCGCGACCGGCTGGCCCCTGCCAAGCGGTTCCGCACCCCGGACGCGCGCGACCGCGCGGCCCTCGCCGAGCTGCAGGCCCTGCTGGAGGCCTATCCGGAGGACTTCCGCGACGGCGCCGCGATCCAGGACGAAGTGTACGAGATCGGCAAGCGCCACGCCTACGAGCCGCTGCGCGAATGGTTCAAGATGCTCTATGAAGTCCTGCTTGGCTCCGAACAGGGGCCGCGCTTTGGCAGTTTCGCGGCCCTGTTCGGCGTGCGGCGCACCGCCGCGCTGATCGCGGAGCGGCTGGCGTAGGCCTGGCTGGATTCGGGGCAGGCTGATCTTGTCAACATAGGCCTGAGACTCCATACTCACCGTACGTCGATGTGCCAGTTGGTGCGCACCGGGCGCCTTGCCAGGACGAGAGAACACGGGGGCCTATCGATGAACCGATCTGTCAAGAAGGCTGGCGGCCGCGAGGCAGGCTACCCTCGGACCGAGTTTGTCCTGCCCGATGGCACGCAGATGCCAGTGGTCAGCGCGAAGCGCGGCGTACTGCCGCCCGCACGGGAGCTGCGTCGCTTGGTCCAAAGGACGAAGCGCTCTTTGATGCTTGCCGAACTCAAGGCGCAGCCGTCTGAATGAGCACGAAGCCGAATCCATTGGCGGTTTTCATCAACTGTCCATTCGACGACAGGTACAAGCCATTTTTTGACATCATCGTGTTCACCATCCTCCGCTGCGGTTTCGTTCCACGATGTGCCTTGGAAGCGGACAACGCTGGCGAAAACCGGTTTCAAAAGATTCTTGCGATCATGATGGATTGTAGGCTGTCAATTCACGACATCTGTAGAACGGAAAGCGATGGCGATCCTCCTTTGCCACGCTTCAACATGCCGTTTGAGCTTGGCCTGTTTCTTGGGCTGATGCACCAACCCGGCCACCGTCGTCTGCGGCGATCCTGCGTCATCTTTGACCGGGATCGGTATCGATACCAGAGATTTCTATCGGATATTGCCGGGCAGGATATCAAGTCGCACGATAACAATGAACTCACTCTCGTTCGGGAACTGACAGCATGGCTGCGGGATCACGCTGACGGGCGACAGGTCCCAGGGGCCGCAGCAGTTGAAAGGGACATGCACTTGTTTCCAGAATTTGTTGCTTTAACCCTACAAGAACTTGAACTTGACTATAATGATCTGACCTTCAATGATCATGTGAATATGATTCGAATGTATTTGAGCTCGGGATGATGTGCTGCCACCTGCAGGCATAGCTGCGAGCAGCTGCGCCTGCAGGAGCTGGATTACCCGTTCGCCGCAGGGCGCTTGCGGGGGAAAAGGCGGCGCAGGTTGAAGGCGGTTTTAACCCGCTGCCAGAACCGGCGCCGTTCCATGGCGGGCAGCGGATCGAGATTGGCCAGGAACTGCTCGGCGCAGGCCCGCCAGGAATAGCCCATGGCAAATTCCCGGCACCGCTCGCGCGACAGCGCGAGGCAGGCAATCGCATTGGCCTGCAGGTCGTCGCCGATCACCCCGGCATCGGAGCCCGGCAGAATGTCCGCCGGCCCCGGCGCATTGAAGGCCGCCACCGGCGTACCGCTCGCCAGCGCTTCCAGGATCACCAGTCCGAAGGTGTCGGTCAGGCTCGGGAACACGAACACATCGGCATTGGCATAGCAGTCGGCCAGCTCCTCGCCGAACTTCGCGCCCAGGAACTTCGCTGTGGGGAAGCGGGCCTCCAGATCGGCGCGGGCCGGCCCGTCGCCCACCACCACTTTGGTGCCCGGCAGCGTGGTGGCCAGGAACGCCTCGACATTCTTCTCCACCGCCACCCGGCCGACATAGAGGAA
>JAIXTH010000263.1 GCA_027484265.1 Alphaproteobacteria bacterium
AGGATGGCGAAGCCACCGCCCCGCGGCGCCCGAAGGGCGTCCTTGAAACCGGACGGCACGCCTGCGATCCACGCTGGCAGCGACGGGCGACACCGGGGAAAAGGGCGGGCGGAGGACCCCTCACCGTTCGCCGCCAACCTCGGGGCAAACCGCCGGATCACCGCTGCCTGGCTCGCGACCCAGGCGCCCAAGTGAGCAAGATACGTCATTGACGCAGATCGCACTTCATGCGACGGTACGGACATGCAAGTCGTTGTGGAACTTCCACAGTTCATCCGGGCGGCTGCCGCAGCCGGGATGAGCGAGCGCGACGTTAGGCGCGTGATCGACTTGCTGGCCTCCAATCCGCTGGCAGGGGTCAGCCTTGGCGGTGGGCTGCGGAAGGTCAGGATTGCACGGGACGGAGGCGGCAAGAGTGGCGGGTACCGAACCATCCACTTCTATTCAGCGCCGGACATTCCGGTGTTTCTGATCACCTGCTTTGCCAAGAACCAGCGTGACAGCATCAGTGACCGGGAACGTGCCCAGCTGATCGCGCTGTGTGCGGAACTGGAGGCCGGATACAGGAGATGATCATGAGTCAGGCGTTCGACGACATTGCCCAAGGCCTGCACGAAGCCATCGCCTTCTCGAAAGGCCTGGAACCTGGCGCCCGCGTCCACAGGATTGTGGTTCCGGAGCCGGACGTGCGCGCCATCCGCCTCTCGACCGGGCTGAGCCAGGATGCCTTCGCGGCATCCATCGGCGTGGCCGTCGGCACCTTGCGCGGCTGGGAGCAGAAGCGCCGGCGACCTGATGGTCCGGCGCGGGTGCTGCTGGCCTTGATTCACCAGACCCCAGCCCTGATCCGCGAAAGCCTCGCCCGACACGCCAGTCCGTAGGGTGCACGGGCAGGCCCGTGTACCCTGCGGCGCTGTCGACAGCGGGGTGGCCGGTGTTCCTGCGAGAGTCCCCGATCTGGCGCGCCTGCCCGACCGCCGCCAGGCTCCCGAGGTTCTGTCACCAGCCTTGCTGGCGCCAGAACCAAGACGACGGTGTTCCGCGCCCCGCTGGACCGCGCGGCTCCTGCCGCGCCCGTGGCGGGGGTAATGCGCGGCAGGAGCCGCGCGGTCCAGCGGCACTTGCCGATGATTGGAACGGCCCAACCGATGGGCAGCAGCGCATCACCTGACGGTCTTGGGCGCTGCGCGCTGGTCCGCCGCACGGCCCGGTCGCCATCAAGGACGCTTCGCGCCGCTGCAAGCAGCGGCGCTCCAGG
Source organism: Alphaproteobacteria bacterium (assembly GCA_027484265.1). Lineage (GTDB taxonomy): Bacteria > Pseudomonadota > Alphaproteobacteria > Caulobacterales > Aquidulcibacteraceae > JAIXTH01. Next base: position 1,259 of record JAIXTH010000263.1, read on the forward strand.
GGACGGGCATGCCCCCCAACGCAAAACGGGCGCCCCTTTCGGGACGCCCGTTCGCTGCAAGTGAGGCGGAGCGCCTTACTTGAGTTCGACCTTGGCGCCAGCCTTTTCGAGCTGTTCCTTGATCTTGTTGGCTTCGTCCTTCGACACGCCTTCCTTGACGGGCTTCGGAGCGGCTTCCACCAGGTCCTTGGCTTCCTTGAGGCCGCGGGCGGTGATGGCGCGGACTTCCTTGCTCACTTCGATCTTCTTGTCGCCAGCGGCGGCCAGAACAACGGTGAACTCGGTTTGCTCTTCCACAACAGCGGCGGGAGCGGCGGCACCGCCGGCAGCCATCATGGCCACCGGAGCGGCGGCCGAGACGCCCCACTTGTCTTCCAGGAGCTTCGCCAGTTCGGCGGCTTCGATCACGGTCAGGGCGGACAGGTCGTCCACCAGCTTTTCAAGCTTCGACATGGTTTGGTTTCCTTCCAGTTCTCAGTTCACAACGCGGACGACGGACACAACATTGGGGACGTCACGCGGCATCCTTCTCGGCATAGGCCTTGACGACACGGGCAAGTTGCCCCGCCGGAGCCTGCAGCACGCCTGCGATCTTCGTGGCCGGAGCCTGAATCACGCCGATCAGCTTTGCACGCAGTTCATCCAGCGACGGCAGGGTCGCGAGCGTCTTGACGCCATTGGCATCCAGCACGCTGGCACCCATGAAGCCCCCGGTCACAACGAGCTTGTCGTTGGTCTTGGCGAACTCGGCCACCGTCCTCGGCGCGACGGTCACGTCGTCCGAATAGGCGATCACGGTCGGCCCCTTCAGGAGCGTGCCGGCGCCAGCGCCGTCATGCCCTTCCAGAGCGAGCTTCGCGAGGCGGTTCTTGACCACCTTCACGCCCGCACCGGCAGTGGCTGCCTTGATGCGGAGGTCCGTCAGTTCCGCGACGGTGAGGCCCGTGTAGTGCGCGAACACGACAACGGAGTTTGCGGCGAAGATGCCCTTGAGCTCTTCGACGACTTCGGCCTTTTCGGTCCGATCCATCGCGGTCTCCTCAGGTTCGATGGCGGGCCCATCCCGCCACCGGCTGTCTGTGCCCCCCGAAGGAAGCCCAGACGAAACTGCCCGGGGACGGATGTCCTCCACCTCGCAGCGCCTCGATGAACGAGGACCGGAGCCGGAAACCTTTCCACTCCCGTCTCACACTGGCCGGAGGGTGCCGATCCCTCCCATCAAGCCCGGCCCCGCAGGACCGCGCACCTGTGATCTCGGACAGGTGGCCACCCTTGGGGGACATCCCCCGCCGGTGGCCGTCGCGGTGGCGGCGGATCAGGCCGCCACCGGATCTGGTTGCCCGGCCCGCAGCGCCTGCCCCTGTTCCAGTGGCGCGCCGGCAGGCCGGATAAAGGGTGCGGATCAGGCGGTGGCCAGAACCGAACCGGTGTCGACGCGCACGCCCGGACCCATGGTCGAGGACAGCGCAACCTTCTTGAGATAGGTACCCTTGGCACCGGTGGGCTTGGCCTTCATCAGGGCATCCACCAGGGCGCGGGCATTCTCGGCCAGGGCTTCGGGGGCGAAGCTGGCCTTGCCGATGCCGGCATGCACGATCCCGGCCTTCTCGACCCGGAACTCGACGGCGCCGCCCTTGGACTCGGTCACGGCCTTCTTGACGTCCATGGTGACGGTGCCGACCTTCGGGTTCGGCATCAGGCCGCGCGGGCCCAGCACCTTGCCGAGGCGACCCACCAGGGCCATCATGTCCGGCGTGGCGATCACGCGGTCATAGTCGAGCTTGCCGCCCTGCATGGATTCCAGCAGGTCCTCGGCGCCCACCACATCGGCACCGGCAGCGGTGGCTTCCTCGGCCTTGGCGCCGCGTGCGAACACGGCGACGCGCACGGTGCGACCGGTGCCGTTGGGCAGGTTGCACACGCCGCGCACCATCTGGTCGGCATACTTGGGATCGACGCCGAGGTTCACGGCGATGTCGATACCTTCATCGAACTTGGCCTTGGCGTTCGCCTTCACCAGCGAAACAGCCTCGTCCAGCCCATAGGTCTTGTCGGCGTCGACCGCGGCACGGGCAGCCTTCAGGCGCTTTCCAATCTTGGCCATGGTCCTACTCCACCACTTCCAGGCCCATGGACCGGGCCGAGCCTGCAATGATCAGGGCAGCGGCGTCGAGGTCGCGGGCGTTGAGGTCCTTCATCTTCTTCTCGGCGATCTCGCGGCACTGGGCCATCGTGACCTTGCCGAGCTTGTCGCGTGCCGGCTTGGTGGCGCCCTTCGGCAGACCGGCGGCCTTCTTGAGCCAGTAGGTCGCGGGCGGCGTCTTGATCTCGAAGGCGAAGCTCTTGTCCTGGTAGTAGGTGATGACGGTCGGGCACGGGGTGCCGCCTTCCATCTCCTGGGTCTTCGCATTGAAGCCCTTGCAGAACTCCATGATGTTCAGACCGCGCTGACCCAGCGCCGGTCCGATCGGCGGGGCGGGCTTGGCGCCGCCAGCCGGAATCTGGAGCTTGATCTGCCCGAGGATCTTCTTAGCCATGATCCACTCCTGGATGGCGCTCCTGCTCAGGTGGCGCCGGAAAGCCCTTGGCCCCCTGAAGGGCGCCGCAGGCCGGTGGTGCCGTGGTCTGCCAGGCGGATGGTCTTCCCGCCCCGCTTCCACAACAAAAGCCCGCAGGACCTGACAGGCCCGGCGGGATCGGGGCAGGCTCTTAGGCGCAAGTGGGCGCCCTGTCACCCCCCTGCTGTCAGGGGACCGCAGCAGTCAGGCTGCGCAGGCCGGTCGCATCCAGCCCGAACGCCCGCGGGGCGACCGGCAGGTCCAGCCGTGCCGCATAGGCGGCAACCTCATCCCAGCCGGTCTGGCTGAGCCGGGCCGCGAGGAGAAAGCGCAGGATCGAGGCCCGCAGCGCGTCACCCGAAACCGGACCGAACAGGGACAGGATCTGGCGTGACACCATCGTGTGGTCGCCCGCCTCGTCGATCTCCTGATGGGCGCTGAGTTCGTGTCCGCCCAGCCCCTGGCGTTCCAGTGCCGGGATGAGCGGCTTGCGGGTGCCCGGCAGCCCCTCGGCCAGAATGAGGCACAGTCCGAAGGCGAAAGGGTCGGTGCGTGCGATCAGGTCGAGAGCCAGCCTGTAGGCCCCGCACAGCGGCAGCGGTGTGAAGGCCGCCATGTCGGCTTCACCAAGCCCCACAGCCAGGCACGCATCGCGCTCATGATCCTCATGCCCCACCTCGTCGACCATATAGGCAAGGATGGCACGGTGCAGCCGTGGCGGCATCGCAGGCGACAGCCAGGCCGCCACCGACACAAGCCAGCGCGTGGTCATCTCCAGCTGGTGGAGGAATATCCCGCCAGCAGCCCGCTGCGCCACGTCGCCGCCGGCCCCGACCGCACCCAGAAGGCGCGGCTGGCCGCTCCCCAGCAGCCGCTCCAGCGCCCGCTCGGCAGACAGGAGGCCGTCCAGCGCAGAGCCATCGGGCAGAGCGTGCGGCACACTGGCGCTCCAGTGGGGCCGGGTGCCCGTCAGCGGATCAACCGCCGGCCCGGCGCCCTGCCCGCCAGCCAGACGTGCCGCCAGGGCCACACAGGTCCACACCAGTCCCTCCACGGCATGGGCACTGACAGCAGAGCTGCCCTGCGGGCCCTCGACCGGGCGCCCGGTGCCCGCAGCTGGTTCCGGTGCTGCCCGATCCGACGGGGCCGCCGCCAGACTGCGCACGGCCTCCAGCGCCTGCGGGGTATGCAGGGCGATGGCCGCGAGGCTGACCGTCAGTCCCAGATGATCGAGCGCAAGGTCCTGCCGGCTCAGCCAGACCGGGTCGAGCGCAAGCGCGCGCTCGGCCAACCCGTTGCGGAGACAGGCGCGGATTTCGTCCCCCTGACCGGTGCGCGCGATCCAGGCATCGGCCCGCGCCACGATCCCGGTCAGATCACCCTGACTGCCCGGCGATGCCGCAGGCTCGGCGTCCCGGACCCAGCCCATCCGATCCAGGCCCCGGGCGAGATCCTGTCCGGCGGCCATGGCGGCGGCGAAGCCATCGGGCTGGCGAAGGGTCTCGATCAGAGCCGCCGCATCATCCAGGGCGCCCTCCACCGCGAGTTCGAGATGGGCGTCCTGCCAGACCAGGCGAAGTCCGTCCGGCAGCCGCTCCACCCTGTCGGCCGCCAGATACGGCCGCCGGTAGATGGCCAGCCCATCGCGCATCAGGCAACTTCCACCGGATTGGTCAGGATGGCGTATTCCATCGCCGCCAGCTGCTCGATCACGAAGCCGAGGTGCCGGGCAACACCGATCCGTTCCTCGGTGGTGACCACTTCGACCGGCTCCAGCAGCTGCGCCGAGATCGCCCCGTGATCGCCGTCATCATTGATCGCGGCGTGCCGGACGATCGGACCATAGAACCGCTCGTCGAGGCCGCGCGACTGGCAGGCCGAGACGAAGGCCTCGTGAAACACGTCGCTGGCCTCTTCCAGCAGGAACGCGAGTGCCCTGAAGGCCAGGGGATCCTGATCCGCCATCACCTGGAAACTGGCGATCAGGCCGAAGGTCTGCGGCAGGGGGCCGAGGGCCAGTGCCTGATCCTCGCTGATGCCCACTGCTGCCAGGGTCTGCAGCAGCATCCGGTCATGTCCGAGCTCCGACTTGAGGAAGACCTCCAGCACACCTTCGCTGCGCCGGTCGGTCACATGCGCCAGCATGCCGGCGATGATGCGCGGTCCGTGTCGCACCACATGATAGTATTCCACCGCATAGCGGAGCAGGGCGCCGCGGCTGACATGGTCGTTGCGCAGGGCATCATAGAAGCGGCTCCCGACCCGATTGCGGGCGCGCTCGGCCAGGGCGGACACCTCCTGCCAGAGCAGCGCGCCCGTGATGAAGTCGGTCGGGCCGGGCGGTTCCGATTCGGTGAGGAAGCCGTACCGGTCGAAGGCCTGCAGCAGGTCGGTTGCATGGGCGCGGAAGGGCCCGAAGGTCTCGGCGAGATCACGCACCGGCAGACCCCGGTCGAGCAGGTCACACAGGACCTGAATGTGTTCCGACGCCGGACTGTCGCACTCGACCTCGAACGTGATCCGATCATAGGTGAAGACACCCTGGCTGTCGCTGAGGAGGTAGCTCACACCCGGGCGGAAGATGGGCTTGGCGAGATAGAAGTCCATCACTTCAGGCCTCCCAGACCGATCGCACCAACGGGCCACCGCGCCCGTAATGCTCATGGAGATCGAGGTAGAAATCGTCGTAGATGCCGATGAACATGTGGGTCTGACGCATCATCCGGTCGCAGTCGGCTGCACTGACCGCCGGGATGGCACTGAAGATCTTGCGGGTCAGGCTGCCATGGTCGCCCTCGCGATTGATCCGGGCATGGTTGGCGATCGGCCCGACAAAGGCGTCGGGCAGGCCCTTGCGGCGGCAGGCCTCGACAAAGCTGTCGACGTCCGCATCGCCGCCTTCCAGCGGACCCAGCGTGGTCAGGAAGAACAGCGGATCGTGCCGGGCCCAGTAGGACAGCGCATTGCACAGCGCCAGCGTTCCCCGCAAAGGCCGGCTCGCGAACAGCTCGTCCTCGGTCAGCCCGATCGCGTTCAGCGCCTTCAGCAGGATCCGGTCATGGCCGATCTCCTCGCAGTAGAACGCGTTGAGCAGCAGCCGCACCTCGGTATTGGCGGCATAGCTGAGGACCGGCGCGTCAAAGTAGCTTTCCCGGAACAGCAGGTGATAGTTCTCGATACACAGGCCATGGAACAGTCTGTCCGGCGCCTCTTCGGGGGCCTCCTCCATCGCGCGCCAGAACGGATTGCGCTGGATCGTGCGCGACATCAGCCGCGACTGGAGGTCCTCGATATCGAGGATCAGGCTGGCCCCCGTCATGGGCGCCTGCGGGCTTGGAAGCGGGTGGGCTGGGGCGACCCGGGCGGCGCGCCCGCGGTCACGGCTGGTTGCGGCGGAATGCATTGGGATCTCCCCGACCATAGACTTCGGCGACGTGGCGCCCGGAAATGGTGGCGTTGCGGTTGCGGAAGGCCGGGTCGAGGATCACATCGACCACAGCGGTGGCACCCGAGGCGAAGGCCCGTTCCAGGGCCGGAACCAGCTGGCTGGCCTTCTCGACCCGCTCGCCAGACGCTCCCAGTCCTTCGGCCACCCTGTCATAGCGGGTTGCCTGCGACAGATACTGGGCGGACGGGTCATCGGGACCGAACAGGTCCTCGTGGAAGGTCCGCATCTCGCCCCAGGCGCCGTCATTGCCGATGATGCCCACGAACGGCAGACGCTGGCGGACCGCGGCATCGATCTCCATGGCATTGAAACCGAATGCGCCATCCCCGAACAGCACCGCGACCGGTGCCGTCGGCCGTGCCACACGTGCGCCGATGGCAAATGGCGCACCGATTCCGAGGCAGCCGAACGGCCCCGGGTCCATCCACTGCCCTGGCCCGCCCGGTTCGAACTGAGCGGCGTACATCGCAACGATGTCGCCGCCATCACCGATCATGGTGGTGTCCGTGCCAATCATGTCGGCAACCACCGCACAGAACCACCGCGGATCGATGGGCCGGCTGTCACCGTGCTCGCCGGCCACGGGCTGACCCGGCCTGACGGCTTCCCGACTGGACACGACCCAGTTGCCTGCCCCGCTACGGCCAAACAGGCCATCCTGTTCCATGAGGGCCAGGAGGAATGCGGTGATGTCGCCTGCCACGGCGATGTCGACATGCCGGTTCCGGCCCAGCCGGGCGCCATCGGGATCGACCTGGATGACCGTGGCCTCCGGGTTCAGGGCATGGGCCTGGCCGAAGCCCAGCCGGAAATCGAAATCGGCGCCCAGCACCAGCACGAGGTCGCACGCCAGCAGCGCCTTGGCCCGACCGGTCCGCATCTGCGCGGGATGGCCGCGACCCAACAGGCCCCGCGCCATGCCATTCAGGAACACCGGTGCGCCAAGTGTCCTGGCGAACACATCAAGGGCCTGTTCGGCCCGCGCCCAGTAGCAGCCGGACCCGGCCACGATCACGGGACGTCTGGCCCCGGACAGGGCCCGCGCCACGTGCCGGACGAGGTCGGGATCGGGAACCGGAGCCTGGACAACCGTTGCCGTCCGGCACGGCGGCGCCCGGTCGGTCGCCAGACGCGCCAGCTGCAGCTCGACTGGCAGATCAAGATAGGCGGGGCCCTGACGCGGGGTCAGGGCCGTGCGCGCGGCATCGAGAATGATCTCGCCGATCCGCTCCGGTGTGTGGAGTGTCTGCGTGTATTTCGCGACCGGTCTGACCAGCTCGATATGCGGTGCATCCTGCAGATTGCCCGCCCCATCGGTGGCGAGGGGATTGCGACCGCCGAACACCAGCACCGGGGTCTCGGAGTAACGTGCATTGGCCAGGCCTGTGACCGCGTTGGTCACACCGGGGCCGGCCGTCACGGCCGCCACTCCCAGCGTGCGGCTCGACCGGGCATAGCCCTCGGCCGCATGCACCACAGCCGCCTCATGGCGAAAGTCGATCAGTGAGATCCCGGCAAAGCGGCAACCGTCATACAGGCCGCTGATGTGGCCGCCGGTTAGCGTGAACAGCCTGTCGGTGCCCAGGGCAGCCAGCTGCTGGGCAGCCAGATCGCCGCCATGGACCCACGGAAGCCGCCGCAACAGGCCAGCCGTGGCTGCGCGCACACCTGCAGCATCGCCACCCTCCGCCATCGGCATGCCCTCCATCAGGCCAAATGCATCCGCCCCAAAGACCTCAGGGGGACCCCAGGGGGACCTCAGGCAATCGTCAGATCGCCGGCCGGGCACCACCACCGCTCGCGATCAACGTCCGCTGGCAGCAGGCGCCGCCAGCGGAGTTCCGGTCCGGGAGGAAGCTACAGGTGCATCGCAATCAGGGTCGCGCGCCCTGCCGGCTGCTTGATGCGCACATAGAAGGTCTGATTGTTGGTCCTGCCGGTCTTGACCGACAGGACCGGGACTTCACCGCGAACCGACTCCACGTCGGTGATGATTTCCACAGGGGTGTCGATCTGGTCTTTCTTGTCGGACATGGCTGCCTCCTCTTGCTGGTGACCAGAACGCTATCAGCCCCCTCACCGGTAGCAAGAACAAAAATGGATATTTTAGCATATTCCATCTAAAGGCATTAGGACCTGGCAGATGGGCGGGGCCGGAATCCGGCGCTGACCGGCCCCGAGAGGCCATGCGCCTGTTGGGTGAGGCTCCAGGAGCATCGCTGGCTCCGGACGGGCGTCACCACCACGCCCACAGACAGGCAAAACCCGCGCCCGGAGACGGGCGCGGGTCAGCAGAAACCTTGACCTGTCGCCGACCCGGAAGGCCGGCGCGGGGACACCCCCTTCGCGTTACGACAGCTTTTCCACGTGGCCGAATTCCAGGTCCACGGGGGTGGCGCGGCCGAACACCGAGACGGCGACCTTGAGGCGGCCCTTGCCTTCGTCGACTTCTTCCACCACGCCTTCGAACGACTGGAACGGACCGTCGGTGACGCGCACCTTCTCGCCGATGTCGTAGGAGATCTGGACGCGGGGCCGCTCGGCGGCGTCTTCCTGGTGGCCGAGGATGGTCTTGACTTCGCGCTCGCTCACCGGGGTCGGCTTGCGGCCGCCTTCGGCGCCGAGGAAGCCGGTGACCTTCGGGGTTTCGCGGATCAGGTGGTAGGTGCTGTCATCCAGCTCCATCTTCACCAGCTCATAGCCGGGGAAGAAGCGCCGCTCGGCCACGCGCTTGCGGCCGCGCACCACTTCGGTGACCTGCTCGGAAGGAACGAGCACCTGCTCGATCTTGTCCGCCAGACCCTTCTGGGCCGCGGTTTCCTTGATCTGCTCGGCCACCTTCTTCTCGAAATTCGAGTAGGCGTGCACGATGTACCACTTCGCGCTCATATCGCGCCCGCTCCCGTCTAGAACAGGCCCAGCACTTCGCCGATGACGAAGCGCAGGACCATATCGACTGCCAAGAAGAACAGCGCGGCAATCACCACCATGATGAAGACGAACACCGTGGAGACCATGGTCTCCTGACGGGTGGCCCAGGTGACCTTGCGGGCTTCGGCGCGCACTTCGCGCGCGAACTGCAGAAGTCCGGTCTTGGGGCCCGAAGGCTTGGTGTTGGCCGTTTCGCTCATCGTCGTTCCGTCTTCCGCCCATGGGTCCGACCGCCGGCGGCACCCGGATATCGGGTACCGACGCGGCGGCAGGCGAGCCACAGGTGGGATGCTTGCCTTTGCCGTTCAACCAGCCGCACTGCCCGATGGCAGCGGCTGGCCCCGTCTGGCGGCCCCTGAGGTGGAGCCGCATGCCCTGTCGGACCGGATGCGCCTGGCAGGGGCAGAGGGACTCGAACCCCCGACCCTCGGTTTTGGAGACCGATGCTCTACCAGCTGAGCTATACCCCTAAAGCGCACCGGCCCGCCGCCTGCGAGACGGTGGGCACGGGCGATGGGCTATGGCGCAGGCGGCCCGCCAAGGCAAGGGGCGCTGTCGGCAACTGGTGCAGCTGGCCTGGACGGGCTGGCTTCAGGCGCCGGACTGATGCCGCAGGTCCGCCAGCACCGCGAAGAAGGTGGGGAAGGTCTTGCCAGTGCAGGCCGGGTCCTCGATCACCACCCCCGGCCCCGCCAGCCCCGTCACCGCCAGCGACATCGCCATGCGGTGGTCGTCATAGGTGTGCACCTGCGCCCGCACCGGCGCCGATGGCCGGATCAGCAGCCCGTCGCGCCGCTCGTCCAGATCGACCCCCATGCGCGCCAGCTCGGTGGCCATGGCCCGCACCCGGTCGGTTTCCTTCCCCCGCATGTGCTCGACACCGGTGATCAGCACCTCGCCAACGGCGTAAGGTGCGATGGCTGCCAGGGTCGGCGCGGTGTCGGAGATCGCGTTCATGTCGAGGGCAGCGCCGTGCAGGCGGGCGGGCCCGCGCACTGTCAGCCCCTCGGGTCCCTCGCGCACCTCGGCGCCCATGGCCGCCAGCGCATCCACGAACAGCACATCGCCCTGCAGCGCCGCGCGCGACAGGCCGCCAACGGTCACCTCGCCCCCGGTCACGGCGGCGGCGGCGAAGAAATAGGAGGCGCTGGAGGCGTCGGGCTCCACCGGATAACTGGCCTGTCCGGCATAGGACTGGCCGGCGCGCACGGTCAGGCGGTGCGCTTCAGGGCGCTCCACCGCCACGCCCCAGCGGGCCATCATGTCGATGGTCATGGCGATATAGGGTTCGGACACGATGGTGCCCGCCAGGGTGATCTCGAGGTCACTCGCGGCGAAGGTCGCCACCATCAGGGCCGCGCTCACCTGCTGGCTGGAGCGGTGCGGATCGAGACTGACGGCGCCGCCGGCCAGGCGCCCGGCCCCGGTCAGCACCAGCGGGAAGTGCCCCGGCTCGCCCTCAAAGCTGACGCTGGCGCCCTGCGCCACCAGGAGGTCCAGCAGATCGCCCATCGGCCGCTTGCGCATGGCTGGCACGCCGTCAAACCGCACCGGCTCGGTGCCGAGGGCCGCCAGTGCCAGCAGAAAGCGGGCTGCCGTGCCGGCATTGCCCACGAACAGATCGGCCCGCCCGCCCGGCACGGGCGGCAGCACCCCGCCGCAGCCGGTGACCGTGAAGGTGCTGGCTGCCCGGTCATGGGCAACATCAAAGCCCAGCGCCGACAGGCAGCTGGCAAAGATCCGGGTGTCGTCGCTGTCGAGGGCGCCGGTCAGCACCGAGCCACCGCTGGCGAGGGCTGCCAGCAGCAGGGCGCGGTTGTTGATGCTCTTGGAGCCCGGCACCTGGACGGTGCCGCGCGCCGGAGCCGCAAAGGGTTCAAGGGTCAAGGTCTGCATGCGCACCCGCCTTTAGGCGAGGCGGGTGCGCACGACTAGTCAGGCGGATGCCACGATCAGGCGGCTTCCAGCGCCTCGGTCCAGGCACCCTGGCTGGCGAGGCCGTTCATGCTGGCGCGCTTGGCAAAGGCAGCCTGGGCTGCGGCGACCTGTTCGGTCTTGCCGCCCCACGCCTTCTGGGCCGCGGCCTGCAGGGCGCGGCCATAGGAGAAGGTCAGCTTCCACGGATTGCCGCCGAGGCGGTTCATCGCATCGAGGTGGGCGGTGGCCTGCACGTCGGACTGGCCGCCCGAGAGGAACGCGATCCCCGGCACCAGCGACGGCACGGTGATCTTGAGGCAGGTCAGGGTCTTCTCGGCCACTTCCGCCACAGACGCCTGCACCGGCGACTTCTTGCCCGCGATCACCATATTGGGCTTGAGCACCATGCCTTCGAGCTGCACGCGCATCTCGAACAGCTCCTGGAAGGTCTTCTTCAGGACGAATTCGGTGACTTCGAAGCAGCGGTCGATGTCGTTGGCGCCGTCCATCAGCACTTCCGGCTCGACGATCGGCACGATGCCCTCTTCCTGGCACAGCGCCGCATAGCGGGCGAGCATGTGGGCATTGGCCTTCACCGCGCCGGGGGTCGGCACCAGCTTGCCGTCGATATCGATCACCGCGCGCCACTTCGCGAAGCGGGCACCGTGGGCGTAGTAGTCGCGCAGGCGGTCGCGCAGGCCGTCGAGGCCATCGGTCACCCGCTCGCCCGGGAAGTTCGCCATCTCGCGCGGGCCCTGGTCCACCTTGATCCCGGGGATCGAGCCGCGGTCCTTGATGTACTGCACCAGCGGCGTGCCATCCACATCGTGCTGCCGGATGGTTTCGTCGAACAGGATCACGCCCGAGATGTGATCGGCCATGGCCGGGTCGGTGCGGAACATGAACGAGCGATAGTCGCGGCGGTTGGCGGGGGTGTTCTCCACGCCGATCGCATCGAAGCGGGACCGGATCGTGGCGTTGCTTTCATCGGCGGCAAGAATGCCCTTGCCGGGGGCAACCATGGCGGAGGCGGTGGCTGCCAGCTGTTCGAGGCTCATCGAGGCTCTGTCTCCCTGTGAGACCCGCCAGTCCTGCCAGCGCGCGATCGACGCGGCGGAGCGGGCCGTACCTGCGCCGCTGCGTGGTCGGTTGCCCCGTCTAGGTCAAGACCATCGGGCGCACAGGCGTGTGGAAGGCGCACGGACAGACGAAATCATGCAGCTTTGTAGTCTGACTACACGGCCCTGAGACCTGCGCTCAGGTGCGCGGTGCCCGCCCTGGCAGCGGGGTCGGCACCACGGTCGAGCTGGCCCGTGCCACCACCCGCCCCTGCGGATCGAACAGGTCTGCCTCCAGGAAGGCCACCGTGCGGCCCCAGCGCACAACCCGTCCCTCTGCTTCCAGGCTGCCGGGCGGGCAGGGACGCAGGAAGCTGGTCTTGAGCTCGAGGGTGGGCACGGCAAAGTCCATCTGCCCGGCCACGATCCCGGCCACGGCCATCGCCTCGTCCAGCAGCGCCACCACGAAGCCGCCTTGCAGGGCGCCGGTTGGATTGCACCAGGCGGGGGGTGCCTGCATCCGCACCCGCACGGTGCCGGCTGCCTGATCCACGCCGATCAGCTCGAGACCCAGCGTGTCCGAACAGGGCGGGCGCCGCTTGGACCCGGCAAAGCGCGCCAGCACCTCGGCATCGGTCTGGCGCGGCGCAGTCCCCGCCCCGCTCACTTCTTGCGCCGGAACGCGTCGAGACTGACGACAGCGCCGGTTGCGGCTTCTGCCGCAGCAGGCTCGTCGGTGCCCGCGTCGGCCTGCGCTGCCAGGGCAGGCGCGGCTGGTCCGGCATCAACCATCAGCTCCTCGCTGACTTCCAGGATCAGGTCGAACGGCAGCGACGGGTCATGGAAACGGGAGATCGCCTTGAGCGGCACCACGATCCGCTGCGGCACGCCATTGAAGTGCAAGGTCACGGCAAACCGGTCGTCATCCACTTCCAGATTGTCGTACTGATGCTGCAGCACGATCATCATTTCCTCGGGATAGCGCTGCATCAGATATTTGGCGAGCTGCACGCCGCGCGCATGGGTACGGAAGCTGATGTAGAAGTGATGGTCGCCCGGCATCCCGCGTTCGGCCGCCTTGAGGGCACCCTTGACCATGCTGCGCTGGGCTTCCTGTCTGAGGCGGGCATAGCCGATCAGGTCTTCCGACATGGGTGTCTCTCTTCGTCCGCAGCGGGTGGCTGTTGGTGCCCCGACCCTAGTCGCGCAGGGCGCCCGCCGCAACCGGCTTCGGGTGCTGGGGGAAGCCGCGCGGACACAGGAAGCAGGATTGGGGAAAGGGCCAGCCAGAGGTGCCCGGGGCGTTGTCAGCCGACCGCCGGTCACCGGCCCTCAGTAGCGGCCGGTCACCTTCTGGCCCGCCTGCAACTCGGCCAGGCCGCGAATCTCGAGCTCCACGATGGCGGCGGCCACGGTGCGCCAGGGCAGGCCGGAGGCGGTGGCCAGTTCGTCGAGCGTGGTGGGGGTGGGCGAGAGCAGGCCCGCAAGGGTGCGCAGCACCTCCTCGTCGGGCTCGACCGGCGGTGCGGGCAGGCCGGGCCGCACCGGGTCGGAGGGCTCGGTGAGGCCGCGCAGCGACGACAGGGTCTCGATCACATCGGCAGCACTGGTCACCAGCCGGGCGCCATCGCGGATCAGCGCATTGGTGCCCCCTGCCCTGGGATCCAGCGGCGAGCCCGGCACGGCCATCACGTCACGCCCCTGGTCGCCGGCAAAGCGGGCGGTGATCAGCGAGCCCGAGCGCACCTCGGCCTCGACCACCACCACACCGGCCGACAGGCCCGAAATGATCCGGTTGCGGCGGGGAAAGTCACCGGCATGGATCTGGGTGCCCAGCGGGCTCTCCGCCACCAGGCAGCCAGCCTCCGCGATCTGCTCGTAGAGCTCCTGGTGCTCCGGGGGGTAGACCGTGGCAATCCCGCCCGCCAGCGCTGCGATGGTCCCGGTGGGCAGCGACGCCCGGTGCGCCGCCCCGTCGATCCCGCGCGCCAGGCCCGACACCACGACCCAGCCAGCCGAACCCAGACCCGCTGCCATCTCCCGCGCCAGTCGCTGGCCGGCTGCCGAGGCGTTGCGCGCCCCCACGATCGCCACCGCCGGGCGCGCGAACAGGGCGGTCCGCCCCTTGATGGTGATGACAGGCGGGGGCGGCGTGATCGCGGCCAGATTGCCGGGAAACGACGGCTCGCAGGCACACAGGATGCGCGCGCCGCCCGCCTCGACCGCCGCCAGCTCGTCATCCGCCCTGGCCGGGCTGCAGACCGCACTGTTTCCCCGCCCCGACCGGGCCAGATGCGACGGCAGGGCATCGAGGGCGGCCGCAGCCGTGCCATAGCGGGCCAGCAGGCCAAAGAAGGTCACCGGTCCCACGCCATCGGTGCGGGCCAATCGGAGCCAGTCGCGACGCTCGGCGGGCGAGAGGTCGCGGGCGCGGGTCACGGCACCGGTGCCTTGTCGGGGGCCTGGTCGGGGGCTGCTGCCGACGCGGCCGGCCCGGACTTCTGGCCGATCCGGCTTTCGGTTCCGGCGCGCAGCTTGGCGATGTTCTCGCCGTGGCGGATCCACAGCATCGCCGCCATCGCCGCAATCGAGCCGATGATCAGCGGATCGCGGGTGAACAGCAGCGCCAGCAGCGGCGCCAGCGCCGAAGCCGTCAGGCCTGCCAGCGACGAATAGCGGAAGATGAAGGCGGTCGCGAGCCAGGTCACCGCCGCCAGCACCCCGGCCGGCCACAGACCTACCAGCAGCGTGCCGAAGAAGGTCGCCACCCCCTTGCCGCCCTTGAACCTGAGCCAGACCGGGAAACAGTGGCCGAGGAATGCCCCGGCTCCGGCCACAAAGCCGATCCCCTGCGATCCGGTCAGGTGCCAGGCCAGCAGCAGGGCGACCATGGCCTTGGCGGCATCCAGCACCAGGGTCGCCAGCGCGATGCCCTTGTTGCCGGTGCGCAGCACATTGGTGGCGCCGATGTTGCCCGAGCCGATGCTGCGGATGTCGCCGAGGCCCGCTGCCCTGGTCAGGAGCAGCCCGAACGGGATCGAGCCTGCCAGATATCCGCCAATCAGCGCCGCCAAGACTTCCACGCACCCCTCCCGCACTCATGCCACCGGCACAGCCTAGCAGGCATGGCGCGCGGCGCAATCGTGTCCGGTGGCGGTCTTGCGGACAGGAACGGTGCGCCCCGGGTGCCGCTGGACCGCGCGGCCCCGCCGCGCATGGGTGCTGACAAACGGCTCAAGGGCCTGGAGCGCAGTTGCTTGCAACTGCGCCAGCGACGCGAAGCGGCGCTACAGGCTGCGCATAATTCTGATTTCAAAGCACTTCGTGCGGCGCAGTTGCAAGCAACTGCGCTCCAGCGGGTCGCACCATCGCGCTGCGGAGCTTCAACCGGCCTTTGTCATCCGCGCCGCGCAGTCCGGCATGAGGATGTCCGTTGCCGCTACCGCCGGGCCCACCAGGGCGGGCGCCCGTCCGCATCCGAAGGGGGACTGCCCCGCCGGGACGGTCGGACCTGCCACCACTGCCAGAGCAGAAGACCGCCGATGGCCCCAAACACCAGGAACAGCTCGGCCAGCTTGA
>JAIXTH010000267.1 GCA_027484265.1 Alphaproteobacteria bacterium
GCACCCGCGACAGGTCCAGCACCCGCACCCCGTCCAGTGCGCCGGGAGCCGCCCCGGCTGGCCCGCCGCCGCTAGGCATGGACCTTGGTCGCGAACCGGTCGGGATACCGCCCGAGGAACAACAGCAGGGCACCGCCAATGATGAAGATGAAGATCGCCGCGTTCAGGATAAGGTCATAGCTGCCGGTACTCTGCCGCACGATGCCATAGGCGAGCGGCGAGATGGCCGAGAACAGGCCGAACGGCATGTAGAGGAAGCCGTAGATCTTGCCAAAGTGCGCCATGCCGAAATAGCGCGCGGCGAGAAACGCGATCAGGTCGGACTCGGCTCCAGCCGCGAAGCCCAGCAGGAACGCCGCAATCATGATCAGGGTCATGTCTGTCGAGGTACCCATCAGCAGGAAACAGGCCAGCGCCGGCAGGCACAGGACGGGAAACGCCACGATCGGTCCCCAGATGCGGTCCAGCAGGAACCCAACTCCGACCCGGCCGATCAGCAGACCGATCCCCACCACCCCCATGATGCCGGCCGCGGCCTGTGCATCGATGCCATGGTCGCGCACGATGGAGGGCATGTGCACATGCGCGCCACCATAGGCAAAGGCGATCAGAAGGATCGACACCCACAGGAGCCAGAACTGGCGGGTCTTGACGGCCTCGCCGAGCGTCATCCCGGTGAGGGCGCCGTCGGCTGTCTGCAGGGCCGGGGGGCGTTCCTCCGGTCTGGGTTCGCGGAACAGCCAGATCACCACTGGCAGAGCGATCAGGAGGGGAAACAGCGCCACGATCGGGAACATTTCCCGCCAGCCAACAGTCTCGATGGCCCAGACCGCCACACGCGGAACCACCAGCGCGGCAGCACTGGTTCCCAGCAACATGATGCCAAGAGCGAGGCCGCGATTCTGCGAGAACCACAGACTGATGCCCCGGCTCCAGGTCACCGGCGTCGAGCCGATCCCCACCAGTCCAACCAGCAGCCACAGCCCATAGAAACCGACGATTGACGCTGGCGTGAAATAGAGGGCCGAGAACGCACAGATAAATGCGACCAGCGACCAGATTCCGACACGCCGCACGCCATACCGGTCGACCATCCAGCCAAAAACGGGCGCCAGGAGCGACGCAGTCAGCCCGAAGATCGTGATGCCAAGGCTGACCTGAGCAATGTTCCAGCCGTATTCAGACTGGAGAGGTTCAAACAGAAACCCAACAACATTGAATGGAATCGGCGAGGCGCCGCACATGGTGCCGAGAAAACCAGCCACCAATACGCCAATACTTGTCTTGTTGGCTTCCGACCGACGCTGTCCGTCCAAGGCTGGCCTCCCCCTCACGGCCCGCAGTGGGCACGCGTTAATGGCCACAATCGCGACTGGCTGGCAATCGGAACTTCCATGGCCAATCAGTTGGCGAACCAGATCAATCCCTGGCCGCCCATTGGCTACCCCGCGGCGGACACGCCCCACGCAGGAGAGCGCCACGACGCCCGCAGACAACTGCGCTTGAAGTGCCTTCCCTCTGGCGCCGCGCGCGCGAGGCGCTATCAGGGAAGCCAACGCGCCGGATCAACCGGCCTGGACCTTCAGGGAACGCCCGTCATGAATTTCGACTTCACCGACGAACAGAACATGCTGCGTGACAGCGTCGCGAAGCTGGTGGCTGCCAAGTACGACTTCGACACCCGCCGCAAGGCGCTGGCTGCCGCGCCGGGCTGGCGCCCGGATCTGTGGGCCGAGATGGGCGAGCTTGGCCTGTTCATGGCGCCGCTGCCGGAAGAGATGGGCGGCCTTGGCGGCACCGCTGTCGATGCGATGGTGGTGATGGAAGAGTTCGGCAAGGGCCTGGTGGTCGAGCCCTATGTGGCCAGCGTGGTGCATGCCGGCGCTGCCCTGCGCCTGGGTGGCAGTGCGGCCCAGCGCGAGGCGCATGGCGCAAGGATCGCATCGGGCGAAGGCATCTATGCCGTGGCCGCCCTCGAGCCCAAGAGCCGCTATGACCTCGCCGATGTCGCCACCACCGCCCGCAAGGACGGCTCCGGCTATGTGCTGTCGGGCCACAAGGCCGTGGTGGTGGGTGCGCCCCAGGCCGACACGCTGCTGGTGTCGGCGCGCACCGCCGGCGGTGTGCGCGACCGCGCCGGGATCACGCTGTTCGCGGTGCCGAAGTCGGCTGCCGGCCTCAGCACCAAGGACTTTCCCACCGTGGACGGGTTCCGCGCCGCTGACGTGTTCCTCGAGAATGTCGCCGTCGGCGCCGACGCCGTGATCGGCGATGTGGACGGCGCCCTGCCGGTGCTGGAAGGCGCGCAGGACGAGGCGATCGCCGCTGTCTGCGCCGAAGCGGTGGGCGCCATGCGCGTCGCACACGCCCAGACCGTGGAATATGCCCGGACCCGCAAGCAGTTCGGCGCCACCATCGGCTCGTTCCAGGTGCTGCAGCACCGGATGGTCGACATGTTCATGGCTGTGGAACAGTCGGTGTCGATGGCGTGCCTGGCGGCGATCCGCTGCGCCGAGGGCGATGCGCTGGAACGGGCCAAGGCCTGCTCGGCCGCCAAGACCCAGATCGGCCGCGCCGGACGCTTTGTCGGCCAGAACGCCATCCAGATCCACGGCGGCATGGGCATGACCGAGGAACTGGCGGTCGGCCACTATTTCAAGCGCCTCACCATCATCGACAGCCAGTATGGCAGCGCCGACTGGCATGTGAAGCGCTATGCAGGGCTGGGTTCGGACCGGGCTGCGGCCTGATCCGGTCCAGGCTGGCTTCAGTCCACCTGACCCTCGGGTCCACCAGTCCCGCCGGGGCGGGCGGAGCGGCCATGCGCCGGTTCTGCCCGCTTGCATCGGCGCGCGGCTGGCTTACTGACGCGCCATGACACAGGACCCCCTGACTTCCGCCATCCAGGACGCGCTGACGCTGATGGAGGGCGAACCCGCCGTCGATGATGCCCTGATGGGAGCACTCGATGCCCGCCTGCAGCTGGCCCGCGCCGCCGCCGACACCGAAATCCACGAGCTGGCGGTGGAGGGTCTGCAGGAGACCCTGTCCGACGCGCGCGCCGACCCCGATCCCGGGCACAAGGCTGCCCTGCTCGATGCCCTGCAGGCCAGCATGGCGTCCTATCTCATCCAGCTGCAGATCGAGACCATGAAGGGGGAGCGCGGATGAGCCTGCACACCGCCAGCCTGTCGTGGCGCCGGGGCGATGCCGTGTTTGCCGACGGCAAATATTCGCGCGCCCACACCGTGTCGTTCGATGGCGGCGCGAGCCTCACCGGCTCGGCTGCCCCCGATGTGGTGCGCCCGCCGCTGTCAGACCCCGCCGGAGTGGATCCCGAAGAGCTGCTGGTGGCCTCGGCAGCCATGTGCCACATGCTGTTCTTCCTGGATTTCGCCCGCAGGGCCGGGTTCGTGGTGGACAGCTATGATGATGCCCCAGCGGGCGAGCTGGGGCGCGACGGGGCCGGGGTGGTGAGGATCACCGGCATCACCCTGCGCCCCCATATCGCCTTCAGCGGC
>JAIXTH010000228.1 GCA_027484265.1 Alphaproteobacteria bacterium
CTCTGATCTGAAACTTGTTTCAGATCAGAGGGGTGGCCTTGTGAAACCTGTTGTCCGGCTTCGGCCCGTCGCTGGAGGCTTGGTTGCGGGCGGCGCGGTTGGCGTCAAGGATGGCGAAGCCACCGCTTGCGGCGCGAAGCGTCCTTGATGCCAGCCGGGCCGTCTGCGACCAAAGCCGCAAGCGTCGGGCCGAAGCCGGACAACAGGTCTGCGCGGCGGTGAGGCATGCCTATTGCCAGTGGCGCCACTGCCAGCAAGTGCTCCGCCCGCCCCCTGCACCGTCTCCACCCTTGCAGCGCCCCGCGTCACACGGCACACCCGATCCCGCCATGACCGACACACGCCGCCTCGCCGACATCCACCTCGACCCCGAATCGCTCTCGGCCCAGAGTGCCGACGCCGAGCACGAGCGCCGGGTGGCGATCTTCGACCTCCTGGAGCACAACCGCTTCGACGTGGTCGACGGACCCGACGGACCCTACCGCCTGCATCTGTCGGTGGTGGACCAGAAGCTGGTGTTCCATGTGAAGCTGCTGGACGGCGCCGATGTGCGGATGTTCGTGCTGTCGCTGTCGCCGTTCCGGCGGGTGGTGAAGGACTATTTCCTGATCTGCGAGAGCTATTACGACGCGATCCGCACCGCCACGCCCAGCCAGATCGAGGCGATCGACATGGGCCGGCGCGGGCTGCACAATGAGGGCTCGGAGCTCCTGGAACAGCGGCTGGCGGGCAAGGTGGGGCTGGATTTCGATACGGCCCGGCGCCTGTTCACCCTGATCTGCGCGCTGCACGTGCGGACCTGAGGCCCGGTGCTCTCGGGTCCCGATCTCCTGCGCCCGCCCCAGGCGGTGCTGTTCGCGTGCACCAGCAACGTGATCCGCAGCCCCATGGCCGAAGCCCTGTTCAAGCTGCGGTTCGGCACCAAGGCCTATGTCGACAGCTGCGGCCTGCGCCCCGGCAGCGGGCCGGACCCGATGACCGTGTTCGCGATGGACGAGCTCGGCGCCGATCTCGCCCGCCACCGCCCCAAGAGCTTCGATGCGCTGGAAGACGACAGCTTCGACCTGATCGTCACCCTCAGTCCCGAAGCCCACCACCGCGCCCTCGAATACACCCGCGCCCTCGCCACCGAAGTGGAATACTGGCCCACCTTCGACCCCAGCCTCGCTGAAGGCTCCCGCGACCAGCGCATGGAAGCCTACCGCGACGTCCGCGACACCCTCGACCGCAAGATCCGCCAGCGCTTCGCGATGCTGAAGGTGTAGGGGGCAGCCGTTCGATTCCCGGAGCGCTGCTGCTTGCAGCAGCGCAGGCGCGTCAGCGCCATGCAGCCTCACCGTTGCGGGTTGGCGATGCAGCGGCGCGGGGCGCCGCTGGCGCTGCTGCGAGCAGCAGCGCTCCGGTGATCGCGGGGGCAAAGTGACGCTTTGACAGGGGCGGGGTTCGGTCGCAGATACCGGACCATGAGCGCTGACACGGATACCGCCCGCCCCGAAAGACAGGCCATGACCGAGGCCCTGGCCGATGCCGCCCTGGAACTGGCGGCCGGGGGGCTTTGGGAGGAGGTGGGGTTGGCGGCCTTGTGCCAGGGGGCGGGGCTGGCGATTGCCGATGTGGCGCTGGCCGGGATCAGCCGCGAGCGGGTGCGTGAGGCGCTGGAGCGACGGCTGGACCGGGCGATGCTGGCGGTGGTGCCGGAGGCGGGTGCCCGTGCGAAGGACCGGCTGTTCGATGTGCTGATGGGCCGGTTCGATGCGATGGAAGAGCGCCGCGAGGCCTGGACCTCGATCCTGATTGCCGAGGGGCGCGATGGATCGACCCTGCCGATGCGCACGGTGCGGCTGGCGCGCACCGCCGGCTGGGCGCTGGATGCAGCCGGGATCGTGACTGGCGGAGCGGGGGCGACGGTGCGCAGGGCAGGGCTGACCCGGATCCTGCTCGCAGCGCAGGAGGCCTGGCTGGCGGACGGGCCGGACCTTGCGAGAACCATGCGGGCGCTGGATCAGGGCCTGCAGCAGTCGCGCGATGCCGCGGCGCAGCTGAAGGGCGTGTGGAGCTTTCTGACCGGGCAGGGGAGCCTGGCAGGCGGGCGCAAGCCGGATGCGGGTGATGGGGCCGATGCAGGCACTTCGCAAACCGGGGCCGGGGCGCCTGGCGGGCGCGCGCCCTGAGCAACGTGCGCCCGCCAGGCACCACCAGTCAGGCAAACTGCCACCCGCCCCCCGGCTTCGATTGAGGCCGGGGCCGCAGGCTGGTAAGGACTGCAACTGTGTTTCCCGGCCGCGCGAGTCGCAGCAGCTGCCAGCACTGGGGGCTCCCCCGGGGCGGCAGCAATCTGCCGTGCGGTATCCGGCCCCCGCATAAGGAGAGCGTGGCCATGACCCGCCGCAAGAAAATCTACGAAGGCAAGGCCAAGATCCTCTATGAGGGACCCGAGCCCGGCACCCTGATCCAGTATTTCAAGGATGATGCCACCGCCTTCAACGCCGAGAAGCATGCCGTGATCGAGGGCAAGGGGGTGCTGAACAACCGCATCTCCGAGTTCGTGATGTCGAGCCTGAACCTGATCGGCGTGCCCACGCACTTCATCCGCCGCCTGAACATGCGCGAGCAGCTGATCCGCGAAGTCGAGATCATCCCGCTGGAAGTGGTGGTGCGCAACATCGCCGCCGGCTCGCTGTCCAAGCGCCTCGGTATCCCCGAAGGCGAGGCGCTGCCGCGCTCGATCGTGGAGTTCTATTACAAGAACGATGCGCTGGGCGATCCGATGGTGGCGGAAGAGCACATCACCGCTTTCAACTGGGCCTCGACCCAGGAGATCGACGATATCATGGCGCTGGCGCTGCGGATCAACGACTATCTGTCGGGTCTGTTCGCCGGGGTCGGCATCCGCCTGGTCGACTTCAAGCTCGAGTTCGGGCGGCTGTATGAGGGCGAGATGGTGCGCACGGTGCTGGCCGACGAGATCAGCCCCGACAGCTGCCGCCTGTGGGATGCGGCCACCAACAACAAGCTCGACAAGGACCGGTTCCGCCAGGATCTGGGCGGTGTCTCCGAGGCCTATGCCGAAGTCGCAACCCGTCTGGGCATCTTCCGCGATCCCAAGAGCGCCTTTGCCGAAGGAGGGGCCGCATGATCCGCGCCCGCGTTCATGTCCGCCTCAAGAGTGGCGTGCTCGACCCCCAGGGGCGCGCCGTGGCCGATGCCCTGCAGGGCCTGGGCTATGCCGAAGCCCTGGACGCCCGGGTGGGCAAGGTGATCGAGCTTGATCTCGACGAGACCGACCCCGCCCGCGCCAGGGCCCGCGCCAGCGAGATGGCCGCCAGGCTGCTGGCCAATCCGGTGATCGAGAGCTTCGAGGTCGAGGTGGTGTGATGATCGGGCGGCGGTCCTTGCTGGCAGGGCTCGCAGCGATTGGGATGGTCACATCGGCCAGATCCCAGTCGGCGGGACCTCCCGCCCCACCGCTGCCACCAACTCCGCTACCCACGCCTCCGCCACCCATGCCCTTTCCAACGACAGGGCAGCCATCCGGGGGGACATTCCTCCATTCGGGTGTCCGCAGCCTGCTGACTGAACCGGCCAGACTGCCCACAGACCCGTCGATCTTGCCTATTCCTTCCTATTGGGGTCCTCCCGCCCGGAGGCCGAGGGCCGGATGGGTCCGGGACAGGGTCGATCAGCTCACGCGGGACTTTGCCAGCGGGCAGGAGTTCGGATCGGGCCTCAGGTCGGAGCAACTCCTGCAGAATCCCAGGGAATTTGCGTCTGAAGTCGCGGCGGTCTGCCAGGCCTTGTTCGATATGCCCCGGATGCAGGTGACGCAGCTGACCCGCATCCGGTTCCGTGAGGGTCCATGGGCTTATTCGGTCCCGGCCTGGTTCTATCCGCCGACTGTCCCGATTGAGACCGTAGTGGCCCGGCTGCCCGACATGATCAGGAATGACTGGATCGTGGCTTCAGCCGTGAGGCTACTGAAGCTGAGGATTGGGGCATGGATGCTTGAGGATCTTGCCCGATCAATTCCCAACATCGTGCGTCATCCGGATCGGGCCGGAACCCTCCAGTTTGGACGCGAACTCAGCCGCGTAGCTCGTGACGAGTTCGGCCAGATAGCCGAGTTCTTCAAAGTCGCGGACGAGGAATATGCGTGCCTGCTCGCCGCGACGCTTCGTCTGGACGGCCCCCGCATGGGCCAGTTTCTGACGCAGCAGGACCGCAGCCGGGTCTCGGCCACTTTCGCCAGTCTGCCTCTCAACGGGCGTCAAGCGGTGCAGCCCTCCATCCGGCCGCTGCTTGAAGAGGCGCGCTTGAGCATTGTCTCAGCGCGCTGTGACCTGTGCCACCGAATGGACTATTGAGGCAGGAGGAACCTCACACCACCGTCGCGCCACCATCGATGACGAAGGTCTGGCCGGTGGTGAAGCCGCCCGCTTTCGAGCACAGGAAAACCGCCATGCCGGCGATCTCGTCGGGCTGGCCGATGCGCTTGAGGCACGAGCCGGCGGTGGCGCCCTTCAGGATGTCCGGGTTCTCCCACAGGGCGCGGGCAAAATCGGTCTGCACGAGGCCGGGGGCGATGCAGTTCACCCGCACATTGTCGCGCCCGAACTCGAGGGCGAGGTTGCGGGCCAGCTGCATGTCGGCGGCCTTGGAGATGTTGTAGGCGCCGATCACATCGGTGGCCTTCAGGCCGCCGATCGAGGACACGATCACCACCGCACCGTCCTTGCGGGCGCGCATCTGCGGCGCCACCATCGCGATCAGCCAGTGGTTCGAGATGATGTTGTTCTGCAGGATCTTGGTGAAGGCCTCGTCCTCGATGCCGCTCATCGGGCCGAAATAGGGGTTGGAGGCGGCATTGCAGACCACGATGTCCACCTGGCCCCACTTGGCCATGGTGGTGTCCACCAGCCGCTGCAGGTCGTCCTTGGACGAGATGTTGGCGGGCACGGCAATCGCCCGCTCCTCGCCGTGCTCCTCGTTGATGGCGCCCGCCACCGCCTCGCACGGGCCGGGCTTGCGCGAGGATACCACCACCTTCGCACCGTGAGCGGCCATCTGTTCGACAATGGCCTTGCCGATCCCGCGCGAGGAGCCGGTAACGATGGCGACCTTGCCGGTCAGGTCAAACAGATTGGCGGTGGTCATGGCGGTATCCTCCCCGATGCGCGGCCTGGCCCGGCGGCGCTGTTGTTGGCGTCCGCCATAGCACGGCGGGCGCCAGCGGGAAGGGGGGCTGGCGTCCCGGCATCAGGGCCGGGTGAGGAACACGTGCATGTTGTCGTTGGTGTAGCGGGTGAAGGTGTTGCGCAGCTCGAAATCGAGACCGGCTGCCGCCGCCATCCGCTTCATGCTGCCCAGATCGAAGTAGTTCAGGTGGTCGGGGAAGCGGAAGCCGCACCATTCCACGCCGCGCACCACCCGGTTGATAGTGCCGTAGTTCGGAACCTTCACATAGATCGCGCCGCCCTTGCGCAGCTTGCGGGCCGCGACCCGCAGCACATCCAGCGGGGCGGCCTCATGCTCGAGGTAGGAGCGCATGATGATGCCGTCGAACCACGCGTCCTCGAACGAGCCAAGGCCCTCGATGGCCGGTGCATGCACAGCGGCCCCGCCCCGTTCCCGCATCAGGCTGTCGGCCACTTCGGCGGCGGCCTTTTCGATCTCGATGCCATAGGGGACGAAGCGGTCCGGTACCCGGTTCATGGCCCCGCAGCCGACGTCCAGTACCCGGCCTTGCGGCACTTTCTCGGCGATATAGTCCCACTCGTTCTCGCGGGCGATGTGCAGGCGCCAGCGGGTCTTCTCGTCGATCCAGCTGACCACCGGCGAGCGCTGGCGCCGCGCCTTCTTCTCGATCGCGAACTGCTTGGACCAGGCCAGGGTCTCCGACAGCGCCTCGTAGCGCGGCGCGTGCGACAGGAACACAAAGTCGCAGTCGTCGCAGGCCACCGTGGTCCAGCCGTCGCGCCCATAGCCCGGGACAGCGCTGTGATGCGCCGACCCGCACTGCGGACAGTTCCGCGCAATGCGTTCGCAATCCATGTCTGTCCTGCCCCATCTGCCACAGCACGGCCCCAGCCGCTGCGACTGCGTGGCTAACAGCTGTCAGCCACAACGGGCAAGCCCCTGATCCGCACTGGCCTCAGGCTGCGTCCAGTCCGTAGGCGGTATGCAGGGCGCGGACGGCGAGTTCGGTGTAGGAGCTGTCGATCAGCACCGAGATCTTGATCTCGGAGGTCGAGATGTTCTCGATGTTGATGCCGCGCTTGGACAGCGCCTCGAACATGGTCTTGGCCACGCCCACATGGCTGCGCATGCCAACCCCGATCACCGACACCTTGGAGACATCCTTCTTCACCTCGATGCTCTCGAAGCCGATGGTGTCGCGGGCGGCCTCCATCAGGGCGGCGGCGCGGTCGGCCTCGCGTTCGGGCATGGTGAAGGTCATGTTGACCTTGCCGTCCACCCGCGAGGGGGCCTGTACGATCATGTCGACATTGATGTTGGCGTCGGCGAGGCGGCCGAAGATCTCGGCAGCGATGCCGGGATGGTCGGTCAGGCCCTTGAGCGAGACCTTGGCCTCGTCGCGTGAGTAGGCGATGCCCGCCACGATCTGCTTTTCCACGATCTCGTCCTCGTCACATACGATGGTTCCGGCTTCCGGCCCGGCCTCGCCCGGCTCCACAAAGCTCGACAGCACCCGCACCGGTACCCGCTTGGCCATGGCGAGCTCCACCGAGCGCGTCTGCAGCACTTTCGAGCCCAGAGACGCCAGTTCCAGCATCTCCTCGTAGGAAATCCGCTCGAGCTTGCGGGCCTTGGAGGTGATGCGGGGGTCGGTGGTGTAGATGCCGTCGACGTCGGTGTAGATATCGCAGCGCTCGGCACCGAGGGCTGCGGCCACGGCTACCGCACTGGTGTCCGAGCCGCCGCGGCCGAGGGTGCTGATCCGGTCCTCGTGGGTCACACCCTGGAAGCCGGGGATGATGGCCACCTCACCGCTGTCGATGGCCGCGCCCAGCCTGTCGGCATGGATACCGGTGATGCGGGCCTTGCCGTGGGCCGTGTCGCTCTCGATCCGGACCTGCCAGTTCTGCCAGCTGCGGGCCGGCACACCCATGCCGCGCAGCGCGAGGGCCAAGAGGCCGGTGGTCACCTGCTCGCCGGTGGCCACCACCACATCATACTCGTCATCGAAGGCGGGGCCACTCAGGCCCTTGCCGGCATCATCGGTCAGCGCCACCAGCCGGTTGGTTTCGCCGCTCATCGCCGAAACCACAACAGCCAGACCCCGCCCCGGCTTGCGCTCGGCGGCCACAATGCGGGCGACCCGGCGGATGCGTTCCACATCCCCGACACTGGTCCCGCCAAACTTCATCACCAGCCGCGACATCACAGACCCTTTCCGGCAGCGTCTTTGGCTCTATGACACCAGTACCGTCAATCCGGTGGGCCGCTCTGCTGGCACACCGCTTCCGCAGAGGCCCCATGCCCAAACGCGCCCAGCATGGCAGCGATGCCGATACCGCACCGCCTGTCAGCCCGTCGATCGATCCGGCCGAAGTGGCCAAGTTTGCTGCCATGGCCGATGACTGGTGGAACCCCCATGGCAAGTTCCGGCCGCTGCACAAGTTCAATCCGACCCGGCTGGCCTTCATCCGTGCGCAGGCCTGTGCCCGTTTTGGCCTCGACGAGGCCGCCCGCCAGCCGCTGAAGGGGCTGAAGGTCCTGGATATCGGCTGTGGCGGCGGGCTGCTGTCCGAGCCGATGACCCGGATGGGAGCTTCGGTCACCGCCGTGGATGCCACCGAGGCCAATGTGAAGACTGCCCTCACCCATGCCCGGCAGTCGGGTCTGGAGATCGACTACCGTGTGGGCACGGCCGAGGGGCTGCTGGCGGCCGGGGAAGGGCCCTTTGACCTGATCCTCAATATGGAAGTGGTCGAGCACGTCGCTGATCCCGCCGATTTCCTGCAGACCTGCGCCAGACTGCTGGCGCCCGGCGGGCTGATGCTGGTGGCCACCATCAACCGCACCCCCAAGGCGCTGGCCCTGGCGATCATCGGGGCCGAGCGGATCCTGCGCTGGCTGCCGCCCGGCACCCACGAATATGACAAGCTGGTCAAGCCGTCGGAGATCACGGCTGCCCTGTCCGGCATGCCGGGCCTCACTTTGTCAGACCCGATCGGGGTCAGCTACAATCCGCTGATGGACAGCTGGGCGCTCTCGAAGGACAGCTCGATGAACTACATGGTGGTGGTCGAGCGGGCGCGGGATGCAG
>JAIXTH010000041.1 GCA_027484265.1 Alphaproteobacteria bacterium
TCGCGGTTCTGTGCCAGAAAGCGCCTAAGCATCCGTGTTCTCCCGTCCGGCCATAAGCTCACGCAGCCTCAGATAGTGGCGAGCCACCTTCATGAAGTATTCCTGTCCAATCGTCTGCCCTGGCTCGGTGCTGGCATGCAGCGCACGCGCCAGTGGTGGGTCGGAAACAACCGGAATGCCCAACTCGAAGGCGCGCGTCCTGAGGATCGCGGCGAAATGATTGCGGCCAACCGCCGCCACCTCCGGCGCCTCCATCCGTGACGGATCATAGGCCAGTGCCACGGCTACGTGCTCGGGGTTGACCAGCAGAATATCCGCGCCTGGCAGCCCGGCCAGGGCCTTGGTCTGCTTGGCGTACTCGGCATGCACCCGCTTGCGGCGCTGCTTGAGGCGCGGCTCGCCTTCATTCTCCTTGTGCTCGCGCTGGAGTTCGCTGCGGCTCATCCGCATTTCCTTGGCGAACTCCCCCCGTGCAATCACTTGATCCAGCGCCATCACCAGCAAAGCGATCACGGCAAACACTGCGAGGAGAGTCAGCAGACCATCGCGCATGGCCCGGGCGAGTTCGAACCCGTTGGCGATCTGTAGCTGGCCCGCCGAGATCACGATCAGGATCGCGAGCCCGCCAAACCCGGCATACATCCCCATCTTCACGATGCTCTTGAACGTCTCCTTGAGCGTGCGCACCGAGAACAGGCGCTTCAGACCCATCAACGGGTTGAGACGGCTGAAGTCGGGCTTCAACGGCTGTGTGCTGAACAGAACGCCGCGCAGCTGGACGATTTCCAGGCAGATGACCACGACTGCCGCGAGCACTCCCGCCAGCAGGACAGTCTCGACTGCGGGAACAGAAAGCCATGCGACCAAGGGCGGCAACAGGTTGACCTCCCCGCTGGCTGTGGGGATCGTCATCAGCCCCTTGGCCATCGAGTCCATCAGCAACTGGCCAAGCCGGTTCCCGAAGATCACGATCAGCAACAGGCTGGCCAGCAGGATCGAGAAGAAGCCCAGGTCCACACCCCGCGCGACCTGCCCGCGCTCGCGCGCCTTGCGCAGCTTGTAAGGCGAGGCCTCCTCAGTCTTGTTCTCTTCAGTGCTCTGTTGTGACATCCAGCTACCCACCCAACCAGGACAGTGGCGCCTCGAGCGACAGCCGGATGATCCGAAGATAGGCTGCCGTGGCGGTCGGTACTGCCAGCGGCAACAGCAGAAGGAGCACCAGGGTCTTCACCTGGAATCCCAGCACCAGAACATTCATTTGCGGCAGGGTGCGCGACATGAGGCCGATCACCACATCGGTCAGGAACAGCACCAGCAGCAGAAGGGCACCGAGGCCCAGTGCCAACACATGCACCTGGCCCATCAGGATGATCAGAGCATCCGGCGTCAGCGTGGTGATGGGCGCGCCGACCGGCATTGCCTGCAGCGACTGGGCCCACAGCGCCAGAAGGTCGGCCGGTGCCTCGGAGGCGAAGAACACGACTCCGGCAGCATAGGCGAACAGGGTGCCGATCAACGGCATCTGCCCCCGCGCATTCGGGTCCGCCAGAAGCGCCATGCCGAAGCCCGCCTGGATATCCACCAGCCGCCCGACCCACTGGATCGCTCCGAAGGCCAGATGCAGCGCCAGGGCAATCGAGATGCCGAGGATCAGCTCCGTGGCAGCCGCGGCAATGAACCCAGCCTGACCCGACGCCACCAAGGCGGTCGAGCCGGGCGTTCCGCCAATCAGAAGCCCCGCAAGCCCGAGGGCCAGAAACACCCGCACGGTCGCCGGAATGCGGATCAGTCCAAATGGGCCGGCCCCGGCAAGCGTCGGACCGATCCGCAATGACAGCAGCAGCGTCGCCTCGACGAAAGCGGCAATGTCGGTCATGGCGCCGCCCTCTGGTCCAGACCACTGCGTGGCGCCGCCGAACAGGTCGAGCGAACAGGCGAGACCGTGCCACTCAGATGTCGGAAAGTGGCTGCTGCTGGCATGCGCCTACCGGATCGACGAGATGGTTTCATAGGATGTTGCGGCGAACTGTTCGATCCGGCCCAACATCCAACCGCCCAGTAGAAGCATGACCAGCGCAGCGGCCGCCAGCTTGGGTACATAGCTGAGGGTCATTTCCTGAATTTGGGTTGCGACTTGGATGACGCTGATCAACACGCCAACGACCAGCATCACGATCAGGATTGGTGCCGACACCAGGACAGCCACCTGCAGCATTTCATTCAGCAAGAAAAGATGCTGGTCCGTCCCCACGCCACCCCCTCCACCAGGCCGAGTATCGACGCTGCCCGATGCTTAGAATGACATGAGTGCTACCATAGAGCCTCTGGCAAGCACATCGAAAAATGACGCGCCCAGCTGTTTGTCAGCATTGATTGCAGGCGCTCCCTGCGCCGGATCCAACGCCGGACTCAACCGGCCTGCGAGGCGCGCCAGGCATTGAAGGCCTGCCGGGCACGTTCGAGGTCTGCGGGGCGATCGACTTCCTCGGCCACGACCGTGGCACCGTTCAGCGGCAGATGGTCGGCCAGTACCTCGAAGACGGCGCAGCTCGAGCGACAGATCAGGCCAGGGGGCAGCCAGGCCACGTTCGCCCACTCCTCCTCGGTAGGGGTTCCTCGATCAAAGCCGAGGACCCGCCCCTGCCGGTCACGTGTGACATAGACCGCATCGCACGACTTGGCTTTGGTCACCCCCAGCAGCCCCCCGGGACTGACCGCACACTTCTCGATGAAGCGCTGGAAACTGTGGGGCTCGAACCAGATATCGGCATCGAGATACAGGCAGGGCGCCGTCAGGAACTGGCTGCCCAGATAGTAGCTTTCGAGGGTCGTGGTCGAGCGATAGTCCACATTGCGCACAAAGGTGCAGTCAGGGCGCAGGGCATGGACCGCGGCCATCACCTCCGCCTCGCGGTAGCCAACCACGACCCGGACGTCGGGGACGTCTGCCAGCCGATCCAGCAGATGCGCGATCAGCGGGCGGTCATCCAGCAGCGTGAGGCACTTGGGCCGGTCGGAACCCAGCCGCGCGCCCACGCCGGCGGCGGCTACAACAGCATGTTCAACAGACGACATAGTGAACCGCTCTCCAGACAGACCATGTCTGCAACTTCTACCAGCATGGGAGCCGGTCGGTGCACACCCCCATAGGCGATGCCAAA
Organism: Alphaproteobacteria bacterium; assembly: GCA_027484265.1. Classification (GTDB taxonomy): domain Bacteria; phylum Pseudomonadota; class Alphaproteobacteria; order Caulobacterales; family Aquidulcibacteraceae; genus JAIXTH01. The sequence continues at coordinate 3,162 of JAIXTH010000041.1, forward strand.
GTCAGCAGCACGGAACATGGGTACATCATTCGCACCATCGCCAACCGCGACAATGCCGCCATACTGCTGCCGCAAGGCTGCAACTGCATGGCCCTTGTCCATGATGCTGTCGACCTGGCACGCGCCGCTGGGCGCGATCGATCCGGTCGATGACAGCACCCGGCAGGGGATCATCTCGATCAGGGGCTGGATCCACAGGTCCAGGTTCCCCGTGACGATCGCACAGCGGTCGGGATGTCGTCCGATGACATCCAGCAGCTGCCGGTTCAGCGGAACCCCCCGAACGGCAGCATGAATCCGGTCCAGCGGGACATCGCGCAGCAAGGCGACCCTGAGCCGAAACGACACTGCAAACGGAATGGCACCCGACACGGTGAGGTCTGTCAACAGGCGGATTTCCTCTTCCAGTCCCGCCTCGCGGGCGATCACCGGCAGGATCTCCTCCTCGGTGACCGTCCCGTCCAGGTCGAACAGGAAGCCCCGCTGGTCGGGTGGGCCCAGGTCGCCTCTCACGCCGGCCCCCTGCGCAGCAGTGCAAAGAACTGTCGGGTCTCAGTGCGGTTGTCGAGACTGCCATCGGCATAGAGTGGCTCGAACATTGTCCTGCCAGCCATGGCCCAAGCCCCCACGCCACCCGGCAGATCCGCGCACACACGCGTCACCAGGGCAGCGGCATGGTCGCGCTGGCGATACAGCGCGGAGTAATGGGCCTGCAGTTCCTGGGACCACACACCGTCCAGTCGGACCTCGGCCTCCACGGCGAGGGGCTCGCGGATATAGACCACACCGCCCGGCGCCACGCGCGAGAGGGCGGCACGCAGCATGCTGGCGACGCCAGCATCGGCCATATAGAGCATCACGCCTGCGATGATCACGATATCGAAGGCATCGGGCGCATCCGGCAGACGCGCCAGGCAGGTCTCCAGATAGGCCGCGTCCGCCACCTCGAATGCGACGCCGTCACGCTGGATCCGGGCCCGGGCGTGCTCGATCATGCCGGCATCGAGGTCCACACCCAGATACCGGCAGCGGACCTGCTCCAGCGCATCGGCCCAGCGCCCGATCCCGCACCCGACGTCCAGCACCCGCGACCCGTCTGCGGCTGCCAGCAACGGCAACACCCTGGCCTTCTCATAGGCGTCGCGCCGCCGCGCGAGATCGGGATTGTGGTCCTGATAGAGCACGCTGGTATAGGGCTGGGTCTGCGAATAACGTTGTGACCGGTCCGCGAAGAAAGCCTTCAGGCGATCACCATCCAGCGGGTCCGAGCGCGACGGCAGGACCGACTCATGGACGGCGTCACGACCAAGCCGGACGCAGCTCAAGATGTGCTCGATGATGGCTTCGGCTGTGGGCGGAAGGTCAAGACCCAGGAGCGCGCCGGCCTGGGAACGTCGGGTCTGCGCCATGACGTCCTCGCCCTGCAGAACGGCCGAGTCGATGAAGGCACGGATGTCGTCCACCCCGAGCCCGCGCTGGTGCAGGGCAACGATGGCCTCGCCCTGTGCCGAAAAGCGCGCGCGGTCAGGACGGTCCAGAAACAGCAGGGGCCGGTCTGCCAGCACATACTCGGCCAGGAACGAGATGCTGTCGGTGATCATGGCAGCAGAACGCTCGAACAGGTCGACATAGGCACCATGCTCATAGACCGTCACGTTCGGCAGGGCCGCAATCAGGTTCACATAATCCCGATACTGTGCCTGGCTCATGAAGCCGGAAATCGTCAGGCCATGGGACAGGAGGGGATGCGGCTTGAACACGAAGTCGATCTGCGGATGGGCGCCCATCAGCATCATCATGTCGTGATAGATATCACAGAAGGTGCCGCAGTTCAGGCGTGGGTAGGAAAGCCCAACCGACCAGTGTGGCGCCCAGATCACCACTGGCCGTTCCGGCGGGGCAAGACTGGCACCCGAAAACAGATCAAACTTCGGATAGCGCGCCACCACGACATGGGACGACCGCCGATCCGAATAATGCGCATAGCAGTCGCGCTCCCGCTCGGTATTGGCCACCACCCGCCACGCCGCATGATGGAAGGTCTGATTGAACTGGTACTCGTACTCGGCCGCCTGCAGGAAACCGTAGGGAATGTAGATCGTCAGACAGAACAGGCTGAGGAACTCGATCTGAAACGGACGCGGATAGGCCGTGCTGCCGAGGGTATAGAAAGCCACGTCCAGGTCTGCGGGCCCGAACACCGGCACGGGCTGCCCGTCGAAGCCATGGAGCTCAACGGGAACGCCAATCGCGGCATAGAAGGCGTGGGTCTCGGCTGCCGACAGGTCGGTCTGGACCCCCTGTCGCTGGAACACCACCACCCGCACATCAAATGCGGGATGAGCGCGCATGGCCAGATAGATACTGGCAAACACATCCCACAAGGCTGTATCCGGCACAAAGAATACAACCCGCACCGGCCGCTGAAGTCCTGCACCCTCGGCGGCCAGACGGTGCAAGGTATGAAGATGAGCGGCATGCCA
>JAIXTH010000197.1 GCA_027484265.1 Alphaproteobacteria bacterium
GGAAGGCGGAACACCGTAGTCTTGGTTCTGGCGCCAGCAGGGCTGGTGACAGAACCTCCTAAGCCCGGCGGCGGTCGAGCAGGCGCTATTTCGTATCGGTTGGGGCGAAGGAGCGCGCGGCCTTGCCGCGCATCGCCTCCCACCAGGGGGCGCAGCCCAGGCCGCGCCGCCCTGCAGGGCTCCAATCGGCCAGTCCCCGTCCTACGCCGCAGCGGCCACGGCTTCGGCATGGATCTGCGACACCAGATTGGGATCAAGGCGCAGGCGCACCGCCAGGTCGGCCAGATAGGCCTTCTCGGCCGGGCGGGTCGGGTCGATCGCCACCAGCGAGGCGGCATAGATCTCCACCGCCAGCTCGGGCGAGGTGGCACCGGCCACCACCGCCTGGATGTCCAGCGGGGTCGCCAGCTCGTCGAACAGGAACGCCTTCTCCTCGTCCGACAGGTCGATCTGGCCCAGGCGGTCGAACAGGCGGGCCTTCTCGGCATTCTCGATCTGGCCGTCGGCCTTCATGGCGGCGATCATGGCGCGCAGCGTGGCCTTGCCGAGGCTTTCGCGGGCGGCTTCGCTCTGCGGCAGGAACAGGTCCTGGCTGCCGGCGCCCGTGCTGCCCTTGTGCTTCTGATAGGCCGAATAGGCGAGGCCGCCGAGGGCCGCGAGCCCGCCCAGCGTCGCCACCTGGCGCCCGAACTTGCCCCCCGCCTTCGACAGCAGCAGTCCGCCCAGCAGGCCGGCCGCGGCACCCGCCAGCGCGGTATTGCGCGAGCTCTCGTTGGTGCGCACCTGATTGGCCATGCCCTGGCCTTCGGTCTTCAGGGCATCGAGGCCGCGCGGCAGTTCGGTCTGCAGGGCGCGGATGATCTTGTCGGCATTGAACATGGGCGTCTCCAGCTGTGCGTCAGGGCAATCCGTGTCCGGCCCTGTCCGCTTTGGTAGATGGGGACTGGAACAACTGGCTTCAACGGGTTGTTCAGACCTGCGCGGCGATGTATCAGGCCGCCGCGTGCCGCAGTAGCTCAGCCGGTAGAGCATCGCATTCGTAATGCGAGGGTCGGGGGTTCGAGTCCCTTCTGCGGCACCATTTTTCCTGAAGGCAGACCTCAGCCTAGCCACCAAGTTGATGGCGCTAAAGATGTGTGCCCGTCTCTGTGGTGTCCTTCACTTTTCCATCGACACCTTGGCCAGAACGAGTTATGTTCCTCCTACGTTCCAACAAGTTTGATAGGGAGGTGTGTATCGCATGGTAAAAACCGCTGCCTTTGCATCACTAGGAATTGTTGTCGGAAGTATACTAACCATAGTGGCTATGGTCTTCACGTTTGGCTGGGGATCTCCACCTAATGCGCCCGGTACTGATGTTGGTGCAACAAGAGCCGAGTTTGTTGATATTATTCTTGTTATCGCTTCTGTTTTATTGGGGGCTGTTGGACTTTTCGTGGCAGTTGGGGCGATAGTGATTGGCATTGTTTCGTGGAAGACACTCCGTGAAATCAAGGGGGAGGCCGCTGAAGGTGCAAAGCAGGCTGCCGCGAAAAAAATAGACGAAAGTTTGGAAGAGAATTTATTACCTTGTATTAATGCAAAATTAAATGAAAACCTGCAGCCCTGTATTGAAGATAGGTTAGTTGATATGGCGAAGCGGGGTGAGCTTGATGAGACGGTTGAGAGAGTTATATCGCGAATGAATCGAGGCGATATCGATCCAAAGTCTGATCCGTCAACGACCGATGATGACGGATCGGAAAGTGAAACCTGAATGAGAGGCCGGAGGGCGCTATGATAACTGAAGCTGAAGTATCCCTGAAGCCGAGCCCAATAGTGGTGAAGCCGCCATCTCGTGAGTTCTTGGGCTTATCTGCTGAAGTTCGCAAGAAACTTGACAAGCACCTCCGTAATGAGCCAATAAAGCTTGGCGCAATCGCAGCCGAATTTGGAGTCAAGGTGCTATTGTCATCTTTGCCGAGGGGTATATCGGGGCAAATTTGCATTGAGGGTGGCGAGTTCTGTATTCGTATCAACAGACATGAGTCGCGACAGCGGCAACGCTTCACACTTGCGCATGAGCTGGCACATTTTTTGTTGCATAGGACACTAATTGAGAGGGATGGGGGCTGGTCAGAGAATGTTCTGTTGCGCGCGCCGAATCAACCCATGCAGATAGAGTTCGAGGCGAATCGCCTCGCGTCGGACTTGGTGATGCCTTCAGACTTGCTTGCTTCGGCAGTCTCTGAGTACAATGACCTTATCACGAGCGAAGTGATTGAGGATTTGGCTCAAAGATTTGGTGTTTCGACTGCCGCTATGGAAATCAAGTTGCAGATGATGTGAGGAAGGAGTTTTAGAGATGAGTATAAATGGTTACGTGGCAACCCTTTGTATCCGTCGAGCAGAAATGACGGGCTTAAAGGAGTTACCTGGCGGTACGAAAGATCGAATTACGCCGGTATTGTTACTGGCGCCATGGTTGGCAACCTCACCGCTCTCGAAGGCAATCGAGAAATTTGAAGAGGCTTTTCCTAATCGCAGCTATTTCGTCGATATAGATAGGTACTATCGCCCGGGAGAGAATGGAAATGAGGCCAAGGAACAATGGGCACGACTTTCTGCATCGCCACCGGACTTAATTGAGTGGCAAAGCCTCCTTATGCCCCATCCGAACGCAAATCCCTGTATTATTATGGATGGGGTTGGACTAGATTTAGCGCTTTATCAGATAGCGTGGGCCAGAGATAATAATCGCCTATTCTGTGTAAGGGTCAACCTAGCAAGTGATTGCAACTCACGCCCACCAAGTTGGCTGCCGGAACTTATAGGGCATTTGGCATCTGATGGAGCGGCTGACTATTCTGTGGTTTTGGAGTTTGGTCTGGTTGAAAACCCGCTGTCTATGGGCATTGCGGCTAGCAGTTATATAAATGGTACTTTGTCGATGCTTCCAGCTGAAATTCCAATCTGTGTTTCTTGTACGTCTTTTCCAAGTGATTTTACAAGTATAGATGGGCTGGAGGTATTGGGATTTAATAATCGTGAGCTGATTAGCCAAATTCAGAGGGCAACAAATCGCTCGATCATTTATGGTGATTGGGGATCTACTAAACCCCGTTCATATGGCCACGCTAGTACCCCAAAGCAAAGAATTGACTATCCAGCGGATGATGGCTGGGTTGTGGCGCGCGGACAGGTTACCCCAATGACCTTTAATCAGGCGGCGAGACGAATTGTTGCGAGTGATTTCTGGAGTGGCAATCTTGGCGTCTGGGGAGAGCAGCTTATTGAAGGTGCGGCATCTGGTGAGGCATTTTCAATTGATTCAATGCCGAAAATGTATTCGGCGCGTATCAACATCCACCTACATCGACAGGCGTTCTATGGGCAGCTGCCCCCACCGCAGATGCTGGATGAGGCATGGCAAGACGATCTTTAGCGGCAGAGGCTGGGGGGTCGTAAGCGGGTTGTGCGATCCCAAGGTCAGCCCAGAACCCTGACTCAACAATCCGCTGGGCCGCGCGGCAGGAGCCGCGCGCTCCAGCCGGGGCTTCTGGTTACCCCGCATAGCTCACCACTTCCCATTCGATGCCGTCGGGATCGAAGAAGTAGAAGCGGCGGCCGGGGTCGTAGTTGCCGTGGTTGAAGGGCTTGAGGCCGGCGGCGATGACGCGGGCTTCGGTGGCGTCGAGGTCGGCGACGGCCACGCCGATGTGGTTGAGGGGGCGGCCCTTGCCGTGGCCCAGGGGGGCGACGGGGGTCTGGCTGGGGCTGTAGACCGCCAGATAGGTCTGGGCCGTGCCCACATGGATGGTGTGGCCGCCCAGCTTCGACGGACCCTCCCAGCGCACCGACCAGCCGAACAGATCCATCAGCAGGCGGGCGGTGGCGGCGACATTGCTGACGGTGATGTTCACGTGTTCCAGCGTGCCCGCGCTGGTACTGGCGGCACTGACTGCACTGGCGGCACCGGCACTGTCCACACTGGAACCGGCGGCATCGGAAACGGCTTTCAAGGTCATGGCGTCCTCCTGACAGGGGTTGACGCCCGCTTCATGCAAGCTCAAGTTCACTTGAGGTCAAGGAGTTTTTGCATGTCGCCTGCACAGGGGCTCACCATTGGCGAGCTGTCGGCCCGCACCGGGATGCCGGTCTCGGCCCTGCGCTTCCATGAGGCCGAGGGGCTGATCGCGCCGCATCGGTCGGCGGGGAACCAGCGGCGCTATGCGCGGGCGGATGTGCGCCGGGTGTCGTTCATCCGCATCGCGCAGGGGCTGGGCCTGTCGGTGGCCGAAGTGCGGGCCGAACTGGCCCGCCTGCCGCAGGGCCGCACCCCCACCGCCGCCGACTGGCGCGCCATTGGCGGCAGCCTGAAGGAGCGGCTCGACCGCCAGATCGCCGAACTGACCCGGCCGCGCGACCTGCTGGATGGCTGCATCGGCTGTGGCTGCATCAGCCTCGAGGCCTGCGCCCTCTACAATCCGGGCGACTTCGCTGCCGGCAAGGGCGCCGGCCCCCGCTTCATTCTGGGCGACCGCCCGGCGCACCCCACCTAAAGCCTTGGACGGAGGCGCGCAGGCCTGTATGGCTGGGGGCAGCCGACCCGAAGGAGTGTGCGCGTGAGTACTGGTCTGATTGCCCTGCTGGACGACATTGCCGCCATAGCCAAGGTGGCAGCCGCCACCATCGACGATGCAGCGGCGCAGGCGGGCAAGGCCGGTGCCAAGGCTGCGGGGATCGTGATCGACGATGCCGCCGTCACCCCGCGCTATGTGGTGGGCTTTGCCGCCGACCGCGAGCTGCCGATCATCTGGAAGATCGCGCGCGGGTCGCTGAAGAACAAGATGTTCTTCATCCTGCCCGGCGCCCTGGCACTGGCCGCGTTTGCACCCTGGCTGATCACGCCGCTCCTGATGATCGGCGGACTGTATCTGTGTTTCGAGGGCTATGAGAAGGTCGCGGACCTCGCTGGCTGGCACGGAGACCATGGCCATGGCAAAGCCGATGCCGACCCGGACGGCGATGCCGACACCACCCCCGAGGAGTTGGAGAACGAGCGGGTCTCCAGTGCGATCCGCACCGACTTCATCCTGTCGGCCGAGATCATGGCGATCGCCCGCAATGTGCTGAACGAGGCCGATCCGGCGCCGCCGCTGTGGCTGCTGGCCGTGGCGCTGGCTGTGGTTGGCTTTCTCATGACCGTGGCGGTCTATGGCACCGTGGCAGTGATCGTGAAGGCCGATGATGTGGGGGTGGCAATGGCGCGCGGCCGCACTGGCCTTGGCCGGGCTATCGGACGCGCGATCGTGGCTGGCATGCCGGGGTTCCTGAAGGGTCTCAGCCTGATCGGCATGGTGGCGATGCTCTGGGTGGGCGGGGGTATCTTCACCCATGGCCTGCATGTGCTGGGGGTGCATGCACCCGAAGACCTGATCAAGCAGGCTGCCTCGACCGTTGCGGCCCTGGTTCCCGCGCTGGGCGGGCTGCTGAACTGGCTGGTGGGGGCGTCGATCAACGCGGTGATCGGTCTGGCGCTGGGCGCCTTGGTCGCGCCGGTGATGCTGAAGGGTATCCTGCCGGCGCTGTCGCGCCTGTCGGCGAAGGGCAAGGCGGCAGCCTGACGGGCTGACCCGTCGGCAGCAGGGGCGGTCAGGCCTGCGCCTGCTCGGCCTCGCGCGCCTCCACTTCGCTGCGCCAGTCGCGGCGGCGCACCACCACCACGGTGCAGGGCGCCTGCTGGGCGATCTGGCCCGAGACACTGCCTAGCACCGCCCGCCCGCCACCTGGTCGCGAGCGCGCGCCCATCACGATCTGGTCGACGTGATTGACCCGCACATAGTCGAGCAGCGCCTCCACCGGATTGCTGTTCTCCAGCACATGCACGCTGATCCGGTCATCCGGCAGCTTGAGCGGCGCGGCCCAGCGCCGCAGCGCTGCCAGCCGGGCCACATGGCGGCTGGTGCTGGCCTGCTCGCCCCCAACCGGCTCGAACGCCCGCGCCGCCAGCACATTCACCAGCGCCACCCGCACATCCGGCGACAGGCCCACCACCGCCGTCAGGGCCGTGCGCATCGCATCGAACAGGAACGGGTCCTTCTGGTCGAGGTCCACCATCACCGCCACGATCGGATTGGTGGCGAGCTTGGACTGGGTGGCCAGCTTTGCCGCAGGCTCATAGGTCGAGGGATCCATCCGCCGCCGCCAGGCCGCCAGCCAGCTGTCCTGGCGCAGCTTGTGGGCGCGGGCGGTCAGCTTCACCTGGTCGGGATTGCGCAGGTCGAAGGCCACCTGCGCGGCGGTGGGGTGGCGCCGGTCGGGATCGGGCTCGAGGCAGCGCATGATCACTTCCTGCAGCCAGGCCGGGATGTCCGGCCGCCACCGGCGCGGTGGCACCGGATCGCGCCACAGCCGCTGCTTGAGGCCCTTCAGGCTCTGCGGGTCGCCGAACGGGCGCACGGCGGTGGCCAGGAAGTACATCAGCACGCCCAGCGCGAAGATGTCGCTGCGCCGGTAGGTCCGCACCCCCATCACCTGCTCCGGCGCCATATAGGGGGCGGTGCCATAGGGCAGGCGGAACTGCTCGGCCATCAGGTCCGGCATCCTTGTATGGTGCGACAGGCCATAGTCGATCAGCACCGCCTCGCCGGTGGGCCGCATCATCACATTGGAGGGCTTGAGATCGAGGTGGATCACGTCCTGCCGGTGCAGGCTGTCGAGCGCCGTGGCCACCGCGGCCCCGATCGACACCACCTCATCGGGCGGCAGGGGCAGGCGGCCCAGCAGTGGCAGCAGGGTGTCGCCGGGCAGCGCCTCCATCACCAGGAACGGCTGCTGGGTGAAGTCGCCCACGGCGATGGTGCGGGGCACATGGGGGCCCTTGAGGCGGGGCAGGATCATCTGCTCCATCTCGAAGCTGACGATGGCGGCCGGGTCCTCGCCCGCCGCCAGCTTCGGCACCTTCATCAGCAGCGGTGCATCGGGATGGTCCGGATGGGTGACCGACCACAGGTTCGCCATCCCGCCCCGGTGCAGCAGCTTTTCCAGCCTGAAGCCTTCGAGGACCATGCCCTCGTCCAGATGCGTCAGCGCCATGCGGCTCAGACCCCGAGATACAGGCGCCGGGCCAGGCCCGTGGGCAGCCCGGCAGCGAGGATCGACGCAGCTGCGGCGTCGATGTCATAGGCGGTGCGCTCGAACGTGATCTCGTTGGTCCCGGTGTCGAACAGCGCCCAGCAGGCATCGGGATCGCCATCGCGTGGCTGGCCCACCGAACCGAGGGTCACGTGCCAGCGGCGCGAAGGCATCAGCGGCACCGGTACGCCCGCTGCCGGGGTGTAGCGGATCGGCTGCCGCTGGCAGTCCTCGGCAAAGATCGCGGGGCGGTGGACGTGACCGCTGAAGGTGATGCGCGCGGGGCTGGCCGACAGGCTGACAGCGGCACTGCGGGCGCCGGTCACATAGTGCCAGGCCCTCGGCTCGGAGGCGTCGCCATGCACATAGAGCCGGTCGCCATCTTCCACCATGTAAGGCAGGTTTTCGAGGAAGGCGCGCTGCTCGGGGTCGAGCTGGTTGCGGGTCCAGTTGGCGGCACTGGCGGCCAGCTCGGTCATCTCGCTGTCGAAGTTCGCGCCCATGTCGTCGTGATTGCCCAGAATCGCCACGGCCCCGTCGGCTACGAGATCCATCACCCGATCCAGCACCCGCACCGGGTCGCCGCCATAGCCGACATAGTCGCCCAGCAGCACGAAGCGGTCGGCGCCAGCCTCCTGCGCCGCCTCCACGCAGGCCTCCAGCGCGGGCAGATTGGAATGAATGTCGCTCAAGAGCGCTAGTCGTGCCATCGAACCGGTCCTCCCCTCCCAGTCCCTCAGCGTGCCGGGTCGCTTCTCAGGCGGCCTCGGCCTCCCGCAGATAGATGCTGCGGCGCGGTGCCGCGAAAACCCGCCGCACCATCGGCTCGAAGAACGAGAGCGGCTCGCTCTCATAGGCCGGATCGAACGCGGCCTGGTCATATTTCTCGCAGAACGTGGCACAGTGGTCGAACCACGGATGGGCGCGGAACTGGTCGCGCATGTTCCGGTCGAGGCCGAGGTGGTGGAAGAAGTAGTAGCCCTGGAACACGCCATGATTGGCGACCATCCACAGGTTCTGCTCGCTCACGAACGGCTTGAGGATCGCAGCGGCGATGTCGGGGTGGTTGAAGCTGCCCAGCGTGTCGCCGATATCGTGCAGCAGGGCACAGACCACATACTCCTCGTCGCGCCCGTCGCGGTGGGCGCGGGTGGCGGTCTGCAGCGAATGGGTCAGCCGGTCGACGGCAAAGCCGCCAAAATCGCCGTCCAGCAGGCGCAGATGGTCCAGCACCCGGTCGGCCAGCCCTTTGTTGAAACCCGCCGCCTCGCCAGCGATGATCGCCCAGTCCTCGGCTGTGCCCTGTTCCATGGCATGGAATCCGGCCCGCTGGTGCACGCCGCCGTGCGGCGCATCCTGCCCGTCCGCCATCACCCGTCTCCCCCCACATTCCTGTCGTTGGAGGGGAGTGTGACATCTGACCGCAGCTTTGGCCAGAGGGTATCCGGCAGGCGGCCGCCCGGGCATGCCGGGAAAGGCATGGGCAGCGCCCCGCTACCGCCCTGCGAACCCCGGATGACAAACCCGCAGTGATCGCCTATATGCCCCGCAACAGCTCGGTCTGACTGCCTCGCAGTCCGGAACGGCGGCCCGCCCGGGCCGCCGTTTTGCTTTGCCGGGCGCTCAGCCCGGTCACGGGCGACAGGACCAAACCGGCCGGCGACGGCCACCAGACAGAAGCGACCAGACACACCGTGCGGACCACCTCACCCTTCGAAGACAGGCTCCTGGCCCTGATCGAGCCGGCTGCTGCCGATCTCGGCTACGAGATCGTGCGGATCCGGGTGATGGGGGCGCGGCGCAAGACGTTGCAGATCATGGCCGAGACCCCCGACGGGCGGATGAATTCGGGGGACTGCGAGAAGTTGTCACGCGGTCTGTCGCCGCTGCTGGATGCCGAGGATCCGATGACCGGGGAGTATTACCTCGAGGTCTCCTCCCCCGGCATCGACCGGCCCCTGACCCGGCTGCAGGATTTCGAGCGCTGGGCCGGCTGGCAGGCCAAGCTCGAGCTCGACCGGCTGGTGGAAGGCCGCAAGCGCTGGACCGGCGTGCTCGCCGGCATCGAGGACGACAATGTCTGCCTCGATGTGGAGGGCGAAGAGGACACCGCGCTGATCCCGTTCGCCTGGATCGCCACCGCCAAGCTGGTGCTGACCGACGAGCTGATCCGCGAAAGCCTCTCGCGGCGCGGCGCCAGCGAGGCCGAACTCGATGCGCTGGAACAGGCGCTGGAAGACGGCACCGCCGAGCTGGCCGCCCCCGAAGATGCCGGTGCCGATACCGACGCCGACACCACCGACATCGACTCTGACGACACCGCCGCTCGCGGCAAGGGAGACTGAAGACATGGCCATTTCCGCCAACCGTCTGGAACTTCTGCAGATTGCGCGCTCGGTCGCGTATGAGAAGAACATCGAGGAAGAGATCGTGCTGGGCGCGATCGAAGAGGCGATCCAGCGCGCCGCCCGCGCCCGCTATGGCGCCGACCTCGACATCATCGCCAAGATCGACCAGCGCAGCGGCGAGCTGACCCTCACGCGCCGCCAGACCGTGGTGGCCACCAACGAGGACGTCGAGAACCCGTCGGCCCAGATCCCGGTGGGTGTGGCCAAGCGGATCGACCCGTCGGTGGATGTCGGCCATGTGTTCACCGAGGAGCTGCCGCTGTTCGACTTCGGCCGCGTGATGAGCCTCACCGGCAAGCAGGTGATCACCCAGCGGGTGCGCGAGGCCGAGCGCGACAAGCAGTATGAAGAGTACAAGGACCGCGTCGGCGAGATCGTGAACGGCCTCGTCAAGCGGGTCGAGTATGGCAATGTGATCGTCGACCTCGGGCGCGGCGAAGGCATCATCCGCCGCAACGATGGCCTGCCGCGCGAGACGCTGCGGGTGGGCGACCGGGTGCGCTGCTACATCTATGACGTGCGCCGCGAGGCCAAGGGTCCGCAGATCTTCCTGTCGCGCGCCCATCCGGGCTTCATGGCCAAGCTGTTCGCCCAGGAAGTGCCGGAAGTCTATGACGGCGTGATCGAGATCAAGGCCGTGGCCCGCGATCCCTCGTCGCGCGCCAAGATCGCCGTGATCTCCTACGACAATTCGATCGACCCGGTCGGCGCCTGCGTCGGCATGCGCGGCTCGCGGGTGCAGGCGGTGGTGTCCGAACTGGGCGGCGAGAAGATCGACATCATCCCGTGGTCGCCCGACAACGCCACCTTCATCGTGAACGCACTGCAGCCGGCCGAAGTGGCCAAGGTGGTGCTGGACGAGGACGAGGGCCGGGTGGAAGTGGTGGTGCCCGACGACCAGCTGTCGCTGGCCATCGGCCGCCGTGGCCAGAACGTGCGCCTCGCCTCGCAGCTGACCGGCTGGACCATCGACATCACCACCGAGGAAGAAGACCGCGCCCGCCGCGAGAAGGAAGCCTCGGAGCTGACCGACCTGTTCATGACCGCCCTGGAAGTGGACGAGATGATGGGCCGCCTGCTGGTCTCGGAAGGTTTCGAGAGCATCGAGGACATCGCCTATATCGAGATCGACCAGCTGTTCGCGATCGAGGGCTTCGACGAGGATGTGTCGGTCGAACTGCAGACCCGCGCCCGTGACTATCTCGAAGCCCAGGCCACGGCCCTCGACAACCGCCGCAAGGAACTGGGCGTCGCCGACGAGCTGCTCGAGCTGGAAGGCGTTACCCTGCCGATGGCGGTCAAGCTGGGCGAGGGCGGCGTGAAGACGGTTGAAGATCTGGCCGGCATGGTCACCGACGACCTGCGCGGCTGGTGGGACGTGAAGAACGGCGAGCGCGTGCGCGAGCCGGGCATCCTGGAAGACCTGAACCTCTCGGCGGAAGACACCGATGCCATGATCATGCGCGCCCGCGTGATCATGGGCTGGGTGGAAGCGCCGGTGGAAGAGGTGGTCGAGGCGGAAGCCGACGGCGAGGACGCAACCGACCAGGAGGCGGAAGCATCCGCCGATGGACAGGCATGAGCGAGCCGAGGGCACGCAGCGGCAGCGCCGCTGCGTGGCCACCGGCGAAGTCCGGGCTGATGCAGACCTGATCCGCTTTGTGGTGGACCCGGACGGGAACCTGTTCCCGGACGTGGCCGCCCGTGCGCCCGGACGCGGGGTCTGGGTCTCGGCCACCCGCGAGGCGGTGCAGCTGGCGGCCCGCAAGGGTGGCTTCTCCCGGGGCCTGAAGCAGGCAGTGCGTCCACCCGAAGGGCTCGACCAGCTGGTCGAGGCGGCTCTCGAGAAGCGGGTGCTCGCCTTTCTGGGCATGGCCCGGCGGGCCGGCCAGGTCGTCGCCGGTTTCGACCAGGTGGACAGCGCCTTGCGCAAGGCCAGACCTGCCTGGCGGATCGAAGCCTGTGACGGCGCGGCCGATGGGCGGCGCAAGCTCGACGGGCTGGCCCGTGTCTGGGGCGCCATACCTGTTGCCGGATGTCTGTCGGGTGCACAGATAGGCATGGCCTTTGGGCGGGATACTGTGATACATGCCCTCCTGCCCCCGGGGCGCCTGGCGGATGCGTTTGGTGTCGAGGTGCGGCGGCTGGCGGGTTTCCGCCCGCTGGTGCCGCAAGCCTGGGGTGATGCCGGCCCGTAGAACGGCTCGTCACTGCTCCACTGGCCCACCGGGCCGGGACGGCAGAGACGCGCCTTTACGGGTGCTTGGAGTTTTTGCAGGCCCGCACCGGCTGGCCTGCGTCGGGAACGCGGTCCGCACGGGCCGCACTGGATGCAAATGAGCGACGGACAGAACAACGGACCTGGCACGCCTGGCGGGCGCAAGCCACTCAGCCTCAACCGCTCGGTGGACGCGGGCATGGTGAAGCAGAGCTTCTCCCATGGCCGCACCAAGCAGGTGCAGGTCGAAGTCAAGAAGAAGCGCGAAGGCATCGCACCTCCCGGCGCCGGCGGTCCTGCGCCGCGCCCGGCCTTTGTCCCGCAAGGCGCGCCGCGTCCGGCAGCGCCTGCGGCCACAAACCCTCGCCCTGCAGCACCCGCTCAGCCCGCCGGCCAGCCGCAGTCCCGCTCGTCCGGGAACAGCCAGAGCGGCGAGCGCGCGCGTCCGACCGGTACGCTCGGCCTGTCCGAGCGCGAGGTTGCGGCCCGCCAGGCCGCCCTCGACCGTGCCCGCCAACAGGAAGAGGCCCGCCGCGAGCGTGAGCGCCTCGAATCCGAAGCCCGCGCCCGCCGCGAGGAAGCCGAGCGCCGCCTCTATGAGGAAGAGCGCCGCCGCACCGAGGAAGAGGCCGAGCGCCGCCAGGCCGAGGCCGCTGCTGCCGCCGAAGCCGAAGAACGCCGCCGCCGGGTGGAAGCTGCCCAGAATGCCGCCCGCATCGCCGCAGGCCAGCCGCCGCTGGAGCCATCCGAGCCGGAACCGGCGCCCGTGGAAGCCGTCGCTGCCGAAGGCCCCGAAGGCGAGGGCCAGGGTGAAGGCGGGCGCGATCTGCTGTCCGAACTGGGCGGCCGGGTGAAGCGTCAGAAGCAGGCGCCCCCCCGTCAGCAGCCCGTGGCCCGTGCCCGGGGCGCGCCCGAACGTCGCGGTGGTCGCCTGACCATCACCGCAGCGCTCGACGATGATGCCGACCGGCAACGGTCGCTGGCCTCGGTGCGCCGGGCCCGCGAAAAGGAACGCGAGCGCCGCCTGCGGATGCTGCGCGGCCAGGAGCAGATCAAGCAGAACCGCGAAGTGGTGGTGCCGGAAACCATCACCGTCACCGAACTGGCGCAGCGGATGGCCGAACGTCTGACCGACGTGGTGCGCTATCTGATGAAGCAAGGCACGATGGCCAAGGGCACCGACGTGCTCGATGCCGATACCGCCGAACTGATCGTGGCCGACTTTGGCCACACCGTGAAGCGCGTGGCGGAAAGCGACGTGGAAATCGGCCTCGAAGGCGTCAATGACACCGACGAGAATGTCGAGCCGCGCCCGCCGGTCGTGACCGTGATGGGCCACGTCGACCACGGCAAGACCTCGCTGCTGGATGCGATCCGCAAGGCCGATGTGGTGTCGGGCGAAGCCGGTGGCATCACCCAGCATATCGGCGCCTATCAGGTGAACCTGCCCACGGGCGA
>JAIXTH010000009.1 GCA_027484265.1 Alphaproteobacteria bacterium
CAGCTGCAAGCAGCTGCGCTCCAGCGCCCCCCGTCAGACCGGAACTGCCAGCCCCGCGACCATCCGGTCGCTGTCCAGCACTGTTGCCGGTGCCAGCTCGCCGGCACCGCGCAGGCGGTCGTAGATCGGCGCGAAATCCTGCAGCGTGGCGTCCATCAGCTGCTGCAGCGAGCCGATCACGAAATAGGTCTCCTGGAAATCGTCGATTCGGTAGCGGGTGCGCATCAGCCGCTCGAGATCGAAGCCGATCCGGTTCGGCACCGGGCTTTCCAGCGCATGGACGCTTTCGGCCGGCGAGGACACGATCCCGGCGCCATAGATCCGCAGCCCCTCCGGCTCCTCGATCAGCCCGAACTCCACCGTGTACCAGTAGAGCCGCGCCAGCTGTGGCAGCACATCGAGGTGCAGGGCGCGCAGGCCGCCTTCCCCATAGGCCTGCATGTAGGCGGCAAACACCGGGTCGGTCAGCATCGGCACATGGCCGAACACGTCGTGGAACACGTCGGGGGCTTCGATATAGTCGAACTCGGCTTCGCTGCGCAGGAAATTCCCCGCCGGAAACCGGCGGTTGGCGAGATGCTCGAAGAAAACTGCGTCCGGCACCAGGCCCGGCACCGCCACCACCCGCCAGCCCGTCAGCCGCTCGAGCCCCTGATTGAGCACCTCGAAGTCGGGCACCCCGCTGCCATGCAGGTCCAGTGCCTCGAGCCCGTTGAGGAACGCCCCGCAGGCCCGCCCCTGCAGCACCTCCATTTGCCGCTCGTGCAGACGGCGCCAGCGGTCGTGCTCAGCAGGGGTGAAATGCCCCCAATCCTGGTCGATGGTCCAGTCGGCCCGGGCGCCGGGGGGAGGAGCCGCAGCCGCCGCGCCCATCGGATCAGTTCAACCGGGCGCGCACGGGCGCGGCCACATTGTAGCGGCTGCCCTCGAAGCGGTCGAACAGCTCGGCCACCTGCGGATGCCCCACCGGCTCGCCGGTCTCATCGGGCACCAGATTCTGCTCGGACACATAGGCGACATAGTGGTTCTCCTCGTTCTCGGCGAGGAGGTGGTAGAAGGGCTGGTCCTTGCGCGGACGGATCTGCTCGGGAATGGCGTTGTACCATTCCTCGGTATTGGCGAACTGCGGATCGACGTCGAAGATCACGCCCCGGAACGGAAACATCCGGTGGCGCACCACGTCTCCGATGCCGAACTTGGCGGTGAGTTTGGTCATGGCCGTCTGGCTCTGCGTCCTGTTGGGGCTACAAGGTATGCACCGCCTACCGGCTGCGCAACAGGTCCGTGCGGCACAGGTGACAGTCGGAATGCAGTGCCCGGAGGCGTTGCGGCCTGCCCCGAAAGACCGCCGCGCCCTCACCTCAGGATGCCAGAACGCGCCCGGACCGGCCCCGGAGACCACCGCGCGCGGCCCTGCGGCCGCGGCTACTGCGTTCACGTCCCGGTGACGCGCAGCGGGTGCCTTGATTGCCACTCATTCTGCGGTCAAACGCCGGGACAGAGTGGGCGAATCAATCCCAAAATCGACCCCTCACAGGTGAAAATCCCATGTTTGGATGGCTCTTCCGCTGGCTGTCGACCGAGATGGCTATCGATCTCGGCACTGCCAATACGCTGATCTATGTGAAGGGCCAGGGCGTGGTCCTGAACGAGCCTTCCGTGGTGGCCTACACCGTTCGCGGCGGCCGCAAGGAGGTCCAGGCGGTTGGCAATCTGGCCAAGCTGATGCTGGGCCGCACCCCCGGCCAGATCGAGGCGATCCGCCCGATGCGCGACGGCGTGATCGCCGACTTCGATGTCGCCGAGGAGATGATCAAGTACTTCATCCGCACGGTGCACGGCCAGCTGTCGGGCTGGATCAAGGGCCGCCCGCGGATCGTGATCTGCGTGCCGTCGGGCGCCACGCCAGTGGAGCGCCGCGCCATCGTGGATGCCGCGATCGGCGCCG
Source organism: Alphaproteobacteria bacterium (assembly GCA_027484265.1). Classification (GTDB taxonomy): domain Bacteria; phylum Pseudomonadota; class Alphaproteobacteria; order Caulobacterales; family Aquidulcibacteraceae; genus JAIXTH01. The sequence continues at coordinate 1,949 of JAIXTH010000009.1, forward strand.
GTGCCCAGGATGCCTGGCTGATCGAGGAGCCCATGGCGGCTGCGCTGGGTGCGGGCCTCGCGATCGACGAGCCGTCGGGCTCGATGGTGGTGGACATCGGCGGTGGCACCACGGAAGTGGCGGTGCTATCGCTGGAAGGCATCGTCTATGCCCGCTCGGTGCGGGTGGGCGGCGACCGGATGGACGAGAGCATCATCAGCCACATCCGCCGCGCCGAGAACCTGCTGATCGGCGAGACCACCGCCGAGAAGATCAAGAAGACCATCGGCTCGGCAGCCGCCCCGGCTGACGGCCATGGCGAGACTATGTCGGTGAAGGGCCGCGACCTGATCAACGGGGTCCCGCGCGAGATCATCGTGTCGGAAGCCACCATCGCCGATGCGCTGACCGACCCGATCGAGGAAATCGTGGACGCGGTGCGCACCGCGCTGGAGACCACCCCGCCGGAGCTGGCTGCCGACATTGTCGAGAAGGGCATCATGCTGACGGGCGGCGGCGCCCTGCTGCGCAACCTCGACCTGGTGCTGCGCGAGCGCACCGGCCTGCCGGTGTCGGTGGCCGACGAGGCCCTGAACTGCGTGGTGATGGGCACCGGCAAGTGCGTCGAGGACTTCGAGCGCTACAAGGGCCTGCTCTCGCGGGTCTGAGCGTGGCGGCGAACCCGTGCACGGAAAGAGCCGGACCTGGGCGTCCGGCATCGGGCATCAGGCCCGGCTGACAGGGAGCTGCCGCTATGGCGCGACGCTCGGTACGGGGTGACAGCGGACGCGGCGGCCTGGTGGCTGCCGTGGCCGTCACCGCGCTGGCCGCAGGCGCGCTGACCTTCGCACTCGGCAGCGTGCGCAACCCCAGCAGTGGCGGGATCCAGGGCGTGGTGTCCGACGCGGGCGGCGCCATCGGCGGGGTGTTCTCGATACCCCTGCGCTGGGTCGACGGGATCGGCGATACGGTCGGCTCGTTCTTGGCCGATGCCGCAGAGCTGCGGCGGTTGCGCGCCGAGAATGCGGCCCTCATGCAGTGGCGCGACCAGGCCCTGACCCTGGCCGAGCGGCTGGAAGCCTATGAACGGCTCTATGGCATCCGGGGCGACGGGATCGGCCAGGGCGTGGCCACCCGGATCGTCAGCGAGACCGGCGGCCCCTTTGCCCGCACCGGCATCATCGGCGCCGGGCGCCAGCAGGGCGTGGGTGTCAACTGGGTGGTGTTTGATGCCCGGGGCCTGGTGGGACGGGTGATCGCCGTGGGCACGTCGACGTCGCGGGTACTGCTGCTGACCGACGGCGACAGCCGGGTGCCGGTGATGGGCGAGACCACCCGCGCCCGCGCCATCCTGCAGGGCGACAAGACCGCCGCGCCCCTGCTCAGCCACCTCAACCTGCCGCCCATCATCCGCGAGGACGAGCGGCTCCTGACCTCCGGCGATGATGGCCTGTTCCCGCGCGGTATCGCCGTGGGCGTGGCTGCCACCGGACCCGACGGGCGCATGCGGGTGCGGCTGGCGTCGGACCGGGCACCGCTGGACTTTGTGCGGGCAGTGCCGCCCACCTCCTTCCCGGCGCCGCCCGACGCGGTGACCCTGCCGGAGCTGGCACCGCCACCGGCAGCGCCGCTGCCTGCGATCACCGCCGGCGCGATCCTGCCCGGCGTGCCGGGCGCAGCCGGTGTCCCGGCCGCCGCCACCCCCGAAGCCATCCGGGCCGCCCAGCAGGCCCAGGACGAGGCCCGCGCCACCCGCGAGGCGCTGCGCAAGGCCGAGGCCGAGCGCGATGCCCTGCGCCGCCAGCAGCAGCAGGAAGCCGCCCGACGTGGCACCGGTGCGGCACAGACCGGCCAGCCGTCCGCTGCCGCTCGCCCCGGTGGCGGCCAGCCGGTTCCAGTCGAGCTGGGCGCCGGCCCGATTGCCTCGCCGCCGCCTGCGCCGCCACCTCCCCCGCCTCCGGCAGCACCCGCTGGCGGCGAGGCTGCCGCGCCCCCGGGGGGGCGCTGAGACCATGGCCGTGGCCGACCTGTTCCTGCCGCCCCATCCGCAGCTGCGGGCGCGGCTGTGGCGCGGCTTTGCGCTGATGATGGGCATGGCGCTCCTGTGGCTGGTGCCGGTCAATCTGGGCCTTCTGGGATCGCCCTGGCCGCTGGCACTGGTGTGGGCGGCTGCGGGCTGGGCCCGCAGCGGACCGCGGCTGGTGCCCGCCCTGCTGATTGCACTGGCCGGTCTGTGGCTTGACCTCATCACCGGCGGGCCGCTGTTTGCCTGGGCCTTTACGGGCCTCACAGCCTATGGACTGACCCTGATCCAGCAGCGGGTGTTCGGCAAGCTGCCGCACGGGGTGCTGCAGGGCCTGGCCAGCGGCGGGTTTGCGTTTGCGGGCGGGGCGTTCCTGGCGCTGCTGCGCGGCGATGTGAGCGCGCTGCCGGGCCTGATCCTGCCGTGCCTGCTCGCCGGGGTGCTGTTCGGAACCCTCGAGACGCTCTATTCTCTCGACGAGGAGCGCGACACGCGATGAGCCGGGACGAGCGCAGCGATATCTTCAGCCGCAGGTCTCTGGTCCTGTCGGGGCTGGGCGGGCTGTTCTTCGGCGCGGTCGGGGTGCGGCTGGCAAAGCTGCAGATCCTGGAGAACAGCGAGTTCCGGCTGGAGGCGCAGGAGAACCGCTTCAACTTCAGCCTCAAGCCTGCCTCGCGCGGGCCGATCTATGACCGGTTCGGCATCCCGCTGGCGGTGAACCGCCGCGACTTCCGGGTGCTGGTGATGCGCGATGAGGTGGGCGGGCGCGACAAGCTGGATCCCACCATCGATGCCCTGGCCTCGATCCTGCGGATCCCGCAGACCCGGATCCCGCGCATCAAGGAAGAGGCGCGCATCGCCCCCCGCTTCCTGCCCGCCCTGGTGGCCGACAATCTGTCGTGGGAGCAGTATGCCCGGGTGAGCGTGGAGGCGGCCAGCTTCCCCGGCGTGCGGGTGCAGATGGGCGAAGCCCGCAACTATCCGCTCGGCCCGGCCTTCGCCCATGTGGTGGGCTTTGTGGCCAAGGCCAACCAGCAGGAAGCCGAACGCGATCCCGAGGCCCGCAATCCCGGTGTGAGGGTCGGCAAGGAAGGCCTTGAAAAGAGCCAGGAAGCCGGTCTGCGCGGCCAGCATGGCCAGATCAAGCTGGAGGTCACCGCCCGCGGCCGGGTGATCCGCGAAGTCGAGGACCCGCGTCTGGCGCCGGAGCCGGGCGAGCCCATCGTTCTGACCCTCGATGCCGAGCTGCAGCAGGTGGCCTATGACCAGTTCAAGCCTGCCGAGGGACGCCCCGCCGAAAGCGGCGCCGCGGTGGTGATGGATGTGGAGACCGGCGAGCTGCTGGTGCTGTGCTCGGCCCCGGCCTTCGATCCCAACAAGTTCGTCGACGGCATCGCGGGGCCGGATTACCGGGTCTATCTGGAGGACGAGTTCCGGCCTTTGTACCACAAGGCGGTGCGCGGGATTTACCCGCCCGGCTCGACCTACAAGATGATCATCGCGCTGGCGGCACTGGAATATGGCGTGACCACGCCGGAAGAGACCGTGCCCTGCCCCGGCTTTGCCTATTACGGCGGCAACCGCTTCCACTGCCACTCGCGGCGCGGCCACGGCAACGTCAACATGCACGAGGCGATCAAGGTCTCGTGCGACTGCTACTTCTACAAGATGGGCGAGCGGCTGGGCGGCGATCGGATGGCAGAGGTCGCGCGCAAGTTCGGCTTTGGCGAGGGCTTTGATATCGGCATCCCGGGCGTGGCCCGCGCCCATGTGGCCGATACCAAGTGGAAGCGGGAAAACCGCAATCAGGACTGGGCGCTGTACGATTCCATTAACGTGGCGATCGGTCAGGGCCTGATGATCGCCACCCCGCTTCAGCTGGCGGTGATGACCGCCCGGATCGCCACCGAGGGCGTGGCCGTCGAGCCGAAGCTGATCCGCGAAGGGCCGGGCGCCAGGCCACAGCGTCCCTTTGGCCGCCTGCCCTTCAAGTACGACAACATGCACAAGGTGCACCTCGGCATGATCGCGGTGTCGAACGAGGCGGGCGGCACCGCCCGCGCCGACATCGGCATCGAAGGGGTCACCATCGCCGGCAAGACCGGCACCAGCCAGGTGCGGCGCATCACCATGGCCGAGCGGCGCTCCGGCGTGCTCTCCAACAGTGCCCTGCCCTGGAACCGGCGCGACCACGGCCTGTTCGTCAGCTATGCCCCGGCGGAGAAGCCGAAATACTGCTGCGTGGTGGTGGTGGAGCATGGCGGCGGCGGCTCGAAGGCGGCGGCGCCGCGCGCCCGCGAGATCCTGAAGGCCACCCTGCTGAAAGACCCCTCGAGGCGCCCCGCCTTCTCGGCCAGCCGCCAGATGGCAGAGGCCGCGGCGGGTGCCGTGCCCGGCGCACCGGCTGCAGCCATGCCCGCCGCGCCTGCCACGGGTCCCGGATCGCCCGCCGCCGCGCCGTCAGCAGCACCAGGGGCGGCACCTGCCGCCGCGCCCGCAGCTGCCCCGCCCGCCGCAACCCCGCCCGCCGCAACCCCGCCTGCCGCCCAGGGCCTGCCGGTCCAGCCAACCGGAGGCGCGCGATGAGCGTTCTGCTGCCGACCTATTCCGAGGAGGGCCGCGACAGTTTCCGGGCGCGCCTTGGCAAGATCGAATGGGGCCTTGTGCTGGTTCTGGCGCTGATCGCCTGCACCGGCGCGCTGCTGCTCTATGGCGCAGCTGGCGGCAGTTTCGAGCCCTGGTCTGCCAACCACCTGATCCGCTTCAGCATATTCGTGGTGATGATGGTGGTGGTGGCCACGGTGGATGTGCGGGTGTGGTATCACCTGGCCTATCCTGCCTATGGCATCGCCGTGCTGCTGCTGGTGGCGGTCGAGTTGTTCGGCAAGGTGGCGATGGGGGCCCAGCGCTGGCTGGAACTCGGGCCGATCCAGGTGCAGCCGTCCGAGTTCATGAAGATCGCCCTGGCGATGGCCCTGGCCCGCTATTACCACGACGGCGAGGCGCGGCGGCTGGACCTGATCACCCCGCACCTGATCCCGCTGGTGATGATCGCCGTGCCCTCGGCCCTGATCATGATGCAGCCCGACCTCGGCACCGCCCTGATGGTGGTGGGCGTGGGCTGTGCGCTGGTGATCCTCGCGGGCCTGTCCTGGTGGTTCGTGGCCGGGGCGGGGGCGCTCGGGATCACGGGTGCGGTGCTGGGCTATTTCTTCGTGATGCACGAGTTCCAGAAAGAGCGGATCCTCAATTTCCTCGATCCGTCCCGCGATCCGCTCGGCACCGGCTATCACATCACCCAGTCCAAGATCGCCATCGGGTCGGGCGGCATCTTCGGCGTCGGCTTCATGCAGGGCAGCCAGAGCCAGCTGGATTTCCTGCCCGAGCGGCACACCGACTTCATCCTGGCCATGCTGCTGGAAGAGTTCGGGATGATCGGCGGCGTGTTCGTGCTGGGGCTTTATGTGGCGGCGCTGGTCTATGGGGTGCTGATCGCGCGCAGCTGCCGGCATCTGTTCGGCAAGTATCTGGCGGGCGGGATCACGGTGCTGCTGTTCATCTATGTCGCGATCAATGCCGGCATGGTGGTGGGCCTGTTGCCCGTGGTGGGCGAGGCCCTGCCGCTGCTCAGCCATGGCGGCAGCGTGATGATGTCGATGCTGTTCGGCTTCGGCCTGATCCAGAACGCCTGGGTGTTCCGCGAACGCACCCTCGGCACCGGCTTCGTCACCCGCGACCGGCGCGAGGCGCGGCGGGGCTGAACCGAGGCACCCAACGCCAGTGCCGGTACCCCCATGCCCGGTCCATGCGCGTCGCGGCAGGAGCGGCTGTGCGTTGCGGTGAGGCAGATTTGGAAGCCGCAGACCTTCTGGAGCGCCGCTGCTTGCAGCGGCGCAAGCGGCGCGGAGCGACGCTGCATCGTTAAGCGCCCAACTCGACCGTCGTGGCGCTGGCGCGCCTGCGCAGCTGCAAGCAGCTGCGCTCCAACGGACTGTCCAGAGGACGGCGGTGAACGGAGAGAGGTCCTCCGCCCGCCCTTTTCCGCGGTGCACCCGCCGCTGCCAGCGTGGATCGCAGCCGGGCCAGCCGGTTTCAAGGACGCATCTTCGATGCGCCGCGGGGCGG
>JAIXTH010000057.1 GCA_027484265.1 Alphaproteobacteria bacterium
GCTGCGTCCCGGATCTCACTGGGGGTCGTGGAGACGGACGCGGAGTATCTCATCGATCTGAGGTTCTACGATGAAAGCCGGGCCACAATGGACCTGATTGCCGAAGTCAGGGAGCGGGCCAACGGGGCACTGTCCACCAGCAAGGTGAGCATTCCACGGGCACAGACCGTAGCGCCACCCTTGAGCTCGGTTGTCGATCCAGCCCTGATCGGATGCTCGATCTCGCATCCTCGCGTGACAGCAGGCACGCTGGGCTGTGTGGTGCGTCAGGTGAGCTCCGGTCAGCACTGCATTCTTTCAAACAATCATGTCCTTGCCCATGTCAATCGCGCAGCACTGGGCGACAGGATCACCCAGCCCGGGACGATTGATGCCACAGCCGGCAACCGCCGCAGGATTGGGCGGCTGCTGGACTTCGTCAGAATCGATCGGGACGGCGTCAACCGCGTGGATGCCGCGATCAGCACGATGGAAGGTCGGGTGGACGCGAACCTGATCCCGGGATTCGGCGACAAGCCGGCACTCCCCGTGGTTGAGCCTCAGTCGGGTCTGCGGGTCTTCAAGGTCGGCCGCACAACGGGCGTCACATCTGGAACCATCAGGGCGATCGGAATTGACGAACTGCCCGTGAATCTGGGTCGCGGGTTCAGTCGCACACTCTTCTCCGGGCAGTTCGAAGTCGTATCCGAAACCGGTTCCTTTTCTGCCGGCGGAGACAGCGGTTCAGTGATATGGACCGAAGAGGGGGCTCCCGTGGGCCTGCTGTTCGCTGGCGACGGCGTCCGGACCTATGCGAACCCGATGTCTGCGGTCATGGCGGAGCTGGGGATCGAAGTGATATAGGGTCCGGTCTCCGGCGAACTGGCTTTGGACTAACGGGCAGTGCCATGGCGATCAGCAATCAGACCGTCCGCCGCAAGCAAGGCGGCATCTCCGGGCAGACCGTGATCTCGGACCCTTCCTTGCGGAGCGCCGCTGCACCAAAGGTGAAGGAACTGCTCGCCGCGACCCTGCGCCGGCGGCGTTCCTTCGCCGGGGTCTATGTCGGGACGGACGCTGACGGCGGTGCCTGTGTTGTCGTCCGCCGCACGAGCCAGTCAGCTCTCCGGATCAAGCCGGTGATCAACGGTGTCCCGATAATCCAGGAAGTGGTGGAACCGGCGCGGGGGCTTGATCGCTGAAAGCGATGACCGTGCAGCTGTCGCTTCGGCGGAGCGCCGCGCTCAATCCGGCAGGAGCTGGCCCGGCCCGATCCGGTGCAGGCGGCCATCTCCCAGAACCAGCGCGGCGGGCGGGGCGCTGAAATGGACGGCAAAGGCCGGGTCGCACAGGTTCAGGCCGCCCGTGAAGGCGCCAAAGGCGGGCATGATGATCCGCGCCTCGCTCACGGCAAAGCAGCGCCGCCGCACCCGGCGGCCCGACCGGCCCGCCACTTTCGCGCACGGATGCAGGTGCCCGGCGATCTCGCGCCCCGGCCTGTCAGCCGGTGACGGTTCGTGGCGCAGGGTCCAGCCCGCGATCTCGATGCTGTCGAGCCGCACCCCTGGCAGCCAGCCCGGCAGCAGCGGGTCATGGTTGCCCTCCACCCAGATACAGGTCCGGCCCGCCAGCAGCTCCAGCAGCTGGCCGCGCACCGGTGCGGCCATGCGCTGGCCGGCCGTGACATCGTGGAAACTGTCGCCGAGGCTCACCAGTCGCCGGGCCCCCGTCTCCTCCAGCGCCAGCGCGAGGCGCCGCACCGTCTCGGCCGTATCATAGGGCGGCAGCAGCGAGCCCCGACGGGCAAAGGCCGAACCCTTCTCGAAATGCAGGTCCGAAACCACCAGCGTGGCGCTGGCCTCGAACCACAAGGTGCCATCGGCCCGGGCCTGCGGCCCGTCCTGAGAAGGCTGGACCGGCGGTCCGGCGGAGGGCGCGGTCTGCGGCTTCACCCCTGGCCTCCCGCCAGCAGGCAGCTGCGGGCCCGCTCCAGCGGTGCCGGGCCAAGGGCGGCGGCCAGCGCGTCCTGTGCGGCGATGGCGGCATCGGTGGCGATCACATCGGCACCGCCCTGCACCAGGCCGGCATACTCCGACAGGTCACCGTCGGCGGCAAACACGTCATCGAGCCGGCGTCCGGGCGCGCCCAGCGTGCCGACGATGGTGGCAATGCGGCCATCGGCGACCGGCTCGGGCAGAACCGCCGGATCCCGCAGCACCCCGGCAAACACCAGCGACTGTTCGGGGCCGACCCCGGCAGCGCGATAAGCCGCAAGCCCGGACGCGGTGTCGGCAGAGATCGACTGGGTGGCCCAGGGCGCCACCGCGCGCACCAGGGCCGCATCGGCTGGACTGTAGACGATCAGCGTCACCTGCCGGGCGGCCCCGGCGGCCTGCACATCCCGGGCAACAGCGCTGACCAGGTTCCGCATGTCAGCCGGATAGGACGGATCGGACGGGCGGCTTGCGGGCTTGAAGTCGATCGAGATCACCGCCCTGCCGCGCGCCAGCGCCAGAGCTTCGGTGAGGGTTGGCAGCGGCTCGTCCGTCACCTGCCCGCTGCGGTCCTTGAGCCGCAGATCGCGCAGCCCGGCCAGCGTGGCCAAGGCCACCGGGCCTGTGCCCGTGGTGGTGCGGTCCAGCGTCCGGTCATGCAGCAGCACGACAGCTCCGTCCCGCGTCAGGGCAATGTCCAGCTCGAGGATCGCAACCCCTGCCGCGATGCTGGCCCGCATCGCCGCCAGGCTGTTCTCCGGCCCCACCGGCCCGCCACGGTGCGCCGAGACTGCGATGGACTCCGGAGCCGACAGACAGACCGACGGTGCCACGGCCTGGCGTACCGCACCACCAACTGCTGGCGCTCCCGCGCAGGCACCAACCAAGGTCAGACCGGCGAACGCGGCCCGGCAGGCAAAAAGTCTTGTCACGGCCAGGGCCTCCTGCGACCGGACCTGCCACGGCGGGCGCCGGGGTCAAGTGGCCCTGACCAGCCTGGCAACAGTGGCGGCGATCACCGCTGCCCGGCTGCCGGTGACTGCGGCGCGACCGGGGGCAATGGAGCCGGCCTGCCATTGGTGTGCATCCGCCGTGCCCAGTCCAGCAAGGCTGGCGGCATGGCCGGGCCAATGGCGGCAGCCAGGGCAATGGCCCGGATCGACGGGTCCTCCACAGCACGTGCGGCCCTGAGGGCGCCCACAGGGTCGCCCAAGTCGGCCAGCTCCATAGCGGCACCGGCGCGGCAATGATCGATCATGCCGTCTTCCCGCAACAAGTCCGGGCTCAAAAGCAGGTCAAGCGCACGGCTGGCGTATTCGGGCATCTGCAAGGCAACAATCGCAACCGCGCAGAGCCCGTTGACCGCATAGGAGGTCGCCCCGGCGGGGGCCGCATCCGCAGAGGCGCTCAGCCGGGCAATATCCTCTGTCAGCGCCAGGATCCTGACGGACAGGACCGGGTCCCGGTAGTCGTCCATGGCAATGAAGGCCGCCTCGACCAATCCGGCGGCTGCGCGCAGCTCACCCGCCCTGATCTCCTCCAGCACCACATCGGCGTCACCCGCAGCAAACCGCAGCTCAAGCATGCTGTACTCGGGTCGCATGTCGACCCAACGGCCACCGGACCGGGGCGACGGCTCGATGTCCCCCGCAGCTACCCGCCGGACGAGACCGGCCAGTGCCGGGCTGAGGGCAACCCGGCCGGGATCCAGAAGCTGGATGTACCGGGCCGTGGCATGGTCGAGCTCCACTGCATCAAGGCCTAGCCAGTTTACAGCCCGCTCCCGCCAGGGTCCTTCAGGATCATGGGACAAGGCAAACATGGCCACAAGGTCCGCAATCTGACCAGTGTCACCACCGGTCAGCCGGTCCAGCGTTCCCCAGTACCGCTCGACCCGGACCCTGTCCCCTCTGACAACGGCCGCGGCAGCCAGCGCACCGTCGAGGAAGGGTTCTACCGGGGCCCCCAGCTCCCGCTGAAGCGCAAGCTCGCGCTCCGCCGCTTCGATCAATCCTTGGCGGAGCAGTGTGAGGAACAGGTCGGTGACGCCGCTCTGCGCGGACGGCTCTGCCGGCCGGCGTGCCAGCGCGGTCTCGATCGCATCGCGCAGCAAAGGCCCCTGCCCGGCCCGCACGAACCGGTCCGTGCTGTACCGGCCCAGCAAGGGTGTCAGACAGGAACGATCCTCACTGGCGATCAAGTCGGCTGCCTCGGCCCAGCGCGCCGCCTCAACCAGTCGCTCGACATCCGTTTCGACGCCGGGCGCGGCGTCGTTGCACCCCTGAAGAAGTCCGCCAAGCCGGATGATTTCGCTGGCACTGGAAAGCTGCCCCCATTCTACCAGTGCAGTGACAACAAGAGTATCCGCGATCCGCTCCGCAGATGGGTGGTCGAGGGGCGGCCCGTCTTCCGACAGATGGGCAACCAGTTCGAGAAGATAGTTTCCCGTCACGAGAGCCTGAGCGCGGGCGGCGTCGAGGTCGCCCTGGATGCTGCTCACCTCGAATGGCAGGACGAGCGCCAGCAGCATGAGGTCAAGCTCATTGATGCGGGCAAGTTGGGCAGGCGATGGCGGTGGCTCGCCCGACAGCATGCCAATGGCAAGACGCGCGGTTCCCAGACTTCTGTCCTGGCGTTCCTCCAGAAGCCGTTGCAGCAGCTGGACTGCTTCAGGATGCCCGGACC
>JAIXTH010000051.1 GCA_027484265.1 Alphaproteobacteria bacterium
GCATCGTTGCCGGCAGCGGTGATCCGGTCAGAGAAGCCCCCTCAATAGGCAGCCGCCTCGTAGACCCGGTCGATGTTGCCGCCCCATTCGGTGTGATAGCGCTCCAGCAGGCGCTCGGCGGGGGTGATGCCGGTGTGGGCGATTTCGTCGAGCTCGGCGAGGAAGCCGCTTTCATCGTCGCCGGCAGCTGACAGCATGGCGCGGGACTTCAGGCCCTGGCGGGCGATGGCGAGGGCATCGAGCGCCACATCACGGGCCGAGCGGCCGCGGATCGGGGCGCGCAGGCCCAGGGTCGGCACCGAGCGGCGCAGCGCCTCGCGGTCCTCGGCGGTCCAGTCCTTCACCAGCTCCCAGGCGGCGGCCAGCGCCGCACTGTCATACAGGAGCCCCACGAAGAAGGCCGGCAGCGCGCACAGGCGCGACCACGGCCCGGCATCGGCGCCGCGCATCTCGAGGAAGCTCTTGAGGCGCACTTCGGGGAACACGGTGGTGAGGTGGTCGTCCCAGTCGCCGGGCAGCGGCTTCTCGCCCGGCAGCTCGGGCAGGCGGCCCGCCATGAAGTCGCGGAACGAGCGGCCCGCCACATCGATGTAGCGGCCATCGCGCTTGATGAAATACATCGGCGCATCCAGCGCCCATTCGGCATAGCGGGCATAGGACATGCCCGGCTCGAACGCGAACGGCAGCATGCCGGTGCGGTCGGGGTCGGTATCGCTCCACACATGGGCGCGGTACGACAGATAGCCGTTGGTGCGGCCCTCGGCGAAGGGGGAATTGGCGAACAGCGCGGTACAGATCGGCTGCAGCGCCAGCGACACCCGCAGCTTGTCGACCATGTCGGCCTCGCTGGAAAAGTCGAGATTGGTCTGCACCGTGCAGGACCGGAACATCATCTGCCGCCCGAGGCGCCCGACCCGCCCCATGTAGCGCTTCATGATCTGATAGCGGCCCTTGGGCATCATCGGCACGTCGTCCAGGGCGGTCTTGGGCTGGAAGCCGAGGCCCAGGAAACCGATGCCCAGCCTGTCGGCCACCTGGCGCACGTCCTTGAGGTGGGCGCCGACTTCGATGCACGTCTGGTGCAGGTGCTCGAGCGGCGCGCCCGACAGCTCGAACTGGCCGCCCGGCTCGAGGCTGATGGATGCCATGCCCTGCTTGAGGCCGATGATGTGGCCGTCCTCGATGATGCCGTCCCAGCCGGTGATGTCCTGCATCCCGTCCAGCAGCGCCTTCACCCCGCGCGGCCCTTCATAGGGGATCGGCTCGTTGCTGCCGCGATAGAAGCCGAACTTCTCGTGCTCGGTACCGATGCGCCACGCCGCCTTGGGCTTCTCGCCCTTGGAGAAGGCGGGCAGCAGGTCCTCGAAGCGCTCGAGCGGGCGCTCGTCGGTCAGGGTGTCTTGGCTGGCCATGATGGTAACGGTCCTGAAGCGGCAGGCGGCGCCGGGGAGAGGGCCGCAGTCCGGAGGTGCAATCTAGCAAAGGGAACCGGGCCCGGTCCAGCGAAAGGACCGGTGGCGGACGGGCGGGGGCCGCCCTGAGGATGGGCCCCTAGCGGCCCGCGCCGTCCTGGGGTGCAGCGGGGGCGGCTTCGGGTGCGGGCGCCGCACCGTCTCCGGCCGGAACCTCGACCGCGCCTGCACCGTCCGCACCACCGGCAGGGACGGAGACCCCCGGGACCGCACCGGCAGCGCCATCGGCAGCAGCCCCGTCCGAGCCGCTGCTGGCACCACCCGACCGCCGCTGTGACGGTGCAAGTGTGCCGGCGGCGCCGGGATTGGCCTGCAGTTCCGCCAGCACATTCATGCGCTCTTCCGCCGAGATTTCCTGCAGCACTTCCATGCTCGGCTCGAACTGTTCGACCGGGCGGCCCTCGAGGGCATCGATCATGAAGGAGCGGAAGATCGGCGCCGCGATCCGGCCACCTGAAGCGCCGCCTGCGATGGTGCGCGGCAGGTCATAGCCGACATAGACGCCGGTGGCATAGCTGGGGGTGAAGCCGATGAACCAGGCGTCCTTGTAGTCGGACGTGGTGCCGGTCTTGCCGGCCACCGGGTGATTGAACGAGGCACTGCGGCCGGTGCCCCGGTTCACGGCGTCGAGCAGGATCGAGCTCATTTCCCAGGCGGTGCGGGCCGACACCACCTGCACGCCCCACGGCTCGATCACCGGCGGACCGAGGCTGCGGTCATAGGGGCTGTCGCAGGCGGGGCAGGCGCGGCGGTCGGCGCGCCACACCGTCACGCCGCGGGGATCCTGCAGCCGGTCATAGAACACGGGCGGGATAAAGCGTCCGCCATTGGGGAACACGGCAAACGCCGACACCATCTTGAGCAGCGTGGTCTCCCCGGCACCCAGCGCCATGGTCAGGTCGTTGGGGAGGTCGTCATACACACCGAAGCGGCGGGCATAGTCGGCCACGCGGCGCATGCCGATCCGCCGGGCGATCCGCACGGTCACGGTATTGCGCGACAGCACCAGCGCCTGGCTGAGGGGCATCATGCCATAGAAGCGCCGGTCGGCGTTCTCGGGGCTCCAGCCGCCGCCGCGGATCCGGGCGTCCGAGACCTGGGTCTGCGGGGTCATGCCGTTCTCGAGCGCGGCGGCATAGATGATCGGCTTGATGGTCGAACCCGGCTGGCGCATCGCCTGGGTGGCGCGGTTGAAGCCCGAATCCTCGACTTCATAGCCACCCGCCATCGCCACCACGCCACCGGTGTGCACATTCACCATCACCAGCGCGCCCTGCAGCGAATCGCGGCGGAACAGCTGGAACGAGCCGTCGTCCCGCCGCCCGAGCCACACCACATCCCCGGCGCGCAGCGGGTTGCCCGACCGGCCTGCCCAGTCGAGGTCGGCCTGGGGAATGGCGCCGGTGGTGCCGTCCTGCAGGCCATAGCGGCTCGCACCATCCAGTACGACAGCCAGACGGGCACGCGGGCTCGGCCGCCAGTAGCTGGCCGCCGCGATCCGTGCCTGCCAGCCCTCGCCGCCATTCAGGCGTCCGACGGCGCCGCGGAACCGGTTGTCGCCGCGCGGATCGATCCGCGAGAGACCGGCCTGCAGCGCGCGGCGTGCCTTCTGCTGGGTGTCGAGGTCCACCGTCGAGCGGACAATGAAGCCACGCGAATAGGGCGCATCGGGGCCGAACCGGCGGATCAGGTCGCGGCGGACCTCTTCCACGAACTCGCCCGCTTCCGGGTTGGTCCAGCTGCCGCGCGGCTTGGGGTCGGCCGGCAGCGGCTCGGCCTTGGCGGCCTCGGCCTGGTTGGCGCGGATGAAGCCGTTCTCGACCATCCGGTCGATCACCCAGTTGCGGCGCGCCATCGCCCGGTCGGCGTGGCGCTTGGGATCATAGTTGTTCGGGCCCTTGGGCAGGGCGCCCAGATAGGCCGCTTCGGCGATGGTGATCTGGTCCACCGGCTTGCCGAAATAGGTCTGCGACGCGGCTTCGACGCCATAGGAGCGATAGCCGAGGAAGATCTGGTTGAGATAGACCTCCATGATCTGGTCCTTGGTCAGGACCTCCTCGATCCGCACCGAAACCAGCGCTTCCTTGATCTTCAGCACCAGCCGGTCGAGGAAGCTCTCGGGCCGCATGTCCGCCAGCAGCACGTTCTCGGCCACCTGCTGGGTGATGGTAGAGGCGCCCTGCATGCGCCGTGTGCCGAAGGTGGTGATATTGAACCAGATCGCCCGGGCAATGCCGTAGGGATCGACCCCGGTGTGGGAGTAGAAGCTCTTGTCCTCGGCCGACATGAAGGCGGCGATCACATGGTCCGGGATCTCGTCGATCGAGCGGTGGATCCGGTTCTGGCGGGCAAACAGGCCGATCTCGCGGCCGTCTGACGAATAGACCCGCGACGACACCGGCGGCTGGTAGCTGGCCAGCTTCTGGTGGTCCGGCAGGTTCGACAGCGCCATGGTCATCAGCACGATGACCCCGACCACGCCCGCAGCCACGCAGCACAGGAAGCCCAGAAGCGTCAGTTTCAGAAAGGTCCGCATGGTCCGGTGCCACCCGAAGAGCGCCCCGCCTGCAGCGGGGCTCGGTTCAACACCGCCTTATGCGCCGAACCGCTGGCAGGATAAAGCGCGATTTCCCGTATCCGGTGCGCGCCGTGACGCACCCGCCGCTGCGGTCGGGACACTGGACGCAGGCAGGCCCGGCGCCCTATCGGAGATGCCATGATCGAAGCCCCCTTCCCTACCGCTTTTCCGGTGCCCGATGCGGCCGGCAGTCAGGTCCTGCCCCAGCGGATCGCGGGGCTGACGGCCCGGATCGACGCTGCCGCTGTGGCCGGCGGCCGGACTGCTGGCGCCGTGACCCTGACCGCCGTGGTCAAGACCCAGACCCGCCAGACCCTGGCCGATGCCCTGTCCGCCGGGCTCACTGTGTTCGGCGAGAACCGGGTGCAGGAGGCGCGCGATCACTGGGCGGGGGTGCCCGGGCGCGAGCAGCTGGAGCTGCGGCTGA
>JAIXTH010000285.1 GCA_027484265.1 Alphaproteobacteria bacterium
GACGCGGTGCTGAACGCCAACTACATCCGCGCCGGCCTCTCGGACCTGATGTCGCTGCCTTATCCCGACCACCCCTCGATGCACGAGGCGTTGTTCGACGACAGCTTCCTCGAAGGCACTGGCGTCACCACGCTCGACTTCGCCAAGGCGATGATCGACGAGGGCTATCACCCGATGACCATGTACTTCCCGCTGGTGGTGCATGGCGCCATGCTGATCGAGCCCACCGAGAGCGAGAGCAAGGCAAGCCTCGATACGTTCATCACCGCGATGCGCACCCTGGCCCTCGCGGCCCGGAGCGGCGACCGCACCCGCTTCGACGGCGCCCCCCATTTCGCCCCCGTCAAGCGCCTCGACGAGACCCGCGCCGCCCGCAAGCCGGTCCTCAAATGGGTCCAGCCGGCGGAACCGGAGAAGCTGGCGGCGCAGTAGCGGCCCTGGATGGCTGCTGTCAGGCAAGGGTTGACTCCCGCGCCCTGAAATTGGTCAGATGGGGCAGCGCCTGGCTGGCGGGGGAACATCTATGGCGGGTTGGTTGCGGCGCGTTTCGGCGTTCGGGTTGGTTGTCCTGCTGGCTATCAGCCAGACCCTGGTTGCGTCCGTTGCAGTCGCCCAGCAGGCCGGCTCCATGCAAGGCGAGATGCAGGTCCGCGCGATCTTTGAAGGCGTGGCCGTAGACGGCGAGATCACCGGATCAGACGTGAACACGGACGGCGTGTACTTCGACATGCTGGTGTTCGCAGGCTATGCGGGTGACCGCGTGACCATCACGATTGCTCCGACCCGAATGACGGGCATTCTGATGATTGCCGATATCGATGGCGAGCCCATTGGCGACATCGAGTTTGCACCCAATTCGCCGGTCCGGTCGTTGCGCGTGCCGATCCCGGAAGATGGCACGTACCTGGTGCTTGTGGGCTCCGAGAGAGGTGGTCCCTATTCGGTGACGCTGTCGTCGCAGGACAATTCAGGCGACGTGGACCCAACACTCGGCTTGGAGAATATCAATCTTGGGATGCTGCAATTCGGGCAATGGCACGAAGATGAACTTGACGAGTCGGACGCGATGTCTGGCGAGGCAAATGGCGCCATACTCGACTTGTATGCGGTGGAAGGCGCACCGGGGCAGAGATACCGCGTGACTGTTGAGTCCGACGCCTTCGATCCTGTGCTCATCATCTCCATTAATGCCGATGAAGACCCCACGATGGAGTTTGGTCGCGATGGACGCGCCGTTGTGCGCGGGCGCTTCAACAGCGAGGGCGTCCTGACACTGGGAGTTACGTCTGCCGATGAGCAGCTTGGCAGGTACCGCATCATCGTGGAGCCGGATGAGCGTCGCTAGTGCAGGTTCCGATCCGACAGGATTGGATTCAGCGGCACGTAGGCGGCGGCGCTGCACGCGGCGCATCACACTGACTTCATGGCAAGTCCTGCGTCACCGGTGCCAGCAGCTGCGCCCCAGCAGGTCGAAAGGTCACGTGGCAGGGCTGCAGCATGACCTTGTCAGCGATCTGAGCGCGCGGCGTTGGCCGCGCGGCCTGGCGGGTCGGGGATGTTTCCCCGGCCCGCTGCATCTGCTATGATGCCGGTCGTACCGGAGCCTGACGATGCCCCTGACCCTGACCCGTGCCGCCGAAGGCTATGACCGGATGGCGATCACCGTGGAGGCGTTCGATCAGATGATCGAGGCCGGGATCATCGACGCTGATGCCCGCGTGGAACTGATTGACGGGGAGATCGTGCCCTTGGCTCCAGCCCATCTGCCCCACGCGCGGGCGTGCATGCGGATCGCCGCGGCGCTGATGGCTGCGGTTCCGCCGGATCTGGAAGTGGTGGATCAGGTCTCGGTCCGTCTCGGCAGGACCAGTGAGCTGATGCCCGATCTTGCCGTGGTGCGCCGCACCGCCAGCGGCGGCGTTCTGCTGCCACCGGATGTGGCGCTGCTGGTGGAAGTCGCGGGAAGCTCGGTCCGCCGCGACCTGCAGCTCAAGCCGCCAATCTACGCGGCCGCGGGCATTCCCCATCTGTGGGTCGTCGATCTCGCGGCGCGGGTGACAGCGGTGTTCGCGGCCCCCGTCGGTGACCACTGGCAGATGGAGGCCGAGGTGCCGTTCAGCGCGCCGCTGCCGGTGCCCTGTGCGCAGGATCACGCCCTGATCCTCGACAGCCTGCTCGCCCGCTGACAGAACCTGTGGGCTGGAGCGCGCGGCCTGTGCCGCGCACCGGGCTTTCGAAGGGCGCCGCAAGGGCGGCGCGGTCCGGCGGCGCGGTCCGGCGGCGCGGTCCGGCGGCCCATTAGCCGTGCTGAGCCCAGGGTTCAGACAAATCGCCGCTGGCGCCCCTTCCAAACCGCCGGAGCGATCCCTAAGTCGATTGCTCAGCCAGCCGGGTCGCCGCTTCGGGGCCCGGTGGAGCGGCTACCCCGTGCCGGATTGCGGGCGGGGCAGAGTGAGGAGACAACCATGTCGCGCGCTGTTGCGCTGTCCGTCGGTCCCGAGCTGGGTCTCCAGCGCTATCTGGACGAAATCCGCAAGTTCCCGATGCTCCAGAAGGACGAGGAGTACATGCTCGCCCGCCGCTGGCGCGAGCATGAAGACCCGGTCGCTGCCGAGCGCCTGGTGACCAGCCACCTGCGGCTGGTGGCCAAGATGGCCCATGGCTATCGCGGCTATGGCCTGCCGCTGGCCGAGGTGATTTCCGAGGGCAATATCGGCCTGATGCAGGCGGTGAAGAAGTTCGACCCTGAAAAGGGCTTCCGCCTCGCCACCTATGCCATGTGGTGGATCCGGGCCGCGATCCAGGAATATGTGCTGCGCTCGTGGTCGCTGGTGAAGATGGGCACGACCGCTGCCCAGAAGAAGCTGTTCTTCAACCTGCGCCGCATGAAGGGCCAGATGCAGGCGCTGGAAGAGGGCGACCTCAAGCCTGACCAGGTGGCCACCATCGCCCACAAGCTGGCAGTGACCGCGGACGAAGTTGTGTCGATGAACCGCCGCCTCGGTGGACCCGATGCCTCCTTGAACGTGCGCGTCGGCGAGGACGGCGGCGCCGAATGGCAGGACTGGCTGGCCCAGGAAGAGGAAACCCAGGAGACCCGCCTCGGCGAGCGCGAGGAGTTCACCAACCGCATGGCCCTGCTGCAGGATGCCATGAGCGGCCTCAATGACCGCGAGCGCCACATCATCCAGGAGCGGCGCCTGCGCGAGGATCCGGTCACGCTGGAAGACCTCGCCGCCGAATATGGCGTCAGCCGCGAGCGTATCCGCCAGATCGAGGTGCGGGCGTTCGAGAAGCTGCAGAAGGCCATGCGCGAGGCTGCTGAAGCCCGTGGACTGCTGCCGGCTGCCTGACCGGCGCCGGGCAGAGGCCGTCAGCCCGTCCGGCTGCCAAACCGCCGGGCGATCCAGGCCAGGATCGCGCTGTTGACGGCCTCGGGCTGCTCCTGCTGGGTCCAGTGACCGCAGTTGGCGATCAGGTGCCGGTCGAGGTCCGGCACATATTTCTCCATGCCCATGGTGGCCGACGGGGGCAGCACCCCGTCATGCTCGGCCATGATCATCAGCGCCGGCTGCGCCACGTGGTCGGCGATCCCGGCGGACAGCTGCCAGTTGCGGGTGAAGTTACGGTACCAGTTGACCGGCCCGCGAAACCCGCTGCGTCCATAGAGTGCCAGATACACCGCCAGCTCCTGCGGGCTCAGCAGCGTATCGGTGCGGCCGTGAGGCTCGAACGCCGCCAGCATCCGCGCCAGCGGCGGCGGCCCGCTTCCGGCGCCGGGGGCAGGTGCCAGTTCGCCGAGGCTCGCCCCGGCGCGGCGCAGATAGAAGCCGAAGGTGCGGGCAAGGTCTGCTTCCAGCACGGCCTCGGCCTGTCCCGGCTGCTGGAAGAAGACGATGTAGTGATCGGGGCCGAACCGCTTGCGGTACAGGCTGATCGGGTCTGCGGGGGCGTGCTTGGTGTAGGGGGTGTTGAGCGCGATCACCCCGGCAACCCGGTCCGGATGGCGGGTGGCGAGGGCCCAGGCCACCAGCCCGCCCCAGTCATGGCCCACCATCACCGCCTGCGCGATCCCGCGGGCATCCAGCAGCGCGATCACATCGGCGCACAGCGCCGCGATATCAAAGTCCTCGACCCGCCCCGGGCTGTCCGACAGGCCATAGCCGCGCTGGTCCATGGCGATCACGCGCAAACCCGCAGCAGAGAGGGCGCGGATCTGGTGCCGCCAGGAAAAGCCGGCTTCTGGAAACCCGTGCAGCAGGACCAGCGGTGGCGACGGCCCATCCTGCGGCCCCTCGTCCCAGACTGACAGCATCACGCCATTGGCTGCGGGCTCGCGCCGCGGCGGGTTGAGGCCATGGGCGGCCCAATTGATCGGGGTATCGGTCCGGGTGGCGTCAGGGGGCAATTCCATGTCCAGCGCTCCTGCGGCTTTGGATGGGTCAGCCAATGGCTGGTGCGGCGGGTTCGACAATCACCTGGACCGCCCGGTCCATGCGCAGATAGCGGCGCGCCAGCCGGTGCAGGTCCTGGGCGGTCACGCCCGCCAGGTCGGCATCATAGCTGGTATCCAGCGCCGCGAGGCCCGGGCCGCGCAGGGCAGGCGGCTGCGGCAGGCCCTCGGGCGACAGCCGGTCGAGCCAGAAGGCATTGGTCTGGCGCTGCCGGGCGCGCTGCTCCAGCATCGGACCGAGCGCGCGCTGGATTTCGTCCGGGGTCGGCGGTGCAGCCCGCAGGCCCTCGACGATCTGCACCATCAGCGCCGCAATCCGTGCCAGATCCGCCGGGTGGCCCACAGCCTGCAGGAACAGCCGTCCGTGATCGCTGACCGGCGTCAGGGTCTGCCAGCCACCCAGCGGGGTATAGCTCAGCCCCGCCTGTTCCCGGACCAGTGCGCTGACCCGCAGCTGCAGAATCCGCCCCAGAAGCGACAGCGCCCGGGCCAGCCGCACATCGCCCTCACCGGGTGTCGGGAAGGCCAGCCCGACCAGTGCCTGTCCCGCTGGTCCGTCATGGGTCAGGCGCACCACGCCCGGGCTGCGCCAGCGCCAGCTCCGGGCCTCGCGCCACTGTCGCGGCGGGGTCTGGGTCGCACGGGGCGGCAGGGTGGCAAATGTGCGGGCGGTCTCGCGGATGGCGCTGTCGAGATCGATGTCGCCCACGATGGTGATGGTCAAAGGCGCGCTGTCCATCCAGCCGCCAAAGGCGGTCTCTCCCGCCGCAAGCACCGGCTCGGCCGAGGAAGCCGCGAGCCTGGCCCGGTCGGGGGCGTCGAACCGCCCGGAGCCATCCAGATACAGGCCCGAGCCATGCAGCCGCACCAGGCCGTCAGGGCTGGAGCGGGCGGCTGGCCAGCCTGCATCGATCCGGGCAGCTGCTGCGGTGATCGCCGGTCGCGACAGCGCCCTGGCCTGGCTCTGGGCCAGCAGCAGGTCGAGCTGTGTGCCTGCATCCTCACGGGCGATCCCGCTGGCCGTGAGGGTCGAGACTGCCATGCCGATGTCCACGGTGCCTGCCCGGACCGACGTGCCAGCGAACACGGCACCGGGATCGGCACCGTTCAGTTCCGGCAGGCCCGCACCCTGCCAGCCGGCTTCCAGCAACGCTGCCAATTCGGGCTGATCGGCCTGCAGCTGCAGGGCACCACCGGCCACGCTGACCCGGATCGAGAGGCTGCCCACCGTCGAGCGGCTGGCGCGGTGCACCAGCAGGACACCGTTGGCAAAGCGCACGCGGGTATAGGGATAGGGGCCTGGCACCGTCTCCACCGACACCACGGCGCCAGGCTCTGTCGACCCGGGCGCGGTAAAGTGGGGGCGCTGCCAGGGGGCACGTGCGGCGAGGGCCGGGTCCAGCGGCCCATCCCAGGCCAGATCCCAGCGCGCCGCCGCCGAGCCGGGCAGGGCTCCGGAGGCGCCCGGATCACCCATCAGCAAGATCACCGGACGCCCCGCCCCGGTGAAGCCCGCCAGCCGCTGCTGCAGTACC
>JAIXTH010000150.1 GCA_027484265.1 Alphaproteobacteria bacterium
GACATGTTTGCGCCCGAGCGGACGGACCAGGATCGCATTCTGCTGGGCAAGGCGGCGCAGTGGCTGCGGTCTGGCCGGTGGGATCATGATCTCCAGCCCCATTTGTCTACATGGACTCATGCTGTGCTCGGTGAGGGAAGCGAGGCCATCGCAAAAGCCCTGGATCTTTCATTCACCTATGCCGATGTGAACAGCACTGCTGGGGTGATCGCGATCGATGGCGTTGTCGATGTCCGTTTCCAGACACAAACCGGCGGGATCGACCCTCAGCGCTTGCCAATCATGCTTGAGCTCCGGTTCGGTTCAGGCGACGGACCGGGTGAGCCGGATATATCCTTGCTATGGCTCGACAGCAGGGGGCTGATCTCACGAGGCGAGGGCGTTGCTGCCGCGTAATGCCCCCGCAGTCCGGAAATCAGGCCGCCAGCGCCGCTGAGTCGGCTCGGACGCTGCCGCGATAGAAGCTTGCAATCCACCGCCCCACCAGATCTCCGTCCAGCTGGCCCGTTGCCAGGGACTCCAGCGCGGCATCGGCGAGGTCTTCGGGGAAGCGGGTGCCGCGGCGCGAGCGGATCAGGGCGTCGGCGAAGTCCGGCGCGAATTCCGGGTGGCCCTGGAATGATATGGCCGGGGCGTGCCGATAGGCGAGGGCGGCATAGGGAGTGAAGTCGCTGGCCAGCAGCACCTCTGCCACGTCCGGCTTCTCCAGCACCTGGTCCTGGTGGCTCACCGCCATGTGCACGTCGCGACCGCAATGGCCGGCCATGAACCCGTCCGAATGCTCCACCCGGTAGCTGTGCCGGCCGATTCCCCAGCCCTGCGGGGCCTTGGCGGCGCGGCCGCCGAAAGCTTCGGCCATGAGCTGGTGCCCGAAGCAGATTCCCACCTGCGGTACTTCCCGGGCCGCGCAGCGGCGCATGAAGCTCTTGAGCGGCCCGATCCATGGCACCGGATCATACACCCCGTGGGGTGAGCCGGTGACCAGAACTGCATCGACTGCTTCGGGAGCGGGCAGTGCCTCGCCCTCCACCAGCGCCACGGTCTCCACCGCAAGCTCCGGCACATGCACCGACAGAAGCTCGGTCACCATCACCGGGTAGCGCGGAAAGCGCGCTGCGATGATGTCGGGCGGGCGGCCGGTTTCGATGATGGTCAGCTTCATGCAAGCCACGCTAGGCCGGAAAATGTTGAGAGTGCGTGACCAGTTCGTTCAGGTCCGCTTCAAACAGACCCCATGCCGGGCAAACGGGCACAAACCACCGCCATCGCCTGCAAACTGCGCTGGTGCCACGGCAGTCTGGCCGGTCGGCGGTCCCGGCCCGCGGTGCGAATCACGGCCGCCGCAGTTCAGGGCGCCTGCCATTCCGGCCGTTTCCGGCCCTCGGCCTCGCCATCGGTTTCGGGGGGCGTTGCGTCTTCGAAGCGGTCGGCGGCAGCCAATGGCCTGAACAGGCGCATCCACAGGCCCGCCACCAGGATTGCTCCGACGCCGCCTGCCACAACGGCTGTCACCGGGCCGAGGAACCGCGCCGCCACGCCGGACTGGAAGTCCCCGAACTCGTTAGAGGCCGAGATGAAGATGAAGCTGATCGCCGCCACCCGTCCGCGCATAGCATCGGGCGTCGCCAGCTGCACCAGGCTCGAGCGCACATAGACGGATATCATGTCCGCAGCCCCAGCCACCGCCAGGCACACCACCGACAGCCAGATATCGCGGCTGAGGCCAAAGCCGATGGTGGCCAGGCCGAAGATCGCCACCGAGCCGAACATCCAGTGTCCCACCCGCCGCCGGATCGGCGCCACCGCCAGCACGATCGACACTGCCCCCGCCCCCAGGGCGGTCGCTGCCCGCAGCCAGCCGAGCGCGTCCGCATCGGCCTGCAGCACGTCGCGGGCGAACACCGGCAGGAGCGCCGTCGCCCCCGCCAGCCACACCACGGCGAGGTCGAGGGAGAGGGCGCCGAGCACGATCTTGTTGTCGCGCACATAGACGATCCCCTCCTTGATCATCTGCCAGGCGCGACCGGCCGGGGCGGGTTCCTGCGCGGGCGGCGGGGTGGCGAGCACGAGGCCGATGGCCGCCGCAAACAGGCCTGCCCCCACCAGATAGGGCACATCGGCGCCGCTCAGCAGCAGATAGCCGCCGATGGCCGGTCCGGCGATTGCCCCACCCTGGAACGCCAGGCTCATCAGCGCGATCGCCTGGGGCAGCTCGGCCCGGGGCACCAGGTTCGAGAACATCGCCTGCGAGGCTGCCGGCAGGAAGGCATTGGTGAGACCGGTCAGGGCCGCCACCACCAGGATGCTGGCAATGGCCAGGTCCGGCACCATCCCCGGCGTGGCCAGCAGCATCGCCGCCAGGACCAGCTTCACCAGCAGGCCCGCCAGCACGATGGAACGGCGGTTGAACCGGTCCGCAGCCTGCCCGCCCACCAGCGACAGCAGCAACAGCGGCACAAACTGCGCCAGCCCGATAAAGCCCAGGAGCAGCGCCCCTTGCTCGATGCTGTCGCCGCGCGCCCGGGCAATATCATACACCTGCCAGCCCATGGCCGTGACCTGGATCTGGGTTCCCAATGTCCAGATCACCCGGGCAAACCAGTAAGTCGTGAAAGCGCGGTGGCGGAACGGTGCAAGGGAGGGGGTCACGGCTTCGTTATCGGCATTCGCGACGGGGGCGTCAATTGCGGGGCCTGCCGCCCCGACCGGGTGGCAGGGCCGGGTTGCCCATCGCTGGTCCGGCGCCTAACGGAAGGGCATGGCCATTTCCTTCTCCGACATCCTCGACGCCGACGCCCGCATCCGCCCGCTGGTGCGGGAGACTCCGCTGCTGTCGTCCCATGACCTCGATGCGCTGGTGGGGGCGCAGGTACTGGTGAAGGCCGACTGCCTGCAGCCGCGCGGCTCGTTCAAGATGCGCGGCGCGACCAACGCGATCCTGCGGCGGCGCGGCGAGGCCGTGGCGCGCGGGATCGTGGCCTATTCCTCGGGCAACCATGCCCAGGCGGTGGCCTATGTGGCCCGCCACATCGGTGCGAAGGCCACCATCGTGGTGCCCGCGGACACGCCGATGGCCAAGCTCGATGCCGCCCGCCGCGACGGGGCAGAGCTTGTCACCTATGACCGCGCCACCGAAAGCCGCGAGGCGATTGCCCGCGGCATCATCGACAGGACCGGCGCCATTCTGGTGCCGCCCTTCGATCTGGCGGACGTGATCGCCGGGCAGGGGACCTGCGGCCTCGAGATGATCCGCCAGGCACGGGCACAGGGCGCCGAGCCCGATGCCATCGTGGTGTGCTGCTCGGGCGGGGGCCTGTCGGCGGGGGTGGCGGTGGCGGCCGGCGAGCTGGCACCGGAAGCGCAGATCTATCTGGCCGAGCCGGAAGGCTTTGACGACTTTGCCCGCTCCATCGCCGCCGGCACCCACGTCAGCAACCCGGCCGCCTCCGGCTCGGTGCAGGATGCGCTGCTGACCCAGACCCCCGGACAGCTGACCCTGCCGATCCTGGCCGCTGCAGGCGCCATCGGCCTGGTGGCCAGCGATGCCGAGGCCCTGGCCGCCGTGGCCCTGGCCTTCACCACCTTGCGGATCGTGGTGGAACCGGGCGGCGCCTGCGCGCTCGCCTCGCTGGTGCGCGCCAGGGACCGCTTCCAGGGCCAGACCGTGCTGGTCACCGCCAGCGGCGGCAACATCGACCCGCAGACCTTCATCCGCGCTTTGTCGAAGTAGAACATGTCAGGCTAGGGGTTTGGCAGTAAGCTGATAGAGCGACGGTTTTTGTTGCACTACAAAAACTTTTCGTGTAGTGTAAGTGGCGATGTCCGCCATTGTCCCCCTCCAGCTCCAAACCCTCTATCAGGATCTCGTCGATGCGCATCTGGCGCATGGGCGGGACCCTGACGGCCTAGGCGCGCCCTTTCTGCGGACCCTGCGCGGTCGCAAATACTGGTACCTCAGCTATCGAAGGGGTGAGACAGTCGCGCAGCGCTATCTGGGACCGGATACCGAAGAAACGCTGGCGCGGGTCAAAAAATTCCGCGCGCGCCTTGCCGATGAAACGGTGTTTAAGCAGGCCTATGCCAACAAGGTTGCTCAGCTGCGCTCCGCCCGCGTACTGGCGCCAGATCTGGCAACAGGCTCTATGCTAACGGCACTGGCCGATGCCGGTGTTTTTGATTTGGGGGCCACCCTGGTGGGAACCCATGCGTTCCGCCTGTACGATCTTGAAGTCGGCCAGTGGGTAACCCGCAACGCGCCAACACAGACACAGGATGTTGATATTGCCAGCTATGGCCAGCTGTCCGTGGCTCTCGCTCAAAGCGCACAGGACCGGCCGACGCCCAAGCTCGCCAAGCTGCTTCCTGCACTCGGGCTGTCGCCCGCGGCCACGCTCGATCCGAAGGGACGCACTGGCGTCTGGCGCAGCCTCGACGGAACCCTGGCGCTCGACCTGCTCACGCCCCGGTTCGGCGGACGGGACGGACCGGCCTGGCTGGATGCCCTCGAGGTCTGGGCACAGCCGCTCCACTTTCTGAACTATCTTTTGGCTGATCCGATACCGGCTGTCGTGCCGTATCGGCATGGCATCCTGGTCCGTATTCCCCGCCCCGAACGCTATGCGATCCACAAGCTGATCGTGTCGCAGGACAGGCCGGCCTCGTCACGGGCCAAGGCCCGCAAGGACCTTGCGCAGGCGCGGGCGCTGATCCTGGCGCTGGCGCAGGACCGGCCCTATGAGCTGGAAGCGGCCTATGAGGCAGCGGTGGAGAACGGGCCGCGGTGGCGCGAGCTGATCGAGCGGGCGCTGGCGCTGATGCCGGACGTGAAGGCGCTGTTGCCCTAGCGGGGGGGCTGGTCGGGGTCCTTCACGCCTTCGGCCACCAGCAGCTCGCGCAGCTGGGCGAACTGGCGGGCGTGGTCGGCCTTGAGGGCATCGAGCTTGCGGTGCAGCGACAGGATCTCGAGCTCGGCCTTGAGATTGATCTCGAAGTCATGCTGGGCCTCCAGCCGGTCCTTGTTCGCCTGCCGGTTCTGCGACATCATGATTACCGGCGCCTGCACCGCCGCCAGCATGGACAGGATCAGGTTCAGGAACACGAACGGGTAGGGA
>JAIXTH010000157.1 GCA_027484265.1 Alphaproteobacteria bacterium
CTTCGTGAAACCTGTTGTCCGGCTTCGGCCCGTCGCTGAAGGCGTGGGCGCGGGCGGGGCGGAGGGCGTCAAGGATGGCGAAGCCACCGCTTGCGGCGCATCGAAGAAGCGTCCTTGATGCCAGCCGGGCCGTCTGCGACCAAAGCCGCAAGCGACGGGCCGAAGCCGGACAACAGGTCTGCGCGGCCCTTCCACGTAAGTCCGCTGGACCGCGCGGCTCCCGCCGCGCATCGCCCCCGCCATAGGCGCGGCAGGAGCCGCACGGTCCAGCGGGGGGGATAGGCGCACACCCTATCCCCGGGGTGCGGGTTCCGGGTTTCCATGTCGGCATGGATCAGATGCCTCCATCCCACGCCCACAGCCGCGCGCGCCTTGCTGCCGCGCTGGACCGGGTGGATGCGGCTTTGGCGGAACCGGACGGCGCGTGGCTGGAGCGGCTGGCAACACTGGGAGTCTGGGGGGCCTGGCTGCGGTGGATTCTGCAATGGCTAGCGGTCGAGTTTGCGCTGGCCGGGTGTGAGCCCTGCCAGCTTCCAGGTGCCGATACCGGCGCAGCACGCCAGCTATCGCGCAAGGCGCTGGACCGGCAGATTGACCGGCTGATCGAGGCTGCCGCGCGCCTGTGGAATACCGACGAACAGGCGTCTGCGAGACCGCGCAGGCCCCGCTGGCGCGGGCTGTTGCGGCTTGTGCTGCGCTGGCTGGGGTCCCTGCACCGCCGTTTCCGGCCCACGCGCATGCGTACCTGCAGGTTCAGGAGCGCCGCGGTTCTGGCATTGTGCAAGACTGCGTGCCAGTCGGACGCTCACAGTTACAATCGGCCCCGCCGGGGCTGCGCGCTCGTCGAAGCGCCAGCGAGGTCCGTTGCCTGCGGCGGACCCATGCGCGGCAGGAGCCGCGCGGTCCAGCGGTCTGGACCGCCAGGCAGCTCAAACTCCAATCCGTGCACGCTTGCCAGCACCCGCGCTCCAGCGATCACGGCCCTAGCGGGCGCTGCCGGCTGCCACGTTCCAGGACCGCTCGCAGGTCAGTGCATCGGCGAAGGTGCGCTCGCCCGGGGCGAGGGTGCGGGCGGTATCGAGGGCGGCGCCTGCTTCATCGCAGCGGCCAAGCGCAGCGAGGGCAGCTGCCCGGCTGTGGTGGAACGGGGCCATGTCGGGCCGGTCGGCCACCGCCATGTCGCACACCGGCAGCGCCTCGTCCGCCCGGTCCAGCAGCACCAGCAGATAGCAGTAATTGTTGGCGAGGGCCGAATGCTCGGGCGCCAGCTCGAAGGCCCGCCGGGTCCAGGGCAGCGCGAGCGGATACTCCTCCAGCTGCTGGTAGACCGTGGCGCGCCCCGCCACCTGCACCAGATCGTCCATGTCGGTGGGCAGGGCCTCCAGCAGCGCCAGCCCCTCGCCATACAGCGGATCGTCCGCAGCCTTCAGGACCGGCAGCACCAGCGCCAGCAGCGCTTCTGGCGGCTCGCCCGTGGACGGGCCCACGGCATCGGCCGCCTCTTCCTCGGTTCCGAGCAGCACAGCCACCACCCGGCGCGCATCCTCGATCCCGTCGGCCAGACGGCCCAGCTGGCGGTAGGTGTCGGCGCGGACGGCGTGATACAGCACCGTGCCCTCCAGCCGCCGCGCATCGCCCGGCGGATCGGCCAGCTCGAACAGGCGCGCCGCCTCGTCGATCTCGCCGCCAAGGCCGTACCAGGTGCCCAGCTGCACGGCTGCGGCGATGGCGAAGGTGCTGCCGGGTGCGGCATCGGCCAGGCAGGCTTCATAGCCCTCCGGCAGGGCCAGGCGGCCCTGACAGGCCGCAGGGGCGGTGCCTTGGGCGGCACCTCCAGCGGGTGGAGGGGCTGACAGAGGTGTGGGCGCGGCCGCCGATCCGGCTGCGACCGGCCACGCCGACAGAGCGCCCAACAGGGCGATACAGGCGGTCGCTGCGACCGCTCCAACCTGACGCATTGCCGTCTCCCCCCGGCTTGCTGTTCTTGTTGGAGGCGAGCCTATGATGCACTCAGAAGACTGGCAAGTGCTGTCCCACGGGGGTGAAACGGGGCCATCCCCGGGGCCGTCTTTCAGGCGAGGGCATAGGCGCCCAGCATCCGGACACCGGTATCGGACTGGACCTCTGGCAGGGCCGTCTGGCCCGACTGCACCGTCAGGGCATGCAGTTCCATGCCCGCGGCCCGCGCCACCGGCTGGCCGCCAAACGCATCCAGCGCGGCATGCGGGCCTGCCAGCAGCACCGTATCGTGCCCGGTCCGCTCCGGGGGCATGGCCGCGACCACCAGAGCCTCCGGCGGCAGGCCGGTGTCGATCTGCGGGACGGCGGCGCACACATGCAGGCCCGCAAAGGCCGGGGCCTGCACCAGCATCCACCACGGCAGCGCCCGGTCGTCGCGCGCTCCCGGCCAGGGCAGCACCGCCAGCGTGTGCGAGCGGCTCGCCGCCGCCTCCAGGCACACGCTCACCGAGCCTGCGGCCCGCACCAGCCCCGGATCGCCCACCAGCGAGCGTGCCGCCGCCTCGCAGCCCGGCGCTGCCACCACCTGCAGCCCGCCCTGGGCCGCGAGGTTCGAGGCGATCATTGCCCGCCAGATCGTGGCGGCCAGGATCGGGTCCAGCCCCGGCTCGGCCACCCGGATCGCCCGCAGGATCTCGATCTCCCGTGCCGGGCGCCAGCCAAAGCCGGTGTCGCCACCGGCCCGCTTGGCCGCCGCCACCGCTGCCGCCAGTCCCGAGCGCCGCGCCACCAGCCGGGCGAGCTCGCGGTCGATGGCATCGATCTCGGTGCGGATCGATCCGATATCGGGGACAGCAGTCGCCGGGCCTGGAACAGGACCGGAGGCGGGGGCATCGGCTGGTTTCATGCTGGCCCGGATGTGCAGGCAATTGTCCGGCCTTGCAAGCGCAGCGGTCGTCCAGGCGCATCGCGCCGCTTGCGTCCGCATCCGCTGCTTGGCACTGTATCCGCCGACCGAGCACCCGCGACAGACCGGGGCCGGCAAGGGAGCGAGACGGCGATGCTGACACGGGCCGACGAGTGGCCGATCCACCAGACTGCGGAGCCGATTGCCTACGCAGGGACGGACCGGAACTTCTATGACCGTTACTTCTTCTGCGGCTATCTGGCGGACGGGACTGGCTATTTTGCAGTGGCGTTCGGGGTCTATCCGCATCTGAATGTGGCCGATGCCCATGTGTCCATCGTGGGAGCCGATGGGGTGCAGCGCTGCCTGCATGCCTCGCGCCTTCTCGGCATGGAGCGGATGGAGCTGTCGGTCGGGCCGATCCGGATCGAGGTGATCGAGCCGCTGATGAAGCTGCGGATCGTGGTGGAGGAGACCGACGGTATCGCCCTCGACCTCGTCTGCAGCGGGCGCAGCGCACCGGTGCAGGAGCCGCGCTTCACCCGGCGCATGGGTCCGCGCACCTTGATGGACGTGACCCGCTTCACCCAGACCGTGCGCTGGTCGGGGACGATCCGCGCCGACGGGGTCGAGACCGCCTATACCGACGCCACCAGCTTCGGCACCCGCGACCGCTCCTGGGGGGTGCGCCCGATCGGCGCTGGCGACGCCCAGCCAACGGTGCCGCAAGAGCTGCCGCAATTCTACTGGCTGTGGGCACCGACCAATTTCCCGAACCTGTCCCTGTACTTCCATGCAAACGAGGATGCGGCGGGACAGGCCTGGAACACCCGCTGCGAGCTGATGATGGACGGCGCCGCCCAGGGCGCCGGGATCGCCCTCAAGGACCCGAAGGCCACACCGGTGTGGAAGCCCGGCACCCGCCATGCCAGCTCCGTGCGGCTGGAGGCCCGCGACGCCCACGGGCGCGCTCACACCGTCACCTGGACCCCGATCGCCACCTTCGCCATGAAGGGGATCGGCTATGGCCATCCCGAGTGGGGCCATGGCAGCTGGAAGGGCGAACTGGCTGTTGCGCGTGAGGATTTCCGCCCGGCGGACCTTGATCCGCTGGCGCCGGGACACCTGCATATCCAGGCACTGGCGCGCGCGGTGCACATCGGCCCGGACGGGCTGGGCTCGGAGGGGATCGGGATTGTCGAGCAGCTGGTGATCGGGCCGCATGCGCCGTCCGGCTTCCGTTCGATCCTCGATGGCGCAGCGGAGCCGTCAGCATGAGCGAGGGTCTGGATGAAGCCGCCCTCGGGCGCCTCGCGGTCCGGCTGGAGGCCGCCCTGCCAGGAAACGGCCCGGTCAGCCTGTCGCCGCCGGAGCGGATTTTCGGCGGTGCCTCGCGCCAGACCTTCCGGTTTGTCGCCACCCGCGGCGGTCAGGACCACCCCCTGATCCTGCGCAAGGATCCGGCGGCCAGCCTGATCGATACCGAGCGCAAGCTCGAGTTCGCCGCCTACCGCAGCTTTGCCGGCACCAGCGTGCCGGTGCCGGCCGCGGTGCTGCTGGAAGAGGACCCGCAGGTCCTGGGCTCGCCCTTCTTCGTGATGGGACAGGTAGCGGGGGCGGCCGGCACGCCGTTCCAGGCCGACTGCTATGCGCCGCACAGCACGGCACTGGCACGGCAGTTCTTCACGCACCTCGGTGCCATCGCCAGGCCGGACCCGGCGGGCACGCCGCTGGTGGCGGTTACCGGCCTGCCGGACCCCGCCACCGTGTGGCAGCGCGAGCTGGACTATTGGGCCGGGGTGATTGCCGAGGATTCCAACGAGCCGCAGCCCATCGTGCTGGCGGCGATCCGCAAGCTGCGGCGCACACCGCCGCCCCTGCCCGCGCGGCTCAGCATCGTGCACGGCGACTATCGGTCGGGCAATTTCCTGCATGACGGGGCCGGCACCCTCACCGCCATCCTCGACTGGGAGATGGCCCATGTGGGCGATGCCCATGAGGACCTGGCCTGGGCACTCGATCCGATGTGGTCGCACGACCCGGACCAGCCGCTGACCGGCATCCCCCGCGCCGAGGCGATCGCCCTGTGGGAAGCGGCCAGCGGCCTCGCCTTCGATCCGGTGGCCTATGGCTGGTGGAGCCTGTTTGCAGCCGTGAAGGGGATCGCGATCTGGACATCGGCGGGCAAGGCCTTCGCCACCGGCGCCAACCCCGATCTCGTGAATGCCTGGTCGGCCTGGTACTGCACCCAGATGCATGACCGCCTGATCGCCGCCCGCCTTGTGGAGGAAGCCCGATGACCCCGCGCATGGAACAGGTGGCGTTCGGCATGGCCGGTGCCCTGGCCGAACGGGTGCTGCCGCATCTGATGCATACGTCCTATCCCCTTGGAACTGCAGGGGCGACCGCCGCCCTCCTGGTGTTCATGGCCCAGGACATGGACCGGGGCGCGCAGCGGCGGATGGACGAGATCACCGGGATGAAGCGGCTGTACGAAGCTGCTGCCGGCCTGCCGCTGGCGCCGGAGCTGGCCGCCAGCCTGTTGGCTGCGGCGGCCCGGCCCCTGCCAACGAGCCTGTCGCTCGGGATGCTGGATGGCGAGCGGGCGGTGCTGCTGGCGCCGCTGGTGGCACTGCATGCTGCCGTCGAGGAACTGCCGGGGGACGATGCGCGCGCGGTGGAACGGGCGATCCTCGCGCATCTGCGCACCACCGCCGACGCACGGGCGCTGGTGATTCCGCCGGCAGGCTGATGGCTTCGGGGTAACGCCCCGACCCGCTGGAGCGCAGTTGCTTGCAACTGCGCAGCACGAAGTGCGGTTAAATCAGAGTATTGCGCATCCCGTAGCGCCGCTCCACGTCGCTTGTGCTGCTGCGAGCAGCAGCGCTCCAGAGGGTGACCCAATAATGCCGTGCAGACCTGTTGTCCGGCGCTCTGCGTCCAGGCGGGCCTTACCCCAGCGCTTTCAGATTCCCTCCCCCCCCTTTTCTTTGGCGAGCCCCGAGCGGAAAGGAGCCTCTCTACGTGCTGGTGCGCCCCTGGCGCACAGCTCTGTGGCCTTCCTCTGAAACCCTTTTCCCCGGTGTCGCCCGTCGCTGACGGCGGGGATGCAGGCGGGACGGCCGGTCTCAAGGATGGCGTAGCCACCGCCCCGCGGCGCCCGAAGGGCGTCCTTGAAACCGGATGGCACGCCTGCGATCCACGCTGGCAGCGGCGGGTGCACCGGGGAAAAGGCGGGCGGAGGACCTCTTCCCATTGACCACTAACCGCCGAACAGACCGCCGCTGCCGCTGGACCGCGCGGCTCCTGCCGCGCCCATGGCGGGGGCGATGCGCGGCGGGAGCCGCGCGGTCCAGCGATCCAGCCGATGCGCGCGCCAGCACCACGAGCTTCGAGACTACGCGCGTAACGATGCAGCGGCGCTCCAGGGGCGTCTGGGCCGGGAACCTTGCCGTGGGGCGCGAATGGCGCCACGTCGGGAGCTCCACACCGGGGACGCGAGATGGCGTTGGAACCAGGCAGCTGGCTGGCACTTCTGGCCGCAGGCATTGCAGGCGCTGCGGGCGGCTGGCTGGCGGGACGGCGCGGCGCGCCGGACGGGTCCGTGGCCCCGGTTCTGGCCGGGCCGGAGCCTGCTGGCGTGGCTCTGGAGGCCAGTGGTGCCCTTGTCGCCGTCTGGCCGCCGGACGATCCGGCCGAACCGGGCGACTGGGGGCGGCCCTGGGTGACGGGAAGTCCGCAGGCGCTGGCGGGGCTCGGCGGACCGGACAGCGCCCTGCCCGGACTGGCCGGGGTGATCGAGGGCCTGGTGGCGGCGGCCGATCGCCTGCGCCGCACCGGCAACGGCTTCGAGCTGAGCGGCGGCGGCTGGCGTGCCACGGGGGTACCCGTTGGCGGGCAGGCCGTGGTGTGGGTCCGGCCGGTGGTGGCCGGCGAGGGCCTCGCCGCCGTGCAGGGGGTTCCGGCGGCCGTCTGGCAGCTGGACCGGTCGGGCCGGCTGGTCTGGGCCAATGGCGCCTATCTCAGGGCCGTCGAGGCACCGACACTGGCGGCCGCCTGCGCCGGCGCCGCCAGCATCGACCCAGTTGCCGAGGCCGATGGACGCGCCGCCACAGCCGGGCAGGGCAGCATCAAGACCCGGACCGTCACGGTGGCTGGCCAGCGGCGGGTCTGGCGTATCATCCATACCCCGCTGCCAGACGGTGCCACCGGCCTTGCCTTCGACATCACCGAGGAAGTCGAAGGCCTCGACAGTGCACGGCGGGAAGTGGCGGCCCATGTGGAGACGCTGAACATCCTCACCGATGCCGTCGCGCTGTTCGATGCCCGCCGCCGCCTGCGGATGGCGAATTCGGCCTTTGCGGCGCTGTGGGGGATCGACCCGGCGATCCTGGACGAGCGGCCCACCCTGTCGGAGGTGATCGACATCCTGCGGGCGCGCGACCTGTTGCCCCACGAGAAGGACATCACCGGCTGGAAGGAGCGCCAGCTGGCGGCCTATGGCGAGGCAGGCCCGCTGCCCGACGAGATGTGGCCCCTGCCAGGCGGCCAGATCCTGCGGGTGGCCAAGAAGCGCCTGCCCGATGGCGGGCTGCTGATCCTGTTCGACGACATCACCGGCACCGCAGCCCTGCAGGCCCGCTACAAGACCCAGCTGGAGGTGCAGAACGCCACCCTCGACAAGCTCGCCGAGGCGGTGGGCGTGTTCTCGGGCGACGGGGGCCTGGCTTTCGCCAATGCCGCCTTTGCCCGGATCTGGGGACTGGAGCCCGAGTTCGTGACAGGTCGGCCCGGCTTTGACGGGCTCGTCGACCGGGTGCGGCACCTGTACCGCGAGGATGCGTTCTGGTCGGGCCTGAAGGCGCGCCTGACCGACCCCAGCCCCGCCGCCCGCCAGGAAACCCAGGGCGAGATCACCCGGCGCGACCGCACGGTCCTCACCTGGCTCACCCGCCCGCTGCCGGATGGCGCCACTCTGGTGGCGTTCGCCGACGTGACAGCCGCCCGCAAGGTCGAGCAGGCAGCCCTCGAGCGCGCCGCCGCCTTCCAGGAGGCCGACCAGCTCAAGACCGACTTCGTGCGCAACATCAGCTATCAGCTGCGCACCCCGCTCACCACCATCACCGGCTATGCCGACATGCTGGCGCAGGGCGTGGCCGGCGATCTGACGGGGGTACAGCAGAATTTCCTCGGCGCGATCCAGTCGGCCGGCACCGCGCTGGCCGACATGATCGAGAGCATCCTCGATCTGGCGATGATCGATGCAGGCCAGCTGACGCTGGATCTGGGCGATGTGGATGTGCGCACCCTGCTGGACGAGACCGCCGAGCTGGCCCGCTCGAAGGCGGCCGACAGCCAGGTGCTGATCGAAGTGGTGTGCGACCCGCAGATCGGCCTGATCCGCGCCGATGGCCAGCGGATCCGCCAGGTGCTGTTCAGCCTCGCCGGGATTGCCCTGCGGTCCACCGGCCCGGGGGACCGGATCACCATCGGCGCCCGGCGTCTCGATGGCTGCGTGCGGCTGTGGGTGGAGGACACCGGCCAGAAGCTGGACGATCAGGAACGGGCCGGCGCCTTCAAGATGTTCGATGACCGCACACGGCGCGGCGGCATCTCGCTGGCGCTGGTGCGGCGCTTCATCGAGATGCATGGCGGCTGGACGTCGGTTGCCGCCGGGCCTGACCAGGGCACGCTGGTCGCCTGCCGCCTGCCGCTGGTGGCCGCCATGCGCCATGCGGCCCCGGAGCTGGACCTCGTGTCCTGAGGAGAGCTGCTGCCATGCACCGGATCGCCACCTGCCTCGACATGGCCCACCCGGCAGCAGCCGTCTGGGCCGTCCTCACCGATCTGGACGGCTACCGGCACTGGAACCCGTTCGTGACGGCGGCCCGGGGCGAGGCCCGGCTGGGGGCGCGGCTGGCCATCACGGTCCAGCATCCGGCCGGCACCGGCCAGGTGCTGCGGTTCGCCCCCGTGGTCTCGCGCCTTGACCCGCAGCGCGCATTCGCCTGGGACGGCAGCCTGATCAGCGGCCTGCTGTTCGGGGGCGAGCACTGGTTCCGGATCGAGGCGACGGCGGAGGACAGCTGCCGCTTCCATCATGGCGAGGACTTCCGGGGCCTGGCCATCGCAGTCCTGGGCAGGCGCGGCGTGGCCGCGATGCAGCCCGGCTATGACGCCATGAACCGGGCCCTTGCCAGCGAGGTGGCCCGGCGCGCCGCTGCCAGCGCCTGAGCTTGCATTCACCGGGGGAAGTCGGCACGGGACTGCATCCCCTGTTTCGGAGCCACTCCCATGCTGCCCCAGCCGCGCGCCGATCTGGCGCCCAACACCTTCGACTTCGAGACCGTTCCGCTGGTCAAGCCGACCGGCTTCCGCGAGTATGATGCCCGCTGGTGGTTTGGCATCCAGGGCCATGGCAAGGCACCCGAACTCAATCTGATGGGCGTGCAGGCGCTGGGCTTCGGGCTCGGCACGCTGCTGCAGGAGGAGGGGGCCACGCGGGTCGTGGTCGGCCACGACTTCCGCTTCTACTCGCTGTCGATCAAGCAGGCCCTGATGGTGGGGCTGGTGCAGGCGGGCTGCCAGGTGGTGGACATCGGCCTTGCCCTCAGCCCGGTGGCCTATTTCGCGCAGTTCGCGCTGGATTGCCCGGCGGTGGCGATGGTGACGGCCAGCCACAACGAGAATGGCTGGACCGGGGTCAAGATGGGCTCCAACAAGCCGCTGACCTTCGGGCCGGACGAGATGGGACGGCTGAAGGAGATCGTGCTGGGCGGGCGGTTCGTGGACCGCCCGGGTGGCTCGATCAGCCAGGTGGCGGACCTGCGCGAGCGCTATATCGCCGATGTGGTCGGCGACTTCCGGCTGTCGCGGCCGATCAAGGTGGTGGCGGCCTGCGGCAATGGCGCGGCCGGTGCCTATGCCCCCGAAGCCTTGCGGCGGATGGGGGCCGAGGTGATCGAGATGGACTGCGACCTCGACTATACGTTCCCCAAATACAATCCGAACCCGGAAGACACCCTGATGCTGCACGCCATGGCGGACAAGGTGCGCGAGACCGGCGCCGAAGTGGCCTTCGGTTTCGACGGCGACGGCGACCGCTGCGGAGTGGTGGATGATTCGGGTGAGGAGATCTTTGCCGACAAGATCGGCCTGCTGCTGGCGCGGGACATGAGCACGCTGCACCCCGGCGCCACCTTCGTGGTGGATGTGAAGAGCACCGGTGCCTACGAGATCGATCCGGTGCTGAAGGCCAATGGCGCCCGGGTGGATTACTACAAGACCGGTCACAGCTACATCAAGCGGCGCACCACCGATCTCGATGCCCTGGCGGGGTTCGAGAAGTCGGGCCACTTCTTCCTGCGCGCGCCCTATGGACGGGGCTATGACTGCGGGCTGGTGGCGGCGCGGGCGGTGCTGGCGATGCTGGACCGCGCAGGCGGCCGCAAGCTGAGCGCGCTCAAGCAGGACCTGCCGAAGACCTGGACCTCCATGACCATGTCGGCGCACTGCGATGATGAGATCAAGTATGGCGTGATCGATCAGGTGGTGGCCGAATATCAGGGCCTGGCGGCCTCCGGCGCACGGCTGCTGGGCCGGGCGATCCGCGATGTGAACACCGTCAATGGCGCCCGCGTCACCCTGGAGGACGGCTCGTTCGTGCTGGCCCGCGCCTCCTCGAACAAGCCCGAAGTGGTGGTCGTGGTGGAAAGCACCCGCAGCGAGGACGACATGCGCGCGCTGTTCCACGACGAGGTCAGGCTGCGCCTCGGGGCCCACCCCGAAGTGGGCGCCTATAACCAGACGGTCTGAGGGGGGCTCCCGCCCGATCAGGCTTAACGGGACAACAACGGGTTTCGTGCAATTGCGCTGACTGGACCGGTCCGCCCGTGGCGGGCCGGCTGGCAGGAGCATGCGCGTGACGGGCTTGGGCGCCCTCAATCTCAGTCTCTTCGGCGGGGTCGGGCAGTTGCCTGCGCGGCAGCCGATCCAGGAGATGGACCTGTCGGGGCTTCTGACCCCCGGCGGCGGCGCTGTGGATTCCATCGCGCCGCGCACGCCCGCGCGCCTGACACCCTGGGACCAGAACGCACCGCAGACCCCGGCAGACCAGCTGGTGCGCGAGGCGATGAACAGCCGGTTCCTGGTGTCGGACTCCCTCGGCACCGGCCCCGGCTCGGCCAGCCGTGACCGCAATGACCGCGAGCTGTTCATCCTGCACAACGCCGTCAACAAGCTGAAGGCGCTGGCCGACCGCGCCGCGTCCAGCGGCATGTCGGCGGCTGACCGCACCCGCTTTGGCGAGCGGATCCAGCGCGGGATCGACGAGATCACGCGCCGCGCTGCCGCGACCCGGCTGGACGGCGCGATCCTTCTGCCCGGCAAGCGCCTGATCAACCACACCAGCGAGGGCCAGGCCCGCAGCCGCGCCGAATTCGATACCCGGGTCCTGACAACCGGCGCAGCCTCGGCGGTGCCTGAAGCGTTCCAGGGTGACCGTCGCTTCTCGATCGGCGTCACCCGCGAGGGCGTGACCCGGACCGTCGAGGTCAATCTGGCCGATCTGGGCAGCGCGCCGCGGTCGATGGAGGCCGTCAGTGGCCTGATCAACACCCGGCTGGCAGCTGCCGGGGTGGAGAGCCGGATCAACCGTGTCGAGACATCGCGTCCCGGCACCGGCACGAATGCCCCTGCCATTACCGAGCAGCGGTTCCGTGTGGTGGTGGCGACCGGCGAATCCATCGCCTTCGTGCCGGCCCCCGACGATACCGTCCCGGCCCTGACGGTCGCCGGTGCGCGCACCGTGAACGGCGCCGTGCAGGGCGCGGTGCTGCGGCTCGACGAGCCGGCAGGCACCACCGCCACCCAGGCCTTCAGCACCGGCATCACTGCCACCGGCGGAACGGCCACCGTGCGGGCGATGGTGCGGGATGCGGCCGGCAACAGCTTCATGATTGCCGATGCAACCGGTCGCGTGGGCACTGTCACGCCGAAGTCCAGCCGCGACGTTGTGCTGCAGAAGGTCGATTCCACCGGCCAGGTGGTCTGGACCCGGGCCCTGGGCAGTGCCGTCGCGGCCCAGGGCTTCTCCCTCGCCATCGGTCCGGACGGGCAGCTGGCGGTGGCGGGCGCGGTCGATGGCCGCGCCGATCAGGCCAGGACCACCACCGGCAGCGGGCGCGACAGCTTCGTGGCCGCTTTCGACCGGGAAGGCCGGGACCTCTGGTATCACCAGCAGGGCGCGCTGGGGTCCGACCAGGCCGACCATGTCGCCTTCGGCGCCGACGGGCGCCTGTTCGTGGCGGGACGGACCGCTTCGGGCATGGCTGGCCAAGAGGGCAATGGCGACGCCGATGTGTTCGTGCAGGCCTTCGATCCGGCGGGCGCCCTGTCC
Organism: Alphaproteobacteria bacterium; assembly: GCA_027484265.1. GTDB lineage: Bacteria > Pseudomonadota > Alphaproteobacteria > Caulobacterales > Aquidulcibacteraceae > JAIXTH01. The sequence continues at coordinate 12,264 of JAIXTH010000157.1, forward strand.
TGGACCCGCGTTCTGGGCGGGACGGGCACGGACGAACCGGCTGGTCTGGTGGTGGATGCCGGGGTGCCGGTGGTGGCCTGGAATGGCGCTGCCGGTGCGCGCCTGACAGCGCTCGATCCGCTGGATGGCGCCAGCTTTGCCTCGGGGCTCGACACGGCGGACACCGGCCTTGCCGCGATCACGGCGCTGGCCGTTGGCGCGGGTGGACGGCTGGTACTGGCCGGGCGGGCGGCCGCTGGCGGCGATGCCGACCAGCTGCGGGTGCTGGATCCCGCCACCGGGGGGCTGTCGCTGTCCACCAGCACCGGCGGCCAGTCGATCCGCAGCCTCACCACCGGCAACGGCCAGATCGGCGTGGCGCTCGGTGCGCCCATCGGCGATGGCGGCACGTTCGACACCAGCCGCACCATCGTCCGCGGCCTGTCGCAGGCCGATGGCAGCCAGACCTTCCAGGTCAACGCCCAGGTCGCCGCCGGCAGCCCGGTGGCGCTGGCGCTCGACAGCGGCCATGGTCGCAGCCTGGGGGCCTTGGGCCTGCCCCAGGGCCAGCTGCTGTTCGGCGATGCCGACAGGCTGACCGACCGCACGGCCCTGCGCCCCGGGGATCATTTCTTCGTGCGGGTGAATGGCGGGCGCGAGGCCAAGGTCGAGATTGCCGAGGGCGAGACCTTCCGGTCACTGGCGGCGAAGGTGAACCGCGTGCTGCTGCGCGATGGCCGGGCCGAAGCGCGCTCGTTGCGTGGCACCGACAGTCTGGTGATCACGCCGTCGGCCGGCGACCGCATCGAGCTGAGGGCGGGAGCCCAGGGCCAGGATGTGCTGCGCCAGCTGGGACTGGAGCCGGGCGTGGCGATGCCGCGCAGCCCCACCAGTACGGCCACCCGCTCGGTGTCCGATCCCCCGCCCGTTGTGGCCCTCGACATTCCCGCCCGCAGCGATGTGGCCACCGCGGCCGGCGCCAAGACACTGGCCAGCGATCTGGATGGCGTGCTGCGCCGCATCCGGATGGGCTATCGCGAGATCTCGACCGACCCGAGCCAGGTCGAGCTGCGCCGCACCCTCTCGCAGAGCAAGCCGAGCGCTGCCTCGCAGGCCTCGATCCAGGCCTATAACCGCCAGACTGCCCTGGCCCAGGATGCGCTGCGCCGCCTCGGCGGCTGACGCCGTGCCGGCTGTCTAGTTGCGCATCGCGCTCTCGAGCCGCTCTTCCGTGACCGGATAGCCGAGATGGGTCGGGATGGTGAGGAAGGCGCCGTCATCGCGCGTCACCATCAGCGGCTGGACGATCTCGGCCGGGCGCGCCGCCGCATCCCGCAATGCCGCCTCCACGGTCGCACTCAGGCCCAGCAGTTCGAGATTGCGGGCGGTGGGGAAGATGATCTTGCGCTGGCCGGCCGCCAGCTCCGCCAGCGCATCCGCCGGACGGACCCAGGCCAGCGCCGTGGTCTCGCGCCCATCCTCCAGCGGCTCCTGGCCGGGTGGGGTGGGTGCGAGGAAGAACCAGGTGTCGAACCGCTTGTGCAGCCCCTCGGGCGGGATCCAGCGGGCAAACCGCACCAGTGTCTCGCAGGCGAGCCGCACCCCGGTCTCGCGGACCAGCGCGATGAACAGCCGGGCGTCCTGCTCCACCGGATGGCGCCGCTCCGAGAGAGCCGCGCACACATCCGGTCCCACCAGCTGGCCATCGCCGCCGCGCGCCACCAGCATCCCCGCCTCCTCGAACGCCTCGCGCACACAGGCCACCCGCGCGGCGCGTTCAAGTTCGTCGAGCCCGTCCAGCCCGTCGGCATGGTCGAGCCAGGCGGGATCATGGTCGGCGGGATCGATCTTGCCGCCGGGGAACACGCTGGCGCCACCGGCAAAGCCGATCGCCGCATGCCGTTCGACCATCAGCACTTCCAGCCCTGGCGCATCGCGCACCAGCAGGACCGTCGCTGCGGGAATTGGTATATCGTTTGACATCGCGCCACCATCCGCCGCTCCCGCCCGTGCCGCAAGGGGGTGCCGTTAGGAGAAGCGGCAGACAAAGCAAAAGGCCCGGGCGCTGGGCCCGGGCCTTGATGCTGTTCAAGGGCGCCTGGATCAGACCAGGGCGGCCTTGGCCTTCTCGACCAGGGCGCCGAAGGCGTCCGGCTGGGTGATGGCGAGGTCGCTCATCACCTTGCGGTCCATCTCGACGCCAGCCTTGGCCAGGCCGTCGATGAAGCGCGAGTAGGTCAGCTCGTAGGGGCGGACAGCGGCGTTGATGCGCTGGATCCACAGGCTGCGGAAGCTGCGCTTCTTGGCCTTGCGGTCGCGATAGGCATATTGCCCGGCGCGCCACACGGCGGCGGTTGCAGTCCGGATGGTGTTCTTGCGGCGCCCGCGGAAACCCTTGGCAGCTGCCAGGATCTTCTTGTGCTTGGCGCGGGTTTCCTTGCCGGCCTTGATGCGTGCCATGATCAGATCTCCTTACAGGCCGTACGGGGTCCACAGCTTCACGCGCCGTGCATCGCCTTCGGCGAGGACGCTCGTGCCGCGGTTGTTCCGAATGTACTTGGCATTGTGCGAGATCAGGCGGTGGCGCTTGCCCACCACACCATGCAACACCTTGCCGGTCGCGGTGATCTTGAATCGCTTCTTGACCCCGCTCTTGGTCTTCAGTTTCGGCATTTCGCTCTCCGTGAGTTAGGCTGCCGGTGGCCGCCGGAGCGGACAAGGCAGACAGCATGACGGACCGCCACGGCATGCCGTTTCGCCGGGCGATCCCTGAAGGGCGCTGCTACTAGCCGAAACCAGCCTCAATGCAAGGGATAGAGTCAGCTCTGGCCGCTGGACGATGGCGCGGTCCGGACGCTAGGATCGGCCCGCGCGGCATATAGCAGGGGCGGGGGAACGGATATGAGTGATCAGGTCGACCAGAGCGGCACCGCCGCCGCTGCCAGCGGCCAGCGCTATCAGTCGTTCGCGGCCTTCTATCCATTCTATATCGGCGAGCATCAGAATGCCGTCAGCCGCCGCCTGCATGTGGTGGGCACGGCGCTGGTGATCATGTGTCTCATCGCCGGGGTACTGGCCGACTGGCGCTGGTTCCTGGCGGCGCCTGTGTGCGGCTATGCCTTCGCCTGGGTGGGGCACTTCTTCTTCGAGAAGAACCGCCCGGCCACCTTCACCTATCCGCTGTGGAGCCTGATGGGCGACTTCCGCATGTTCTTCGAAGTGATCACGGGCCGCAGGGCCTGGTAGGCGCGGGGGCGTCGGCTGCTGTTGCGGCCGCGGCGACTGCCGCGTCATGCCCGAGCCTGACCATCCAGCCCATTTGTGTCGCATCGAGCCGGACTTATGCGAAACAAAGGACTTTGTGTCTCATATCCGGAACACAAATCACGTTGAGTCTGACGAATCGCAAAAACTGAGACTCAACGCCGGTCGGACCATGCGTGGACCGGCTTCCCGGACCAGAGCCCGCGTCCGTTCTCCCGGAAAAGCAAACGGCCGGACCATCGGGTCCGGCCGTTGTCCTGATGGTGGGAGGGCTTGCCTCAGGCCGGGGTGGGTTCCGGCTCGGGGCTGGCGGTGCCGGCCTTGCGGCCGGTCACCGGCAGCGATGCCGACGGGCCCGACGGCGGGCGGGCGCCCGGTTCGTCGCGCACGGGGCGCTCGCCATTCATCAGCGCCTTGATCTCGTCGCCGCTGAGGGTCTCGAACTCGAGCAGGCCCTGGGCGATCTTCTCCAGGTCGTCGCGCCGCTCGGTCAGGATCCGGCGGGCCTCTTCCAGACCCCAGTCCACCAGCCGCTTGATCTCGCTGTCGATCTTCTGGGCCGTGGCCTCCGAGACGTTCTGCGACTGGGCAACCGAGTGGCCGAGGAACACCTCGCGCTGGTTCTCGCCATAGGCGACAGTCCCAAGCTCGTCGGAATAGCCCCACTGCGTCACCATCGCACGGGCGAGGCGGGTGGCCTGCTCGATGTCGGAGGAGGCACCCGAGGTGATGGCGTCCTTGCCGAACACGATCTCCTCGGCCACCCGGCCACCCATCATCACCGCCATCCGGCTCATCATCTGGCGATAGCTCATCGACAGCTTGTCGCGCTCGGGCAGCTGCATCACCATGCCGAGGGCGCGGCCCCGGGGGATGATGGTGGCCTTGTGCACCGGGTCGGTGTGCGGGACGGTCAGGGCCACCAGGGCGTGGCCGCCCTCGTGATAGGCGGTCAGGCGCTTCTCGTCCTCGCCCATGGCCATCGACTTGCGCTCGACGCCCATCATCACCTTGTCCTTGGCGTCCTCGAACTCCTGCATGGTGACGAGGCGCTTGGCGCGGCGGGCGGCCAGCAGGGCGGCTTCGTTCACCAGGTTCATCAGGTCGGCGCCCGAGAAGCCCGGGGTGCCGCGCGCGATGATCTTGGCTTCCACGTCCTGGGACAGGGGCACATTGCGCATGTGCACCTTCAGGATCTTCTCGCGGCCATTGATGTCGGGCAGGCCCACCACGATCTGGCGGTCGAACCGGCCGGGACGCAGCAGCGCCGGGTCCAGCACGTCCGGACGGTTGGTGGCGGCGATGATGATGATGCCTTCATTGGCTTCAAAGCCATCCATCTCCACCAGCAGCTGGTTCAGGGTCTGCTCGCGCTCGTCATTGCCACCGCCAAGACCGGCGCCGCGATGACGGCCCACCGCATCGATTTCGTCGATGAAGATGATGCAGGGCGCATTCTTCTTGGCCTGCTCGAACATGTCGCGCACGCGGCTGGCGCCGACGCCCACGAACATCTCCACGAAGTCCGACCCCGAGATGGTGAAGAACGGCACATTGGCCTCGCCCGCCACCGCACGGGCGGTGAGGGTCTTGCCGGTGCCGGGGGGGCCGACCAGCAGCGCGCCCTTCGGGATCTTGCCGCCCAGGCGCTGGAACTTGGCCGGGTCCTTCAGGAAGTCGACCACTTCCTGCAGCTCCTCGCGGGCCTCGTCGATGCCGGCCACGTCCTCGAAGGTGACGCGGTTCTTGTTCTCGGTCAGCAGGCGGGCCTTGGACTTGCCAAAGCCCATCGCGCCGCCGCGCGACCCGCCGCTCATCTGCCGCATCAGGAGGAACCAGATGCCCAGGATCAGGGCGAAGGGCAGCAGGCTGCTGAGCAGGCTCATCAGGAAGCTGGGACGGGTGTTGGAGGGCAGGGCCTGGATGGTCACGCCGGCCTTCTCGAGCCGGTCGAGATTGGTCACGGCCATCGGCGGGATCGTGGTGGCCACCGTGCTGTTGTCCTGCATGGTGGCGTTCATCCGCTCGCCCTGGATCACCACGGCCTTGACGCGGCCGGCGTCGACTTCCGCCATCACCTGCGAATAGGGGCGGGTCGTGGCGGCCTGTTCGGTAGTCGCAGTCCGCTGGGTCCACGAGAAGACGGCCACCAGTGCCATCGCCAGCAGTCCCCAGATCGCGAGATCACGCATTTTCATCGGCATCATCCGGTTCGAACATCCAGTCCGCTGCCCCGGCATGGGGCAACGGCTGGCTCAGACCAGCAACATAGGCACGCAGCGCGCCAATGGCACCCCCCCTGTGACCGCCTGACGGGTCTGTGTTCAGCCGTGAGCGCCGCGCGAGGTGGCCCCCGGGCCGGCGCCCGCCCGCTGGCACCCGATTGACCGCACAGTGGCCGGCCGTCCGCCCCGCCGCGACAGCTACCCCGGGGCCGGCGCACGGCGGCAGCGGCGCGCAGCAGGGGGTAGGCAAGGGCCGGGGCTGGTGGCACAGAGCGGGCGCCGCAACCGGGGCCGCGGGGGACGTCTCCCGCGCCCGTCATCCCGAAATCTGGAAAGGTGCCCATGTCCGTTGTCGAACCATCCGCCGAGGCTCTGACAGGCGCCGATGCGCTGGTGCGCACCCTGGCCGACTGTGGCGTCACCCACTGCTTCGCCAATCCCGGCACCAGCGAGATGCACCTGGTCCAGGCGCTCGACCGCGAGCCGCGGGTGCGCAGCGTGCTGTGCCTGTTCGAGGGGGTCGCAACCGGCGCAGCCGACGGATTTGCGCGGATAACCGGCGTTCCGGCCATGACCCTGCTGCATCTGGGGCCGGGCTATGGCAATGGCCTCGCCAATATCCACAATGCCCGCCGCGCCCATGCGCCCATGATCAATGTGGTGGGCGACCATGCGATGGAGCACCGCAAGCTGGATGCCCCGCTCAGCTCGGACATCGAGAGCATCGTGCAGGCCAATTCCAGCTGGATCGGCGTGGCCGAAACCCCGGCGGATGCCGGCGCCCTTGCCGCCGCCGCGTTCGGCGCGGCCCATGGCCCGCCAGGCTCGCCCGTCACCCTGATCCTGCCCGCCGACACCGCCTGGCTGTCCGGCGGCCAGCCGGCGCCTGCCCCGCAGCTGCCACAGCCTGCCCGGGTGGATGACGCCGCAGTCGCGGCCGCGGCCGCAGCCGTGCGGGCAGCCGGCAAGCCGGTGGTGCTGGTGGGCGGGCCTGCCCTGTGGCAGCCGGCCGGCCTTGCGGCGATGGCGCGACTGAAGGCCGCAGGGGTGCGGGTGATGATCGACACCTTCCCCGCCCGCCAGGCCCGGGGTGCAGGCCGCTTTGCCCCCGACCGGATGCAGTATTTCGCCGAAGGCGCCATGGCCGACCTCGACGGCACCGACCTGATGCTGCTGGCGGGCACCACCACGCCCTGCGCCTTCTTCGCCTATCCGGGCAAGCCGTCGGTGCTGGTGCCGGACGGCTGTACGGTGCATCCGCTGAGCGCGCGGCACGAGGATACGGTGGACGGGCTGGCACGCCTGGCTGATGCCCTGGGCGCCCCAGCGAACGTGCCGCCCGCCGCCGCGCGTGTGGTTCCCGACAGGCCGCAAGGGCCCCTGACCCCCGCCACCTGCGCCCAGTCGCTGGCGCGGCACATGCCCGACGATGCGATCATCTCGGATGATGCCGTCACCGCAGGCCTGCCGCATTATCTGGCGACACTGGCGGCAGCGCCGCACGACTGGCTGTTCCTGACCGGCGGCGCCATCGGCCAGGGCCTGCCGCTGGCGGTGGGAACTGCCTGCGCCGCCCCGCACCGCAAGACCATCGCCCTCACCGGCGACGGCGCGGGCATGTATACCGTGCAGGCACTGTGGACCATGGCGCGCGAGAAGCTGCCGGTGGTGACCGTGGTGTTCGCCAACCGCTCCTACCGGATCCTCAACATCGAGATGGCCCGCACCGGCGCCGGCAACCCAGGCCCCGCCGCCCGCGCCATGCTGTCGCTGGACGGCCCGGCGCTCGACTGGGTCAAGCTGGCGGAAGGCCATGGCGTGGCCGCCGTCCGCGCCGAAACCGCCGAAGCCTTCGACGAAGCCCTCGCCCGCGCCATCGCCATGAACGAGCCGGTGGTGATCGAGGCGGTGCTGTAGGCAGCGCAGGTCTCAGCCTGCCCGCCGCAGGCAGGTTCAATGCGGCTGGACAAGGCGCCGGAATAATGCAAGTAAGTGCTCACAGACATTCTGGGAGCGCTCCATGACGCCGCGCACTGTAGGTATGGCCTCGCTGGCCATCATGGCCCTGACCGGTTGCGCCACTACCGACCGGCTGCCGGACCATCGGGTGGAGGCATACCCCTACAGCCGGCCCGCGCTGACGGCCATGCACCAGGACTATCTCAGCCCGGTGGCGGTTACCCGCAACGGCACCCGGCTGACGGGCGGCCTCACGATCTGGCGGGACCACGTCTGTACGCTGGAACAGGGGGTCTGCGCCCCGGAGGCCGAGGTCGTCGGTCTGGAGCGCAGGATTCTGACCGGCCCGATCC
>JAIXTH010000312.1 GCA_027484265.1 Alphaproteobacteria bacterium
CGGCACTGATCGGGCCGAGCGTATACCAGCCGGGTGCGCCGCTTTCATGGGTGGCGGGGGACAGGGCCAGGTGCCCGACGATCTGCCCGTCCAGCCGCGCCACCAGCGACAGGGCCAGGGCTCCGGCCGCCCGCAAGGCATCCACCAGCTCCTGCTCGTCGCCGGCCGCATAGGGCCGTCCGGCGAAGGCGCGGCGGGTCAGATCGTGGATGGCGGCTTCATCGCCGGGCCGTTCGGGCTCGATATGCAGGTCCATGCCGGTCCCTTGCCACCACATGAAAAGGGGCGCCAGTCCCGCGGACTGGCGCCCCTGTCAGCTCGCAGCGAGCCGAGCCGGCCGGCTCAGCGGGTCTGCTCGTTCGGATCGAGCGGCTCGGAGGCGTCGCCGAACACCGGCACGCCCTTGGCCAGCTGCGAGTTCTTCACGCCATAGACCGCATAGACCACCACGCCGATCACCAGATAGCCCACCAGCAGCGCCAGCGGGATCGGGTCGCCGTTGTTGGCGCTATCGACCTTCTTCACCAGGATCGGCACGATCATCACCAGGCACAGCAGCACGCCGATGATCGGGAACAGCGGGAAGAACGGCACCTTGAACGGACGCTCCAGATCGGGGTGCGAGCGGCGCAGGAAGATCACCGACAGACACACGATCAGGAACGCCGATGCCGTACCGAGGCTGACGAGGTCGCCCAGCACGCCCAGCGGCAGCGTGGCGGCCGCCACGGCAATGAGCGAGCCCAGCACCACCGTGCCATTGGCCGGGGTCTTCAGCGTGGCGTGGATCTTCCCGAAAATGGTGGGGAGCAGGCCGTCGCGGCTCATCTGATAGAACACCCGGGTCTGGGCATACATCAGCACCAGCATCACCGAGGACAGGCCCGTGATGGCGCCCACCTTGATCAGGAACGAGAACCAGCCAATGCCCATGGCATCGGCGGCCACCGCCATCGGCTCCTTCACGTTCAGCTCGGTGTACTTGACCACACCGGTCAGGACGAGCGTGGTCAGCATGTACAGTACCGTACAGATCGCCAGCGAACCAAGGATGCCGATCGGCAGGTCCCTGCCCGGGTTCTTGGCTTCGCCGGCAGCGGTCGAGACAGCCTCGAAACCCACATAGGCGAAGAACACCGCCGAAGCCGCCACGAAGATCCCGGAGATACCGAACTCGCCGAATTCCTTTCCGGCCGGCGGCACGAACGGCACCCAGTTCTCGGGTTTCATGTAGAACACACCGATGCCGATGAACAGCAAGAGCACGCCCACCTTCACCACCACGATCACATTGTTGACCTTGGCGCTCTCGGAAATCCCCACCACCAGCAGGGCCGTCACGGCCAGGATGCCGAACGCCGCCACCAGATTGAGCGACGGCATCGCCTGCAGGCCCTCACCCGACACATACTGGAGGGTCGAGTTTGAGAAGGCAGCCGGTATGGTGACGCCAAAATCCGCAAGAAAACTCGTGACATAGCCCGACCAGCCCACCGCCACGGTGGATGCGGCCACGCCATACTCCAGCAGGAGCAACCAGCCCATCGCCCAGGCGAACACTTCGCCCATCGTGCCATAGGCATAGGTGTAGGCCGAACCCGACACCGGCAGCGTCGAGGCGAGCTCGGCATAGCACAGGCCCGCGAAGGCGCAGACGAGGCCTGCGATCACGAACGAGATGATCAGCGCAGGGCCGGCGGCAGTCGCCGCTGCCTGGCCGGTGATCACGAAGATCCCGGCGCCGATGATGGCACCTACCCCGAGACTGACCAGATTGGCGGCGCCCAGCGTGCGCTTGAGTTCCGAGCGCCGGGCATCGGCCTGAATGAGCGAAATCGGTTTCTTGATGAAAAGGCGGCCTGCGCCACCAACAGCCGGTTCGGCCATGAGCGTCTCCTACGGCACGCCGGATGATCCGGCTGTGCGTCCCCTGGTCGCAGTGCTAACGGGTTTTTAACGGCGCGCAATCGTGCAGCGGAGTCCTTCAGGGCCGTATACTGCAATTGCCGGAGTCAGCGGCAACCGTGGGCAGGGGCGTTCTGACGCGCTAGAATCCCCCCCATGAGCGACAATCCGATCTATTCCGGCCTCAACACCCTCGGCTCCGAGGTGCGCGGCTATGCCTCTCCCGAAGAAGCGGTTCTCGAGCGGGTGCCCAATCCGCACCCCGACACCCGCTACCTCGCACGCTTCACCGCGCCCGAGTTCACCAGCCTGTGCCCTGTGACCGGCCAGCCCGACTTCGCGCATCTGGTGATCGACTATGTGCCCGGCCCCTGGCTGGTGGAGAGCAAGAGCCTCAAGCTCTATCTCACCAGCTTCCGCAATCACGGCGCCTTCCATGAGGACTGCACGGTGGCGGTGGGGCGGCGCCTGGCGGACCTGCTGGAGCCGGTCTGGCTGCGGATCGGCGGCTACTGGTATCCGCGCGGCGGCATCCCGATCGATGTGTTCTGGCAGACCGGCGCCCCGCCGGCCGATGTGTGGATCCCCGATCAGGGTGTTGCGCCCTACCGGGGCCGGGGCTGAGCGTGGCGCCCGCCGCCGACCCGCGCGAGGCCACGGGCGAGGCCTGGAGCCCGGCGCTCCAGCATGCCGCGCAGGCGAGGGCCTGGGAGGCGCTTCACCGCGCAGCCGCCGCCATCGAACCGGGCATGGACGACCGTGATGGCCTTGCTGTGGTCAACAGCATCATCGAGGCCAGTGGCAGCGAGCGGCTGTGGCACGCCAGCCAGGTGCGGTTTGGCCCCAACACCGGTCTCACCTTCGGCAAGGTGCCGGACCGGCCCCATGTGCTGCGCCCGGGTGATGCGTTCTTCCTGGATATCGGCCCGGTCTATGACGGCCATGAGGGCGACGTGGGGCGCACCTTCACGCTGGGCGGCGATGGACCGGGCGAGGCGCTGGCCGCCGACGGGCGGGCGGTCTGGGAGGCGGTGGCGGCGCGCTGGCGCACCAGCCGCGAGACCGGCGAAGCGCTCTATCGCTATGCCGAAGACCAGGCCCGCGCCCGTGGCCGCCGCCTGACCCTGACCGGTGCCGGCGGCCACCGCATCGGCGACTTCCCCCACCACATCCACCACAAGGGCAAGCTCACCGACTATGACAGCTGCCCCGCCGCCGACCTGTGGATCCTCGAAATCCAGGTGCTGGACGATGCGATCGGCCTAGGTGCGTTTCACGAGGATCTTCTGACGGGGTATCTCTCTGGCTGACACTGCGATCCTTGTGCGATAGACTGTATTCGCCCGTCTCAGATAGAGCGGGGCGCGGAGGCAGTCATGCTGTGCGGACGAGGCAGCAAACAGACCATCTGGCGCCGTCGCCGCTGGGCTGGCGTGGCTGCCTGTTGCGGCGCCGCAGCCAGTGCGTTGGCTCTTGGCGCCCTGACGGCAGGGGCGGCTGTGGCCCAGAGCGATGCAGCAGGAAGCCGGCCCGTCATTGCCTCCGTCATTACCCCAGTGATTGCTGGCGCGCCGCTCCTGATTATGGCCCCGCCCGCCCCAACGGACGCGCAGCGCGCCGTTGCCCTGGAAGCGGCCCGGCTGGCCGTTGCCCATCCAGTTTCCAAGACAGATCTGGCGCTTTTGGACGGCCAACTTGGTTTCGCACGCCCGGTCCAGCGCCCGGGCGAGATTGCCAGTTTCATCGATCTCGGCAGCTACGGGCTCGGCCCGGTCAAGCTTGACGATGGCATCGGCACCATCATGCATGTCGCGCTGCGGCTGTATCTGGCCGGGCATGAAGCGGCGGTCCGCGACATGGCCGGTGCCCTGAGTGATACGCGGCATCCCTACACAGAGCCGGCCCGCCATGCGATTCCGGTGCTGCTGGGTGACGCCCCACCGCCGCAAACTGAAAGGCGCGGTGCCGGGCAGGACGATTTCGCTGCCTGGGCGATGACCTCGGCAGCGCGCGACAGGGTCACTGCGGTGGCGATGGCCTTGGCAGCTTTGGCCGAGCGGGCCTTGTGGTCCTCCGGACAGGTCGAGCCCGCTCGCCCATTGGTCCGCGCCGCCCATGACTACACCGATGCTGGCATAGCCGCGAGGCTGCCCGATCCCTCTCAGTTCAATCCCGACTCCAATGCTCGGGCCCAGTCCTCCATCATGAACTGGCTCGTCGCGGCAGGGCGGCTCGAAGACGCATTCCGCCTTGGCCAGGATCGGGGGCTGCCTGCAAACTGCACGGGCCAGAGGGGCTATGGGGAGCTGTGGCCGCTCATGGACAACCTTGCGGTGGCCAGACAGTGGCCGCAGCTGATGGAGCTGGTGGCCGCGTCCAACCGCCACTGCCTGGAGGATATTCTGGTGAGCCGCGTTGCCGCTCTCGCGCGCGACGCGGGACAGGGCGACGCGCTGCTGGCTGCGCTCCGGACAGCGCTGGCGCGGCCCGTCAGCCGCGATTCGAGCGAGCCCGTGCTCGTCGAAGCGCTCGCCAGCCGCGGCTTCCTCGAAGAAGCCGAGCAGGAGATTGCGGCCAGTCGTGCGGCGGGCAAGCTGGTGACCGTCAACAGTCGGGCGGTGCTGGCGGCCGCAGCCGTTGTGAGGGGCGACCGCCCCATGCTGGACCGCCACTGGAATGCGCTGGATCAAGTCACAAACGGTGAAGCAGACGCCCTCGCCGAGCAGGTCGTTGTGGCCGCCGTGATGGCGGGGATGGCAACCGGTGACTGGCGCGGCCGGGCAGTGGACTGGCTTGGGGTGGACGAGGCGGACCTGGACCGCGCGCTCTCGATCTATGTCAGGCTGATTGATCCAGGTGCCGCGCGCAGAAGTCCTGCGCTGGCAGCGCTTGTCTCCCGGGCCCTGGCCGCTCGAAGCGAGCCGGAAGGGTGGCCGATCCGGCCATTCTCGGCCTATCGGCTGGCGGACCTGCAGCTCGTGGTCTGGAACCGGGAGCAGCCGCTGCTTGAAACCGCGTGGTTCCGTTCGCTCGATGTCGCCTCCGTCGTCGACCTCGCGGACGCAGCGGCAGGCTGGTACAATGACCCGGCTCTGCTGGAGCAGCTCCTGACCCTGGTGGA
>JAIXTH010000184.1 GCA_027484265.1 Alphaproteobacteria bacterium
ACGATCCTGCGGGGCTGCAGATCGCGGTCCGCACTGGTGAACAGCGCGGCTGCCACGATAACGAGGGCCGGCTTCAGAAGCTCGGACGGCTGCAGCGAGAAGCCTGGGAACCGGATCCAGCGGCTGGCCCCCTTGGCCTCGTGCCCGGCAAACTGCACCACCAGCAGCAACAGGAGCGCCACCGCATAGAGCAGCACCGCCGAGCGGCGCACCCCCGCGGGCGTCAGGAACGACAGCCCCACCAGCACCGCCCCCGCCGCGCCGGCAAACAGCACCTGGCGCAGCACGAAGTGATACTCGTCATAGTTCAGACGGGCCGCCGCCGTGGCGCTCGACCCGAACGAGAGCAGCACCCCCGTGGCCAGCAGGACCACACACAGACCGGCCAGCCGCCAGTCGAGGCTGGTCCACCAACCATAGAGAAAGGACTTGCGGCCGATCCGCCAGCTGCCGATTCCCACCGCACCGCGGTTGCGGCTGCGGCCCCGGGCTGGCCGGACAGGCTCGCTATCGGTGTGCATGACATCGCTCATGGGCGCAGATCCCGGCAGCAGCCGACCGTCCCTCAGACGCCGACCTTGCCCGAAGCTTCGCCACCACCGTGGTTAAGGATGTCTTGCACCAGCGTGATGAAGTGGTCGCCGCGGGCTTCAAAATCAGCATACTGGTCGAAGCTGGCACAGGCGGGCGACAGCACGATCCGCTCGGCCCTGTCGGTCGCGGCCACGGCGGCGCGGGCATCGGCAGTGGCGGCGGCCACGGCGGCCTCCATGGTCCCGCACAGCTGGTGCTCGACCCTGCCCGCCAGGGTCGCGGCAAAGGCGGGGGCGGCCTCGCCGATCAGGTAGGCCTTGGTGACCCGGTCAAACAGCGGCGCCAGCGCGTCGATCCCGCCGCTCTTGGGCTGGCCGCCCACGATCCAGCGCAGGCTGGGGAAGGCGCCCAGCGCCTGGGCGGCCGCATCGGCGTTGGTGGCCTTGGAATCATTGAAGAAGGCGATCCCGCCCGCCTCGGCCACTTTCTGCAACCGGTGCTTCAGACCGGGGAACGAGGCGATCGCTGCCGCCACCGCCTCGCGGGGCAGGCCCAGAGCCCGGGCTGCTGCCCAGGCGGCGGCGGCATTCTGGCCATTGTGGGGACCGGGCAGCGCCTGGCAGCTGGCGAGGTCCATCGCCTCCACCGGATTGCCGTCCGCACTGTCCCACAGCATCGAGCCGATGGCGAACACCCCGCGCGACAGCGCCTGCCCCGACGAGACCGGCACCACCGCCCGCCCGCCGCCTGCCAGGAACCGGGTGGCCAGCGCCTCGCCCCAGTCGTCATCCACCCCGATCACGGCGGTGTCGGCGCCGGTCTGGTTGGCGAAGATCGCGCGCTTGGCCTCGGCATAGCGCTCCATGGTGCCATGGCGCTCGAGGTGGTCCGGGGTGAGGTTGAGCTGGATCGCCACATCGCAGTGCAGCGCCGTGGTCAGGTCCAGCTGATAGCTCGACAGCTCCAGCACATAGACGGCGCCGGGCCGCGGCGGGCCGAGCGAGAGAATGCCGGTGCCGATATTGCCGCCCAGCCGCACGTCGCGCCCGCAGGCGGTCAGCACATGGGCGATCAGCGCGGTGGTGGTGCTCTTGCCGTTGGTGCCGGTGATGCCGACCACGGTGGGCCGGGCCGACGGGTCGAGGGTGGCGAGCTGGCGAGCGAACAGCTCCACATCGCCGATCACCGGCACACCGGCTGCCTGGGCTGCCAGCGCCAGCGGATGCGCCTTGGGGCCATAGACCGGCACGCCGGGGCTCATCACCAGGGCTGCGATCCCGCTCCAGCCCGCGCTGGCCGGATCGCGCGGCGCGATCCCGGCCTCCAGGGCACGGGCACGGCCTGCCTCGCCATCGTCCCAGGCCAGCACCTCGGCACCGCCCGCCTGGAGAGCGAGCGCGGCGGCGATGCCGGTGCGGGCGAGCCCGAACACCGCCACCGTCTGCCCGGCAAAGGTCGATACCGGAAACATCCCCTGCCCGCTCCGCCTGTGACCGCCCCGCCGCGCCTAGCGCAGCTTGAGCGTGGTGAGGCCCACCAGGGCCAGGATGGTGGCGATGATCCAGAAGCGGATCACCACGGTCGGCTCTTTCCAGCCCAGCTTCTCGAAATGGTGGTGGATCGGCGCCATCAGGAACACCCGCCGCCCGGTAGCCTTGAAGTAGCCCACCTGGATCACCACCGACACCAGCTCGAGCACGAACAGGCCGCCCACGATCGCCAGCACGAACTCGTGCTTGGTCGCCACTGCCGTCACGCCCAGCAGGCCGCCGAGCGCCAGCGAACCGGTGTCGCCCATGAAAATCTGGGCCGGGGGCGCATTCCACCACAGGAACCCGAGCCCGGCGCCCAGCACCGCCCCCAGGATCACCGCGATCTCGCCCACGCCCTCGACATAATGGACCTGCAGGTAGTTCGAGAACACCACATTGCCGATCAGATAGGCGATCAGGCCAAACGTGGCCGAGGCGATCATCACCGGCATGATCGCAAGGCCATCCAGCCCGTCGGTCATGTTCACCGCATTGCCGAAGCCAACGATCACGATCATGCCGAAGATCAGCGTGAACCAGCCCAGGTTCAGCAGGAAATCCTTGAAGAACGGGAAGGCGATCGACGTGCCGAAGCCCTCAGGCGCACCGGGCGTCTGGTTCTGCAGCTGCGAGATGAAGAACACCGCGACCAGCGCGATCACGAACTCGCCCGCCAGACGCAGCTTGGACGACAGACCGTCAGTCTTCTGCTTGGTGACCTTGGCAAAATCGTCCACGAACCCGATCAGGCCATAGCCGCCCGTCACCCCCAGCACGATCCAGATATAGGGGTTGGTGAGGTCGCTCCACAGCAGCGCACCCACGAAGATCGCCAGCAGGATCATCGCGCCGCCCATGGTGGGGGTGCCGCGCTTGAGCAGGTGGCTCTCCGGCCCGTCGGTGCGGATCGGCTGGCCCTTGCCCTGCTTCATCCGCAGCCAGTCGATCATCGGCTTGCCGAAGGCGAACAGGATGAAGGCGGCGGTGATCACCGCCCCGGCCGTCCGGAAGGTGATGTACTGGAACAGGTTGAAATGCTCGTGGAGCAACAGATACAGCATCGTTTTCGTTCCCCGGCGGCTGCGGCTCTCAGCCGGCCGCCCCCGCTTCCAGAGCCTGCAGCGCCTGGACCACTTTCCAGGTCCGCGCACCGTTCGAGCCCTTCACCATCACCACGTCGCCTGCCTGCACCGCACCGGCCACCACTGGCGCCAGTTCCTCGGCAGTCTGGGCGTGGGCACCCCGCACCGATTCCGGTAGCGCGCGCCAGAGGTGCTCCATGCGCGGCCCGGCGCAGAACACGAGGTCCACCCCCGAAGCCGCCACATCACCGGCAAGGCCTGCATGGAATGCAGCCTCGTTCACCCCCAGCTCCAGCATGTCGCCCAGCACCGCGATCCGCCGCGTCCCGGCCCGCCGCCCCAGCGTGTCCAGTGCCTCGGCCATCGAGGTGGGATTGGCATTGTAGGCCTCGTCCACCAGCGTCAAGAAGCCGCCGCCCGCCAGTGTCACCGGCTTGGTGGCCCCGCGCCCGTCGATGGCGCCGAACCGCGACAGCACCGCTGCCGCCGCCTGCAGGTCGCCGCCCGCCAGCTGGGCGAGGGTGAGGGCCGCAAGACCGTTGTGCACCCAGTGGGTGCCCGGCTCGGTGATGGTCCAGCGGACCGGGTGGCCCAGAATGTCGGCCTCGACAGTGCGCCCGCCCCCGGCCTGCTCGGTGATCGAGATGACACGGGCATCGGCCCCGGCCTCGAAGCCGAAGCGGACGATCTCGACCCCGTCCACCATCCGCGCCCGGGCCAGCAGGCGTTCGCGGTGCGGGTTCTCGTTGGGGATCACGGCGATGCCGCCGGACCCGAGCCCCAGGAATATCTCGCCCTTGGCATCGGCGATGCCGCTCTCGTCCTCGAAGTTCTCGATATGCACGGCGGCCACCATGGTGATGGCGGCGATGTGGGGCCGCACCTGCGGCGAGAGGCGGGCGATCTCGCCGCCGTGGTTCATGCCGATCTCGAACACGCCGAACCGGGCATCGGCAGGCATCCGCGCCAGCGTCAGCGGCACGCCCCAGTGATTGTTGTAGCTCTTCACCGAGCGGTGCGTGGTGCCGGAGGCCTCCAGGGCAGCGGCCGTCATCTCCTTGACCGTGGTCTTGCCCACCGATCCGGTGATCGCCACCCGGCGTGCGATCACGTTGCGGCGGCGGGCTGCCTGGCCAAGCTGCTCCATCGCCACCATCGTGTCGGGCACCACCAGCAGCGGGGCGCCGTCATCGGCGGCGGACGGGTCGGACACCAGCGCAGCCGCGGCCCCGGCCTCCAGCGCCCCGCGCACGAAGGCATGGCCGTCGCGGCCTGCCTTGAGGGCGATGAACAGGTCGCCGGGCTCCACCGCCCGGCTGTCGATGCACACGCCGCCGGCAGCCCAGCTGCCGCGGGCCTCGCCCCCCGTGGCAGCGGCAGCGGCCACAGCGCTCCAAAGCGGTTCAGACAAGTGTTCCTCCACGGGCTTGCAGGGCGTCGCGCGCGCTCTCCTGGTCGGAGAAGGGCAGCACCTCCCGCCCGACAATCTGGCCGGTTTCATGGCCCTTTCCGACGATCAGCAGCACATCGCCCGGCTCCAGCAGCTCCACAGCCGTGGTGATGGCGGCGCCGCGGTCCCCGATCTCGCGCCCCTGCGGGCAGCCTTCCTGCACCTGGGCCCGGATGGCTGCGGCATCCTCGGTGCGCGGGTTGTCGTCGGTGACGATCACCACATCGGCGAAGCGGGCGCCGATCGCGCCCATGATCGGCCGCTTGGTGCGGTCGCGGTCGCCGCCGCAGCCGAACACCAGCACCACCCGACCCGGCGCATGGGGCCGCGCTGCCCGCAGCAGCACGTCGAGCCCGTCAGGCGTGTGGGCATAATCGACAAACACATGCGCCCCGCCAGCGGTGGCGCCCACATGCTCCATCCGGCCCTTCACGGGCTTCAGCTGCGCCATCGCCTCGAACACCGCCTGCGGCGGGGCGCCCAGCGACAGGGCAAAGCCGGCGGCCATCACGGCATTGAGGGCCTGGAACTCGCCGATCAGCGGCACTTCCACCGGATGCACCCTGCCCTCGAACCGCAGATCGAGCCGCTGCGAGGCCGGGCGCGGCCACAGCTCCTGGATCTTGAGGAAGTCCCCGCGCCAGCCCACCAGCTTGAGGTCCTGGCCCCGGCGCTGCGCCTCGGCCTCGAAGGCAGGGGCGGCGGCGGCATCGGCATTGACAACGGCAGGCAGCCCCGGCGCCAGCACTTCGCCCAGCAGCTTGAGCTTGGCCTCGCGATAGGCATCCATGGTGCCGTGATAGTCGAGGTGGTCCTGGGTCAGGTTCGAGAAGCCCGCTGCTGCCAGCCGCACGCCATGCATCCGCCGCTGGTCGAGGGCGTGGGAGCTGGCCTCCATCGCCACATGGGTGATCCCCTCATCGGCCAGCGCCTGCAAGGTGGCATGCAGGGCGATCGGATCGGGGGTGGTGAAGCCGAGGTCGATCCGCCCCGACGGGCCGATGGCACCCAGCGTGCCGACACTGGCGGCGGCATGGCCGGCATGCGCCCAGATCTGGCGCAGGAAATCCACCGTCGAGCTCTTGCCATTGGTGCCGGTGACCGCCGTGATCACGGCGGGCTGGCGCGGCCAGAACCGCGCGGCTGCCGCCGACAGGCTGGCGCGCACCGAGGGCACCAGCACCACCGGCACCGCAAGCCCGTCGATGGCCACTTCCGAGACCACCGCCACGGCGCCGGCCTGCACCGCAGCGGGGGCAAAGCCCACGGCGTCCTGCGCCGTGCCGCGAATGGCAAAGAACACATCGCCCGGCACTGTCCGGCGGCTGTCGGAGGACAGGCCGGCCACGGCCAGTGCGGTCTGCGGATGATCGTCTGGCAGGCCCAGAAGGGCGCCCAAAAGCTGCGTCACGGCTGCAAATCCCCATCCGGCGGCAGGCATGGCTTCGCGGCCCCGACCGCTGCGTCCGGCCCGCCCGTCCAGACACAATCCGCCGTCCGCAATCAACAGGCTTGTGTATCAGCCAGCCCCCTCACGGGCTGCCGCAGGGTCAGCGAGCTGCGGAAAGCTCCGCATAAGTGCGGCGCGGCATCAGGCCCAGCAGCGGCGCCGCCCGTGCCACCACCCGCGACACCACCGGGGCAGCAGTCACCCCGGCGGTCGCCACCCCGCCGGTTTCGGCCGCACCCTGCGGCTCGTCCAGCAGGACCACGATGGCATAGCGCGGGGCATCAGCGGGGAAGATGCCCGCAAAGCTCGAGACCCGGCGGTCGCTGTCATAGCCACCGCCACCGGTCCGGGGCTTCTCGGCGGTGCCGGTCTTGCCGGCCACGGGATAGCCATCCACATCGGCCCGCCCACCGGTGCCATGGGCCACCACCTCGCGCATCAGCTGCACCGTCTGGCGGGCTGCAATCGGGCTGAGCACGCTGCGGCCGCTGGCTGCGGCATTGCCGTCGGCGCGGGCCAGGAACGTGGGCCGCAGCCAGGTGCCGTCATTGCCGATGGCGGCATAGCCGGCTGCCACCGCCATCGGCGTGACCGCAATGCCGTGCCCGTAGGAGGCCGTCGCCGCCTGGATCCGGCCCCAGCGGCGCGGCAGGATCGGGCGCGACACTTCCTTCAGCTCGCCCGCCACCGGTGCCGTCAGCCCCAGCCGCCCGAAGAACTCCTCCAGCCGCAGGGCGCCGATGTCGGCAGCAATCCGGGCGGTGCCGATGTTGGACGAATGCGACAGGATTTCCTGCACCGTCAGGGCGCGGTTCTCGGCATGGAAATCGTTGATCCGCCGGTTGCCGATGGTGAGGGGCTGGCGGGCATCATAGACCTTGTCGGGCGACAGGATGCCGTCATTCAGGCCCACGGCGACCGTGAACACCTTGAATGTCGAACCCATTTCATAAACGGCATTCACGGCCCGGTTGACCTGGGCTGCATTGGCCTGGCGCCCTGCGGGCACATTGGGATCGACCTGCGGCCAGGAGGCCGAGGCGATCACTTCACCGGTATGCACATCGAGGATCACGGCGGCGCCGCCAGCTGCCTGGTGCAGGCGGGCCGCCTGGTCCAGCTCGGCCTCGACCACATGCTGTACCCGGCTGTCGATCGACAGCGCCAGCGGCTCGGTCCCGGTGCCGTCCGCAGCAGCGGTCAGCCGGTCGTTCATCGCCCGCTCGATCCCGGTCACCGGATCGCCATCGCGGTTGGACAGGCCCAGCAGGTGCCCGGCCAGCTGGCCCTGCGGATAGACCCGGCGGCTTTCTTCCACGAACTCCAGCCCGGGCTGCGCCAGCTCCCACACCGCCCGCTTCTGCGAGGGGGTCAGGCGGCGCTGGATGAATTCGAACCGCGACTTCGACGAGAGTTTGCGGATCAGGCCCGCCTCATCCATCTGCGGGAACACGGTACGCAGGGCTCTGGCGGTCTCAACCGGATCCCAGATCCGCTCGGGGTCGGCGTAGAGCGAGAAGGCCGTCACCGAAGTGGCAAGCAGCACGCCGTTGCGGTCGGTGATGTCGGCCCGGTCCACCGACTGTTCCACGGCGGCGCGGGCGCTGGTGCGGGCGACGTCCACGTCGCGGAACAGCGCCACCTGCCCGGCCCGGAATGCCAGAGCCGCAAAGCCGAAGGCAAAGCAGCCCAGCAGGAACACCATCCGCCCGTCCAGCGGACCGCGGGTGCCGGGGCGCGAGCGCGGGCCGGACATATCGAGGGGGTCGTAGGTGCCCGCCGGTGCGGCGCGGCCCTTGAGGGGCGGCTTGGCAGGCCTGGCGCCATCGGCCTTGGGTTTGGGCGGGAGGACACGGGTCACTGATCGGTCTCCGCCACGGACAGGCTGGTGGTGGCTGCGGCCTGTGCCGGAACCTGCGGGGATGCGAGGGCTGGCGCCGTGGGGGCTGCCGATGCCGAAGGTGTGGCTGATGCCGTCGGTGTGGCCGGTTCGGGTGGCTCAGGCGGCGGCGGCGGGCGCGGTGGTCTGGCCCGAGCAGCAGCGGCGGCGGCGACCGGGTCGCCCGCCAGGGCTGCAGCGGCAACCGGGGCGCGGGACAGGTCGGCTACGGTGATCACCTGGCCCGGCACCACAGGCTCGAGGCCCAGGGTGCGGGCTGCGGCCTCGATGCGGGCGGGGGCGGCACGCCACACCAGCTCGGCCTCGGCGATCCGCAGCGCCTTGCGCTCCTCCACCAGCTGCTCCTGCAGGCCGGCGACGCGCTCGCGCACCCGCTCGGCCTCGGTCTTGGCGAGGTACAGACCGGCTGCCAGGGCCAGCAGCCCGGCAAACCCCAGAACTGTGGAACGCGAGAGCGTCATCAGCCCCCTCCGGTCCGAACCTTTCGGACGATGCGGCGCGAAACCTCATCAAGCGGGGGAACCCCTTCAGGACGGTTAACAGGACGTGACCGGGCGGGTACTTCTGTGCGGATGGCAGAGCGCAGGCGGGCGGACCGGGCGCGGGGGTTGGCCGCCACTTCGGCGTCGGACGGCGGCACGGCCTTGCGGCCTGCGGTGTCGAAGGTGGGCGCGGGGCCAGCCACGGCGGGCATGTGCCGCGAGCCTGGGCCCTGCTGGCCGCGCTCGGCCAGAAAACCCTTCACGATCCGGTCTTCCAGCGAGTGGAATGCCACCACCACCAGCCGCCCGCCGGGGGCCAGTACCCGCTCGGCAGCCGCCAGCGCCAGCTGCAGCTCGCCCAACTCGTCATTCACATAGATGCGCAGAGCCTGGAACACCCGGGTCGCCGGATGGATCGGCCCCGGCGGACCGCGCCCCGCAACCCGGCTGACCAGCCCGGCCAGTTCCAGCGTGGTGGTGAAGGGCGTGGCAGCCCGGTCCTGCACGATGGCGCGGGCGATGCGCCGCGCTTCGCGCTCCTCGCCATAGACCTGGAACAGGCGGGTGAGTTCGGCCTCGGTCAGCTGCGCCACTACATCGGCGGCACTGGGGCCGTCGGCGCCCATGCGCATGTCGAGCGGCCCTTCCTTCTGGAACGAGAAGCCACGCTCGGCGGTGTCGATCTGATAGGACGACACCCCCACATCCAGCACCACCCCGGCGGCGGTGCCCGGCTCCAGCACCGAATCGAGGCGCGAGAACGTGTCCTCCACCATGACGAAGCGGCCCGCCGCCTGCCCGGCCAGCTCCTGGCCGCGCGCCACCGCCTGCGGATCGCGGTCGATTCCCGTGACACGGGCTCCGGCCGCCAGCAGCGCACGGCTGTAGCCGCCGCCCCCGAAGGTGCCGTCGATGACAGCCGCGTCCTGGAGCGGCGCCAGGGCCTCCAGCACTTCGGGCAGCAGGACGGGGATGTGGCCGGTGGACATGGGACCGTCCTGCGGCGCGGCGCGGGGGCCGGTCAAGGCCCTGCCAGCCTTGCCCATTTCATGTGCAGAGCCTGCCCATAAATTCCGCAGCTTGGATGCGACCCCACACCGCACACCGCACCCGCTACCCCCCGGCCCCACGGCGCTCTAGAGCCGGGATCGACCCGGCGGCACAGTGTCGACCGGTCACCTGTGGCGGCCATGAAAAAGATCGAAGCCATCATCAAGCCCTTCAAGCTGGACGATGTGAAGGAGGCCCTGCAGGAGCTGGGTCTTCAGGGCATGACGGTGGTGGAGGCCAAGGGCTTCGGCCGCCAGAAGGGCCATACCGAGCTGTATCGCGGCGCGGAGTATGTGGTCGATTTCCTGCCCAAGCTGAAGCTCGAAGTGGTCGTCGCCGACGACCAGGCCGACGCTGCGGTCGAGGCGATCTCGACGGCTGCCCGCACCGGGCGGATTGGTGACGGCAAGATCTTCGTGTCCGACATTTCCGCTGTCGTGCGGATCCGCACAGGCGAGACAGGTCCCGGCGCCATCTGATACGGTTTTCCATCGACGGGCCGTATCTGCGGTCCGCCCCACGCGTTCCAAACGGAGAAACAGCCCATGTCGAAGTTCGATGCGGTGATACAGAAGATCAAGGACGAGGAAGTCCAGTACGTCGATTTCCGCTTCACGGACATGCGCGGCAAGCTGCAGCATGTGACGTTCGATGTGGGCATGGTGGACGTGGAGGCCCTGGAAGAGGGCATCATGTTCGACGGCTCCTCGATTGCCGGCTGGAAGGCGATCAACGAGAGCGACATGATCCTGATCTGCGACGTGGTCGAGCCTTCGACCGGCCAGCTCTACAGCCGCGACCCGCGCTCGACCGCCAAGCGCGG
>JAIXTH010000181.1 GCA_027484265.1 Alphaproteobacteria bacterium
AAGGCACGCTTCCTGCCGAAGATCGCCGCGGGCGAGATCCGCTTTGCCCTCGCCGTGGATGAAGGTGCCCATCACCGGCCGGGCGCCGTCCAGGCGCGCTGCGAGATGGGCCGCCTCAGTGGCCTCAAGCGGTTCGTGGTGGACGGGGCCGGTGCCGACTGGCTGCTGGTGCTGGCCCATGTGGGCGGCGGCACCGGCTTTGCGCTGGTGGAGGCAGCGGCGGCGGGCGTGACCCGCACGCCGCTGGCGGTGGTGGACAGCACCGACCGGGCCGACATCCGCTTCGAGAACGTGCCTGCCGAGATGCTGGGTGGCGGTGCCCTGCGGCCTGCGGTGATCGAGGGGATTCTGGATGTGGCCCGCGCCGGGGTGACGGCGCAGATGCTGGGCCTGATGGACGCCTGTTTCCGGATGACGGTGGACTATCTCCAGACCCGCACCCAGTTCGGCCAGCTGATCGGCTCGTTCCAGTCGCTGCAGCACCGGGCCTCCAACATGCTGGTGGAGATGGAGCTGACCCGCTCGTGCGTGGTGTCGGCTCTGACAGCGCTTGACAGGGCTGCGGTGGGCGGGCTCGACGGCACCAAGCTGGCCGAGGCCGTGAGCCTCGCCAAGGCGCGGGCCGCCGACACCCTGCAGCTGGTCACCAACGAGACCATCCAGATGCATGGCGGGATCGGCATGACCGATGCCCATGACAGCGGCCTCTATCTCAAGCGCGCCCGGGTGCTGGAGACGCTCTACGGCTCGGCCGCCTTCCACCGCGACCGCTGGGCACGGCTGAACGGGTACTGAGACCTGCCGCTGGTCAGGGCGCGTTGTGCAGTCCGGCTCGCGCAATGCGCCCTAGCGCCGGACCCAGACCGTGCCGTTTGACCAGCGGATCTGCCGGCCATCGAAGCGGCCTGTGAAGGTCCTGTCGTCGGGAAATGTGACCGTCAGTCCGCGCCGGTTGCAGCGGCCATAGGCCTCGGGCCGCCCGCCGCCCATGCTGACATGGACGTCCCGCGCCGGGCCGCCGACCACCAGCACGATCCCGTCATTGTAGATGCCCGACAGGCCATTGCACAGGCCCGGACTGCCGGACGGCTCCTGTGGCCCGATGTCCTGCGCGTCTTCGGTCCTGGTCCAGGTGGTGGCGTTGCTCCACCGGATGGTTGTGCCGTCAAAACGGCCCGAAACCGGTCCGTCATCAGGGAAGTTCACACCGATATTGCCGTCCCGGCAGACGCCATAGGCGTTGGGGCGGCCGTACGGCATGGTGACATGAAGGCTGGTGCGGTCCGGCGCGAGCACCAGTCCGGTCCCGTTGCCGTAATAGCCCGAAATGCCCTCGCAACTGCGGGACGCCGGTTGAGCGGCACGGGCACTGCTCCACGAGGCCGCCAGGCCAAGGGCAGCCGCACACACACAGACTGGCACAACATACCGGCGCATCGCAGCCTCCATACTTTGGAATTCCAGGCCCGGACGGACCTCAGAACCGCTTCACCCGCACCATCATCTTCTCATAGCCGTTCACGAAGTCCGAGTGGACGCGCACCGGCTCGTCCAGCACCTCGATCTCGCGGAAGCGGGCCAGCGCCTCTTCCCACACGATCCGCAGCTGCATCTCGGCGAGGCGGTTGCCGACACAGCGGTGGATGCCGAAGCCAAAGGCGAGGTGGCGGCGCGGGTTGTCGCGGTCGATCCGGATCAGGTCCGGCTGCTCGATCACCCGCTCGTCGCGGTTGCCCGAGGCATACCACATCACCACCTTGTCGCCCTTGGGGCTTTTCACGCCCGCCCGTTCCCCATCGCGCAGCGCCGTGCGACGCATGTGCGCCAGCGGGGTCTGCCAGCGGATGATGTCCGACACCGCCGACGGGATCAGCGCCGGATTGGCCCGCAGCCGGGCAAACTCGTCAGGCTGGCGTGAGAGTCCATAGAGCCCGCCGGTGATCGAGTTGCGGGTGGTGTCGTTCCCCCCCACGATCAGCAGCACCAGATTCCCGAGGAACTCGAACGGCGCCATGTTGCGGGTGCTCTCGCCATGGGCCAGCATCGAAATCAGATCATTGCCCGGTGGCGCATTCACCCGCTGGTTCCACAGATTGGTGAAGTAGGCGAGGCACTCCAGCAGCTCCTCGCGCCGCTGTTCCTCGCTGTCGATGATGCCGTGGCCGGGGCGCGCGGTGGTGACGTCGGACCAGCGGGTGAGCTTGCGCCGCTCTTCCCACGGGAAGTCGAACAGCGTGGCCAGCATGCCGGTGGTCAGCTCGATCGAGACCTTGTCGACCCAGTCGAACGGCTCGTCATCGGGAACGGTGGCAAAGATTTCCTCCACCCGCTGGCGGATGATCGGTTCGAGCCGCGCCAGGTTCGAAGGCGCCACGATCGGCTGCACCACCTTGCGCTGGGCATCGTGCTTGGGCGGGTCCATGGCGATGAACATCGGCAAGGTGAAATCCTCGTCGAAGTTCCGGACCGTGATGCCACCGAGGAACGCATCCGAGGAAAAATCGGTGTGGTTGGTATCCACCGCCATGATGTCCTCATAGCGGGTGACCGACCAGTAGCGGCCCACATCGGCATCCGCGCTCTCGCACAGATGCACCGGCGCCTCGCGCCGCAGCCGCGCGAAATAGGGCCAGACCGCATTGGCGGCGAACAGGCTGCCATCAGCCATGTCGATCTGGTCGAGCGGAACGCTGGCGGCCCGCTCGCGGTGCCAGTCCGGCGAGCGCCACTCGGTGGAATGACGTGTGATATCAACGGCTCCGTCAGCCATGGCCTGCCTCCCTGTGTCCGCATGCCTGACGGGCAGCGCTCTTCGGGGCGCATCGGCGGACACCGCACTGTGCACCGCCGCCCCAGGCCTGTCACGGGCAAAAATCGGTGTGGGTTCCAGCAGGTGGCCAGTGGGATACCGCTCCGGGCCTGTCCGCCGCGTGGCCACCGCACGCAGCTGGTGCAGCAGACCCGAATCAGGGGACTCGACATGTGAACAAAGATGGAACAGGATCGGGCATGGCCCCGGTCCTGCCCTTACCCGTACCCGATCCCCCGGTGCGTCCGGAGGTCACCGCCGCTGTCCGGCGCGGGGCGAGCCAGCTGCTGCTGGACCATGCCTATCTGCCGGTCTGGGAGTTCACCCTCGCCAATGGCCGCCGGGCCGACATCTGCGCGATCGGTCCGCGCGGCGAGATCGCCATCGTCGAGGTCAAGAGCTCGGTCGAGGATTTCAGGGCCGATGGCAAATGGCCGCATTACGAGCCGTTCTGCGACAGCTTCTATTTCGCCGTGCCGCCGGGCTTCCCCATGGCCCTGCTGCCCGAGGGGCCGGGGCTGATCGTGGGCGACGCCTTTGGTGCGGAGATCATCCGCCCGGCCCCCAACCACATCCTGGTGGGCGCGCGCCGCAAGGCGGTCACCCTTGCCTTCGCGCGCCACGCCGCTGCGCGCGGCGCCGCCTGCATGCTGGGGCGACCGGGCTAGGGCCACGGCGTCAGCCCGTCGCAGGACGCGCAAACCCGCTTGCACAGCCGCGTGTGCACGGGCACGAGCGCCAGCTCTGTGAGGAGCCATCGATGTCCGTGAAGCCACGCCGTTCCGTTCTCTATATGCCGGGTTCAAACCCGAGGGCACTCGACAAGGCCCGCAGCCTGCCGGCTGACACGCTGATCCTGGATCTGGAAGACGCCGTCGCCCCCGAAGCCAAGCCGGAGGCCCGCACGCTGGTGGCCGAGGCGGTGCGCACTGGCGGCTTTGGCAGCCGCGAGATCGTGGTGCGGGTGAATGCCCCCGGCACCCCCTGGTACGAGGCCGACCTGGCGGCCGCCGTGGCCGCCGGGCCCGATGCGGTGCTGGTGCCCAAGGTGGCGGGCCCGGCTGACGTGATCGCCGCCTCCCGCGCGCTGGATGCCGCCGGTGCAGCCCCGCAGCTGGCCCTGTGGGTGATGATCGAGACCCCGGCGGCGCTGTTTGCCCTGGCCGAGATCGCCCGGACGGCCGCCGATACCCGGCTGGCGGCGTTCGTGATGGGCACCAATGACCTCGCCAAGGAAACCCGGGCCCGGATCGAGCCCGGCCGGGCCGCCTTCCTGTTTGCCCTGTCCGGTGCGGTGGCTGCGGGCCGGATGGCAGGGCTGGCTGTGATCGACGGGGTCTACAACGACATCCAAGACAGCGACGGTTTCGAGGCGGAATGCCGCCAGGGCCTTGCTTTCGGGTTCGACGGCAAGACCCTGATCCACCCCTCCCAGATCGAGGCCTGCAACACGGTCTTCGCCCCTGCCGACGCCGAAGTCGAGCAGGCCCGCGCCGTGATCGCCGCCT
>JAIXTH010000236.1 GCA_027484265.1 Alphaproteobacteria bacterium
GTCGTCATAGAATTGCGGCGCGCCCGGCTGCAGGCGATAGTAGCCCGTGTTCGAGACCCCCCGGACCGACAGGGTCGGCCCGCGATGGTCGCCCTCGCAGGTGTGGTTGTACACCACGTCCAGCAGCACCTCGAGGCCCCTGTCATGGGCGGCCCGCACCAGGTCGCGCATCTCCGCGACAGGGTCGCCAGCGGCGTAATCCGCGTGCGGGGTGAAGTAATTCAGCGTGTTGTA
Organism: Alphaproteobacteria bacterium; assembly: GCA_027484265.1. GTDB lineage: Bacteria > Pseudomonadota > Alphaproteobacteria > Caulobacterales > Aquidulcibacteraceae > JAIXTH01. The sequence continues at coordinate 235 of JAIXTH010000236.1, forward strand.
GCCCCAGTAGTTCCTGAGGCCACGGTCCACCAGGAACCCGTCATGGATGAAGCTGTGCACCGGCAAGAGTTCGATGGCGGTCACGCCCATCGCCTTCAGCCAGTCGAGGGCGGCATCGCTGGCGAGGCCCGCGAAGGTGCCGCGCTCGCGCTTGGACAGCTGCGGGGGGGTCATGGTGAAGCCGCGCACATGCAGCTCGCTGATCAAGGTCCTGTGCCACTTGATCGCGGGGCCGCGCGGCAGGGGCGCTAGGCTCGCCGGGTCTGTCACCACGCCCTTCACCATCATGTGAGCATTGTCGACCGGGTGACCGGGGCGGGTGACATGTTCGGGGCCATGCCGGAACCGGCCCGTCAGTGCCTTGGCAAAAGGGTCCAGCAGCAGCTTGGACGGGTCGAACCGGTGGCCGTCCTGCGGCGCCCAGGGGCCGTGCACGCGGTAGCCATAGGCCACGCCCGGCTGCAGGCCAGGGGCAAAGCCGTGAAACACGCCGTCATCGTGGCCCGGCAGGTCATGGCAGGCCAGCTGCACCCCGCCCCCCGGCGCAAACAGCACCAGCTCCACACGCTCGGCACCTGGGGCGGCGAGGGCGAAGTTCACCCCGCCATCCACGACAGTGGCGCCATAGACCTCCGGCTCGCCGGGCCGCAGCCGTGCGGCGGCGGCGGCAACCATCGCCGCAGGATCCGGCAGTCGGGACGGGCTGGCTGCCGGCATGGGGATGACGGTGCCGCTCAACCCGGCATCAGCCAGACGCCGGCCAGCGGCGGCAGCGACAGGGTGATGGCATGGGGCTGGTTGTCGCGCGGCTCGTCACGGGCCTCGAAACTGAAGCCGACCTCCATGCCCGATCCGCCATAGGCACCGGCATCGCTGTTCAGGATCACCTTCCAGCGGCCGCCCCACGGCACGCCCACCACATGATCGTGGCGCGGCACCGGGGTGAGGTTGAAGATCGCCACAACCGGCACCTGGCCCTCGGCCTGGCGTACGAAGGCATAGACCGACACATCGGCCGCATCCACCTGCAGCCACTGGAAACCCGCCGGGTCGCAGTCCTGCGCATGCAGGGCCGGCAGATCGCGGTAGAGCCGGTTCAGGTCCTTGATCAGGGTCTGCACACCCTTGTGGGCGGGGTCATCGAGCAGGTGCCAGTCGAGGCTGCCGTCGTGGTTCCACTCGCCCCGCTGGGCGAACTCGCCGCCCATGAACAGCAGCTTCTTGCCAGGGTGCGCCCATTGCAGGGCGTACATGGCGCGCAGATTGGCGAACTTCTGCCACTCGTCCCCCGCCATCTTGGCCCACAGGCTGCCCTTGCCATGCACCACCTCGTCATGGCTCAGCGCCAGGATGAAGTTCTCCGAGAAGCCATAGACTAGGCCGAAGCTGATCTCGGCGTGGTGATAGCGGCGGTGGATCGGGTCACGGCTGAAATACTGCAGCGTGTCGTGCATCCAGCCCATGTTCCACTTGTAGCCAAAGCCCAGCCCGCCGCCGGAGGTGGGGCGCGAGACCCCGTCCCAGGCGGTGCTCTCCTCGGCCACCATCATGATGCCGGGGTTCTCGCCATAGGCCATCTCGTTCATCCGGCGCAGGAACTCGACCGCTTCGAGATAGATGTTCCCGCCATAGATGTTGGGCACCCACTCGCCCGGCCCGCGCGAATAATCGAGGTACAGCATCGATGACACAGCATCGACCCGCAGACCGTCCAGCTTGAACCGGTCCAGCCAGTACAGCGCCGAGGCCACCAGGAAGTTGACCACTTCCGGGCGCTGGAAATTGTAGATGAAGCTCTTCCAGTCCGGGTGCCAGCCGAGGCGGCTGTCCTCGTGCTCGTAGAGGGCGGTGCCGTCGAAACGCGCCAGACCATGGCCATCGGCCGGGAAGTGCGCCGGCACGAAGTCGCACAGCACACCGATGCCGGCCAGATGCAGCCGCGCCACCAGTTCGCGGAACTCGTCCGGGCTGCCATAGCGGCTGGTGGCGGCAAACAGGCCCGTCGGCTGATAGCCCCAGGAGCCATCGAATGGATATTCAGTCAGTGGCATGAACTGCACATGGGTGAAGCCCATCTCGCGCATGTAGGGGATCAGCCAGTCGGCCATCTCGAGATAGGTGAGGGGCCGTCCGCCCTCTTCCGGCACCCGGCGCCACGATCCGAAATGCAGCTCGTAGATCGAGATCGGTGCGCTGACCGCATGGCTGCCCGCCCGGTTCTCGACCCAGCCATCATCGATCGCCACCTTGGCCGGAGGCGGGACGGTGACAGACGCGGTCTTGGGGCGATGCTCGCCCTTGAAGGCATAGGGGTCGGCCTTGAGCGGCAGGTGGCCGTCGGCGGTGCGCACCTCGTACTTGTAGACTTCATCGGGGCCGAGACCGGGGATGAACAGGTCCCAGATGCCGGCCTCGTGCAGCTTGCGCATCACATGCACCCGGCCATCCCAACCATTGAACGGTCCCACCACCGACACCCGCTGTGCATGCGGCGCCCACACCGCAAACCGATAGCCGTCCACGCCGTCGAAGCTGGCGGGATGGGCGCCGAACAGGTCCCAGGCCCGCCAGGCCTGCCCCTGCCGGAACCGCAGCAGGCTGCGCGCATCGATACTGGTGCCGAACCGGTAGGGATCGTCGAGGGTGCGCGTGATCCCGTGCCGCTCGACTTCGAGCTGATAGGGGAAGAGTGTCCTGCGCCCGGTGATCACACCCGCGAACAGGCCGTCGCCATGCTCGCGCCGCAGGGGCCAGCTCTTGCCGGGCTTCGCCGGGTCGACCACGCGCACGCTGTCGGCGCCGGGCTGGAAGGTGGCGATCACCAGGGCGGCTGCGCCGTCCTTGCCCACGGGGCGCACGTGCGGACCCAGCTCGCTGAACGGGTCGCCGTGCGTGCCGCTGACGATGGCGGCCGCGGCGCCGTCCTCGATCAGGAGGCGTGTCGGAGCAGGGGTGGTCTTGGTCATCGATGCGGGTCCGCTGGTTCAGTGCCGGATGCCGGCATCGGTGGCGGGTCCCTTCGGGTGTCCCGTTGAAGGCCCCGGCTGGCTTGCCGGAGCGGGGGGCGCGCCAGAGCCGGCCGCGTGGGCCAACTGGGCCGATTGGGCTGCGTGGGCGGCAATGCGCGAGGCGCGGCGGGCAGCATCATGGGCGCGCTCGCGGCTGGCCTGCATCTGGCGGATGGTGTCGGCATCGGCGGTGCGCGACTGGCCATCGTCCAGCGTCATGCGGGTCTGCACCCCGACCACCAGCGCCCGCATCAGCACCAGCAGCGCCAGCCGGTCGGCCAGCGGCCCGCCAGCCGAGGGCAGCGCCGCGATCGCCAGCTGTCCGTCCTGTGCGCTGGCGACAGGTCCGGTGGCCAGCAGCACCGCCATGCCGCCGGCCGTCACCACACTGCGCGCCAGCTGCTCGCCCGGCCGTGCGCCGTCCTGTCCTGCCACCAGCAGCAGCACGGCCTGGCGCACCGGCGCACCCGGCGACCCGAGTTCGGCGCGCAGGCCGATGGCGCCCAGCGCATCGGCCAGGTCGGCTGCAGCGCGGGAGACACCGGTGTCTGTTGCCGCCACGGTAATGCGTCGCTGGCCTGCCACCATGTCCACCGCAGCGGCCAGCGCGCTGAGGCCCGCATCCCCCAGATGCCCGCCCAGCGCCGTCGCCTCCCGCCCCACGGTCTCCAGCAGCCGGGCCGCCATGGCATCGCCATCGGCAACCTGCCCGAGATCGCGGTTGGTTACCGGCGAGCGCCGCTCGAGATCGCGGGTCAGCCAGCGCTTGAGTTCGAGATAACCGCCGCAGCCCACGGCCTTGCAGAACCGCATCACGGTGGGTTCGGACACGCCGACCGCCTCGGCCATGTCCTTGATCGACAGCTCGGCTGCGACATGCGGGCGGGCGAGGACAAAGCCTGCAACCCGCGCCTCCGAGGGACGCATGGCCCCCCTGGCCTGTTCGATCCGACTGATCAGCACACGAAACTCTCCCGCCCCCAAAGATCCGAACCGGATCAACGGCCCCTGGCCCAGCATCGCAAGCATGGTCGCGATGCCTAGGGTCAAGTCCGAATCCGCCACACTTTATCCGCAGTGTGGTCAGTTCCGTACCGTTGCGCCGTTTTTGTAGTTTTGCTACCCCGCAATCAAGAAAAAGTGACAGCGAGACACACGGTCGCCCGAACCAACTGGTTTCTTGGCCCTTGTCTGACGCCGTCGGGGAGGAAAACGGATGCAAGCGGCCCGACCGGCGCGCTGATTCCGGTCAGGTTTGGCATCTGGCACCCGTGCCGGCTTCCGGTCCTGATTTTCGTTCCGGCTGCCCATCGCTGCGCTGTGAGGGGGCTTGGAATGGCGCAGGGCGGATCTGGCAGCGGGGCATCGATCGAGTTTGCGGGCGTCCACAAGCGCTATGACGCTGTCGATGTGATCCGCAATCTCAGCCTCGAGATTCGCGATGGCGAGTTCATGGTGTTTGTCGGCCCTTCCGGCTGCGGCAAGTCGACCGCCCTGCGGATGATCGCCGGACTGGAATCGATCTCGCAGGGGCAGCTGTCGATCGCGGGCCGGGTGGTGAACGATCTGCCGCCCAAGGAACGCGATGTGGCGATGGTGTTCCAGAGCTATGCGCTCTACCCCCACATGACCGTGCGCGAGAACGTGGCCTTCGGCCTGAAGGTGCGCAAGATGCCCGCCGCGGAGATCGAGACGCGGGTGGCCGAAGCCAGCCGGATGCTGGGGCTCGAACCCTATCTCGACCGCAAGCCCAAGGCCCTGTCCGGTGGCCAGCGCCAGCGGGTGGCGCTGGGCCGGGCGCTGGTGCGCCAGCCTGCGGTGTTCCTGTTCGATGAGCCTCTCTCGAACCTCGATGCCAAGCTGCGCACCGGGATGCGTGCCGAGATCGGCAAGCTGCAGAAGCGCCTCGGCACCACATCGGTCTATGTCACCCACGACCAGACCGAGGCCATGACCATGGGCGACCGGATCGCGGTGCTGGCGCCGCTGGCCGAGGCTGGCGAGAGCAATCTGATGCAGTGCGGCACGCCGCTGGAACTGTACGACCGGCCGCAGAACGTGTTCGTGGCCCGCTTCATCGGCGCACCGTCGATGGTGGTTTTCGAGGCGGGCCGCGATGGCTCGGCGCTGTCGCATCCGGCTTTCAAGGCGCCAGCCGTGATCCCGGCCCGCTGGACCCCGCCCGCTGGCGACAGGGTGCTGGTAGGGGCGCGGCCCGAGCATGTGCGCCCGCTGCTGGGCGGGTCAGCGCGGGCACAGGCCCAGGGGCTGGTGGTGCGCGGCGAAGTCGAGATCGTCGAGACGCTGGGCCACGAGGTGCTGGTGCACATGGACATCGGCGGCGGCACCATCCTGATCGGCAAGAGCTTCACCCACGCCACCCTGCCGGCCCCCGGTGATGTGGTGGAGGCGGAAGTGGACCTCGAACGGCTGCACCTGTTCGACCCCGCCACCCAGCAGCGCCTGGCCGAGGGGGTCTGAGCCATGACCACGCGGCGCGCCTTCGCTTCAGGCCTTGCGGCCCTGCCCCTCTTCCCGGCGCTGGCGTCGTGTGCGGATGAAAGCCAGGCGGGCACCCCCGGCGATCTGATCGTCTGGCACGGCTATCGCGGGCGCGAGAAGGCGGCGCTGGAGCTGGTGGCGAAGACCTGGAACGACCGGCTGCAGCCGGGCGGGCGGCGGGTGCGGACCGTGGCGGTGCCCGCCGATGCGATGCCCGACAAGCTGTCGGCCTCGGTGCCGCGCGGGCGCGGGCCCGACGTGTTCATCTTCTCGCACGACCGGCTCGGTGGCTGGGTCGAAGCGGGGGAGACTGTGGAGCCGGTGGGCTTCTTCTTCGAGGATGCCGACCGCGCGCGGTTCCTGCCGGGCATGCTGGAGGCGATGACCTACAAGGACACGCTCTACGCCCTGCCTTTGAACTACAAGTCCATCGCCCTGATCTACAACAAGGCGCTGGTGCCGACCCCGCCCGCCACCACTGGCGAGCTGGTACAGATGGCGAAGGGCCTGACCGACCAGGCGCGGGGCCGGTTCGGCCTAGCCTATGCCTATGACGACTACTTCTTCCATGCCGCGCTCCAGAACGGGTTCGGCGGCGGCGTGTTCGGACCGGACGGGGTGCCGATCCTCGATGCCCCGGGCAATGTGCAGGCGGGTGAGCTGCTGCAGCGCTGGAAGGAAGTGGATGGCATCCTGCCGCGCGACCCGACGGCTTCGCTGATCACCAATCTGTTCAATGCCGGTCGGGCCGCCATGGTGTTCACCGGCCCCTGGTTCCTGGGGGAAGTGGCGCCGGGGATCGACTATGGCGTGGCCGTGCTGCCGGGCCTGTCGGAGGCTGGCGGGGCGCCGATGCGGCCATGGCTGAGTGTCGAGGCGGTGTTCCTGGCGGCGGGCAAGCCGCGACCCAAGGACGCCTATGACTTTGCCGCCTTCCTGACCGGCGCCGAGGGCGGTGCGATCATGGCCCGCGAGGGCGGGCAGCTGCCGGCGGCAGCCGGTGCCTATGCCGATCCTGCCGTGGCAGCCGATCCGGTGGTGGCGGCATTCCGGGCGCAGGCAGCCAATGGCGTCGCCATGCCCAACATCCCCAACATGACCCTGGTCTGGTCGCCCGCCGACAAGGCCATCAAGCGGATCGCGCGCTCCGAAGCCACCCCGCAGGCGGCCCTCGTTGATCTGCAGCGCGAGGTGACCGGTGCGATCGAGCAGCTGCGGGCCAGTGCAGGGAGGCGCAATTGATCCGGTTCGGACAGGCCGCCCAGGGCGTGATCGCCGGCATCCTGGTGATGCTGGCGGGCATGTGGTTCTTTGCCGGGCAGGCCGCCCGCGACGTCGCCACCATCACCAAGGGCAACGAGGTTGCGGTGCAGGCCGACGGCCTTGGCCGGGTGATCGGCGCCGCCCGCCTCGCCGGGCGCGGTGATGGCGAGCTGGGGGCTCTGGCGGGCCGCTATCTCGGGCAGGTGGCGCCCGATGCCGAGCCCGCTTTCCGGATCGTGCGCCTCGATGACCGCACTTTGGTGGCCTCGTCGGTCGAGGCGGATCTTGCCGACGGCGCCCTGCCGCGCCGCCTGAAGATCGAGGAAAAGCCGCTCTATGACTTTGCCGCCGCCACCCGCGTGGCCGCCCCGGCGACAGGCTTGGCCGCGCCGCAGGTGCTGGGCGAAAGCGCAGGGCGCGCCGCCGCCACACAGGCCTGGCGCGATGGCACCGAAGTCGCGGGCCATGTGGAAGTGAGTGCGCGCGGGGCAGGGGAGGCCGGTGCCGCCAGCCTGATGAGCTGGGCGCTGCTGAGCCTGGTGGGCGGCGCGGCCCTCGGTCTGCTGATGGCACCGGTGAAGGCGGCCCGTGCGCGCTGGGCCGCCCTGGCGGTGGTGGCGGCTGCCAGTGCCTTCGCCACCAACACGCTGCTGAATGCCAAGGCGCAGCTGACGGCTGCCGGCAGCGCTGCCAGCGACGCGGCCCGCGAGCGGGTGCAGGAGGCCCTCACGGCGCTGGCGGTCGGCGGCGGCCTGCCGGTGGAGCTGGCTGGGCTGTGGCGGGCGCCGCCGCTGGCGGTATCCGACGATCTGCCACTGACGCTGATGGCGCTCACCCTGCTGGCGCTGGCGGTGACGGCGTTCTTCGCCTTCGGCTGGGCGGCGCGCACCTGGGAGACGATCAAGACCCACCGCGTGGCCTATGCCTATGTGGCCCCGGCCATCGGCCTGTTGATCCTGCTGTCGTTCTTCCCGTTCTTCTATGGCGTGATCCTGTCCTTCACCGACACCACGCTGCTCAATCAGGGCCAGCCGCTGGCCGAGCGGTTCAACGGGCTCGACAATTACATCGCCATCCTCTCCGACACCCGGCTGGTGGGTGAGGGGGGCGTGGTCAATTACCAGAACTTCTACTGGACCCTGGGCGTCACGGTGCTGTGGACCGTCACCAATGTGGCGATCGGGGTGGGGGTTGGCCTCGCGCTGGCGCTGTTGCTGAATGTGAAGGGGCTGAAGGGCGTTGCGATCTATCGCACGCTGCTGATCCTGCCCTGGGCGATCCCCAACTATATTACCGCCCTGACCTGGAAGGGCCTGTTCCACCCGCAGTTCGGCTCGTTCAACGGGCTGATCCAGGCGTTTGGCGGCCAGCCGGTCAACTGGTTCGACAGCTTCTGGCCCAGCTTTGCCACCGGCCTTGCCACCAATGGCTGGCTGTCGTTCCCGTTCATGATGGTGGTATGCCTCGGTGCGCTGCAGGCGATCGACGAGGACATGTACGAGGCAGCGAAGATCGATGGCGCCAGCGCCTGGCAGCGGTTCTGGCACATCACGCTGCCGAGCCTGAAGCCCGCGCTGCTGCCCGCCGTGATCGTGTCGGTGGTGTGGACCTTCAACATGTTCAACGTGATCTATCTGGTCAGTGCGGGCCAGCCGTCGGGCGCCACCGAGATCCTGGTCACCCGCGCCTACAAGGTGGCGTTCGAGGAATACCGCTATGGCTATGCGGCTGCCTATTCGGTGGTGATCTTCCTGATCCTGCTGATCTACGGGGTGTTCCAGATCAAGGCCACCAAAGCCACGGAGGCCAGCCGATGAAGGGCGACAGCACAGTCAGGGCGCCGTGGATCCTGCACCCGATCCTGTGGATCATCATCGCGGTGCTGCTGTACCCGGTGATGTGGGTGGTGGCGCTGGCCTTCTCGGGCCAGCAGAGCCTGGGTCTTGCCGACCTGCCCGCCAATCCGACCTTTCTCGACAGGCTGCGGATGGTGATGCCGTGGCCGCAGAGCTGGAGCTTTGCCAATTTCGTCGGCGTGTGGACCGAGCAGCCGTTCGGGCGCTGGCTCTGGAACTCGATCGTGGTGGCGGGGCTGACGACGGTGGTTGGCGTCGCAGTGGCCTGCACGGCGGGCTATGCCTTCTCGCGGTTCCGGTTTGCCGGGCGCAATGCGGGCATGACCCTGTTCCTGGTCACCCAGATGTTCCCCGGCACCCTGATGCTGATCCCGCTCTATGCCATCGTGGTTGACTGGCTGCATCTCGACAATTCGGTGTGGGGTCTGGTGGTGGTCTATTCGGTGACGGCGGTGCCGTTCTGTGTGTGGATGCTGAAGGGCTATTTCGACACCATCCCTACCGAGATCGAGGAAAGCGCCATCATGGACGGCTGCTCGCCCGGCCGGGTGTTCTTCGAGATCGTGCTGCCGCTGGCCAAGCCGGCGGTGGCCGTGACGGCGCTGTTCAGCTTCATGACCGCCTGGAACGAGTTCATCCTGGCGGCCACCTTCATGGAGGACGACACCCGCTATACCGCCCCCGTGGGCCTGCGGTTCTTCGTGTCGGAGTTCACGGCGCAGTGGGGCTATTTCGCGGCCGGCTCGCTGATGGTGTCGATCCCGGTGGTGATCCTGTTCCTGGCCCTGCAGAAGTTCCTGGTGGGCGGCCTGACGGCTGGCGGAGTGAAGGGGTAAGCGGGTCCGTGCGCGCCAGCGGTCATGACGCTTCGCCCCCGATCTGCTATGTTCACGGAATGGCCCTGCACCCACGCACCTGCGAAATCGTCTGCGACCCTGAGATACTCGGCGGTGCCGCGTGTTTCTCCGGTACCCGGATTCCGGTTTCCCTGGTGCTGCATTGGATGTCGGCAGGCTGGGATCAAGCCGGAATTCTGGATGAGTACGCCCAGCTCACCCAGGCCGACCTGTCTGCTGGCCTTCGATATGCAGCCATCCGTCAGTCCGGTCCGTGATTCCAGCCAGCAGGCCTTTCAGTGGCTACAGTGGCACCGGGAAGTACATCCCTTCCACAAAGCCGTTGGCGCCGCAGTAGGGCCGCGCCGGCCCGGCCGCAGGCTGGGTCTCGGTCACGCGCAGGAGCTGGCCCTCGCGCCGCACCGTGATCCGCCAGCCGTGGGCGATGAAGGCCGCTTGCTGGGCCATGCCGGTACCGGTCAGGGCAGCCTGACCGCTGGCCTCGCACAGCCAGCGGGCATTGCCCGGCGCCGCCGCACTGACGGCCA
>JAIXTH010000321.1 GCA_027484265.1 Alphaproteobacteria bacterium
CACCCACCGAATAGGGAGGGAAGTTGTAGTGGAGCATGAAGCGCTCCTTCGTGGTGCCTTCCAGACCGTCGATGAACTGCTCGTCCTCGCCGGTGCCAAGGGTGGCCACCACCAGCGCCTGGGTCTCGCCGCGGGTGAACAGCGCCGAGCCGTGGGCCCGGGTCAGCACGCCGACTTCGGCTTCGATCGCACGGACCTTGTCCACCGGACGGCCATCGATGCGGCGGCCTTCCTTGACGATGGCGGTGCGCACGACGTCGGTTTCGGCTTCCTTGCAGACGGCCTTGAAGATCATGGCGTCCATGCCGTTCGGATTGTCGTCCGACTTCACCAGCTTCTCGGCGGCCAGCTTCTTGGCGCTTTCGATGGCGTCGTGGCGCGAGCCCTTGTCGGCGACGCGGTAGGCGGCGTCGATCTGGGCACCGATCAGGGCGCGCACCTGGCGCTTCTCGTCCGACAGGTCTTCCGGCTGGAAGTCCCACGGCTCCTTGGCGGCCTTCTCGGCGAGGTCGATGATCGCGTTGAGCACCGGCTGCATCGCCTTGTGCGCGAACGACACGCCGCCGAGCACGGTGGCTTCGTCGAGCTCGTAGATTTCCGATTCAACCATCATCACGGCGTCGGCGGTGCCGGCCACGACGAGGTCCATGTCGGTGTCCTTCATCTGCTCGCTGGTGGGGTTCAGCACATAGGCGCCGTCGATCCAGCCCACGCGGGCTGCGCCGATCGGACCCATGAACGGCACACCCGACAGCACCAGGGCTGCCGAAGCCGCCACCATCGCCACGATGTCCGGATCGTTTTCCTGATCGTGCGCCAGGGTGGTCAGCACCACCTGGGTCTCGTTCTTGAAGCCCTTGACGAACAGCGGGCGGATCGGACGGTCGATCAGGCGGGAGACCAGCGTCTCCTTCTCGGTCGGACGGCCTTCACGCTTGAAGTAGCCACCCGGAATACGGCCCGCCGCATAGAACTTTTCCTGATAGTTCACGGTCAGCGGGAAGAAGTCGATGCCCGGCTTCGGGCTCTTGGCGGCCACGGCGGTGGCCAGCACCTGGGTGTCCCCGTAGGTGGCGAGTACGGCGCCATCGGCCTGGCGGGCCATGCGTCCGGTTTCGAGGGTCAGCGTGCGCCCACCCCACTCGATCGAAACGGTCTTGATATCAAACATCTGTCATCCCTGTGGCGGGCCGGGCCTTCCCGGTGCCACGTTGTGGCCGTGCGCCCCATGCGCGCGGCCCGTTCGGTTGATGGCTGGCGGGTGCCGGCCATCCATGAGCTCCGGCAGGGGCCGGAGGGTCTCCGGCAGGTGCCGGATGTGCGAAGGGCGGCGCCCCGCGCCGCCCCCCGTTCGGGTGTGGAACCAGACGCCTTAGCGGCGCAGGCCCAGCTTCTCGATGATGGCCTGGTAGCGGGCCACGTCGCGGGACTTCACATAGTCCAGCAGCGAGCGGCGCTGCGACACCAGAGCCAGAAGGCCACGACGGGAGTGGTTGTCCTTCTTGTGGGTCTTGAAATGGCCGGTCAGGTTGGAGATGCGCTCCGACAGGATTGCGACCTGGACTTCCGGCGAACCGGTATCACCCGGCGTGCGGGCATGTTCGGCGATGAGCGCAGCCTTGCGCTCGGCGGTGATCGACATCGACGATCTCTTTCGTTTTGGGGCCGTCGGCGCTCAGGCCTCGGGCGTCAGCTGGAACACACGGACCGGATCGAACCGGCCAGCGCGCACGTCACCGATGGCAACGGCCTGGTCACCCAGCATCGCCAGCGCTGCACGGCTCATGTCTTCGCCGGAAACAGTGCGGGTCCTGCGCTTGGCGCGCAGATCTTCGGCCTGATGGGGCAGAAGAACGATGCCGCGGCCTTGCCGCAACCGTGAAGCCTCGTCCTGCGTGACGGCCAGCGCCGGGATGTCGTCCAGCGCGGTCTCCACCGGCATGAGGGCTTCGGACGCGGCGCCCGTAGAGCACAACTCCGCCAGCTTTTCCAGTCCTATTGCAGCATCTTCCCGGAATGGCCCCACCGCCGTGCGGCGCAGGTCGCTGACATGGCCCTCGGTCCCCAGCATCCGGGCCAGATCCCGGGCCAGTGCCCGCACATAGAAGCCCTTGCCAGAGCGGCAGGCGATGGTGACGTGATCGGCATCCGGCGCATCCACCACCGCCGCCTCGAACAGCACCACGGTGCGGGCCTGCAGCTCGGGGGTCTGGCCGTCACGCGCCAGATCATAGGCCCGCTCGCCGTCCACCTTGATGGCGGAATAGACTGGCGGCACCTGCTGGATCTCGCCGATGAACCCGGCCAGCGCGGCCTCCACTGCTGCCCGGGTGGGGCGCACGTCGGAGGTGGCGGTCACCTTGCCCTCGCGGTCCTGGGTCTCGGTGGAGCTGCCCCAGGCGATGGTGAAGCGGTAGGACTTGTCGGCCTCCATCAGCCAAGCCACCGTCTTGGTGGCCTCGCCCAGCGCGATCGGCAGGATGCCGGTGGCCAGCGGGTCGAGCGTGCCGGCATGTCCGGCCTTGCGGGCATCGAACAGCCGCCGCACCCGGGTGACGGCATCGGTGGAGGTGAGGTTCAGGCTCTTGTCGAGGACGATCCATCCATGGACATCCTGACCTTTCTTGCGGCGCGCCATACGGGGGGGTCTCGAAACGGGTTGGCTGGAGTGAAGGGACCGGCACAGCCGGGCTGGATCAGGAGCCGAGGTCCTGGCGGACACGCGGATCGTCGAACATCGCATTCACGCGCATGGCCTCGTCATAGGAGCCATCGGCGACGAACTTGAGGTCCGGGGTGAACTTGGAATCGAGCCGCCGCGCCAGTTCACCGCGCAGATAGCGGGCCGCCCGGTTCAGGGCAGCCGCCACTTCGCCAGCATCCTTCTGGCCCAGGGCTGCCACGAACGCCACAGCATGCTTGAGATCGGGGCTCATGCGCACCTCGCCCACGGTGACCGGCACGCCCACCAGGGCAGGATCGCGGATATCGCCGCGCGCCAGCACCTCCACCAGGATATGGCGGATGTTCTCGCTGGCGCGCAGCTGGCGCTGGGTAGGGCCGAGGGACTGGCTGTCCCGGCCACGGGAGGGGCGGCGGTTCATGGCTTCGGACCGGTATGGCTCGGCTCATGCTTTGTGCACGGGCTGGCATGGTGGATGCTGATGGCGGACCCAGACTGTCACTGGCAGGTCGGGTCTGTCCGCAGGCCGCTGTCCGGGTTCGGACCGGACCGTGGCCAATGGGAGGTGCGCTCTAGCGCGGAGACTGACCAAGAACAAGTGCACCACGAAGCCGGAAGCATGACTGTGCCCACGCGCCATTACCCGTTCGCCTGCCGTGCACCTCCATCCACATCCACTTCCCAGAACCAATGACCATCCGCAGCCTCCAGCTGATCGCCAAACTCGTCGAGAAAAACACCAACGAGCCTGTTGAGCGGCCTTGTGGAGACTTGTGGGACCACCAGCACGCAAGTCCTGATCGGGCTGTTTTCAAACAGATCGCGAAAGTGGGCACGGTTGCAGGTGATAACCGTCGCCCGATTCTCGCAGGCAAAACGGTAGACTTCCAAATCAGGCGCCTGCCGACCCAGCCACTGAACTTCGATGACCCGCGAAACCGTGTGGCCCCGCGCCTCGAGCATCCGCCCGAGGGAAGCTGGCAGGCTCTCGTCAATCAGAAAGTACAAAGGTACCCCCTTGCAATCTGCCTGACCGCTGTGTCACGGCACTGACGCAATTTCAAGGCTGCACATTTTCGGTAGAGTTGCTTGCAATGGACTGCACAGTATGATAATCATTCCTCGATACAGAATCATTATCGAGGAACCTGTGAACGACGATACACACCGCTTTTCGGTACTCGAAGCCTCCTATCTGTCCCACGCCAAGCGGGCCTGGATCTATCGCGAGATGGAACAGGGCGTCGTTGAGGAGCACATTGTCGGAAAATCAAGGATGCTGGTTGAGCCGGATGTGATCTATCTGGCCAGCATTGGCCCGATGGTCACAAAGTGTACTGTGGACCTCAAGCGTGAGATCCGGAAAGGCGTCTGCAAGGCATTCCGGTCCGGGGCGCGGCGGTTCCAGCTTTACAATTTCCACCTGGACCTGGAACGGATTGCAGCCGAAGTCGAGCAGCGTCGCCTGGAACTGGAGCGGTCGCGCGAGGACCTGGTGGAGCGGGTTCCGGGGGTCTGCGGTGGTGAGCCCGTGCTGCGCGGCACGCGGTTTCCCGTCCGGCTTGTGGCCAGCCTGATGGCACAAGGTGTCGATGAGGCAGAGTTTGCCGAAGAATACGGCCTGACGCCCGAGCAGGTTAGCGCTGCCGCCATCTACATGAGTGTGTATCCGCCGCGCGGGCGGCCCCGCAAGTCGTCCCCCGATGTATGAAGGGCGGGCATGGCTGCCCGCCCTGTCGTGTCCCGGAAGACGCGGCCGATGATTACTGCGAGCCGCGCTGTGCGATGAAGTTGGCGGTGTTGCCGACTGCGGTGGCCTGGCCGACCAGCGTACCGGAGGTGCCGGCGCCCATGACGGTGAAGGCCGTGACGTTCGCGTCGTTCACCTGGGTGGTATAGCCCTCGATCTTGACCTGGTCCTGGCCGCAGCTGGTGCAGACATAGCCGGTGATCGAGTTGCCGGCCGCCGTCGCGGTGGCGAGGCCGACACCGCCGGAGGACGAAGCGGCGTTGAACTGGGCGATCACTTCCACGCCGCCCCCAAAGCCATTGTACTGGTCCAGATCGATCAGGGCGTCGGACCCGCGCGAGGACACGATGGCGCTGTTGGCCTGGCCGGTGGCACCCGCCGTGGCGGCGTCCACATAGTTGTTGGCAGTCAGATAGCCTTCGGCGCGGATGCCGTTCTGGTTCTGCTGGGTGCCGCGCAGGTCGGTATAGCCCCACTGATTGAACAGGGTCGCCGAGTTGCCGGTGGCCTGTGTGGCCGACGTGATCACCCGGCCGCTATTGGTGGAATGGTCCGACGTGCTGGACACAAAGCCCGTGTTGACCTGCGTGACGCCCGCGTAGACGGTGGCCGTCTGGCTCGATGTCGTCACGGCATTGGCCGCAGCGGTGGAGCCGACCGTGATCGAGCCGGTGTTGCAGCACGCTTCGCCGCGCGACCAGCTGTTGACCGTGGCGCCATTGCTCTGAGCGGCGCCCAGGGTGATCGGGCCGTTGGTGGCGCTGGCGCCGACCACATTGGCCGAAGCGGTCGAGGACATCGACAGGGTGCCGAGCCCCTGCACGGTCGAGACCCAGCTGTCAGCGGTGATGGCAAAGCCCCCCGCGCTCACAGTCTGATTGAAACCGACCACCATGCCGCCGCAGCAGGCCTCCGCCTGGGCGGTGTTGCCGAATGCGCTGGTGGCGGTGGTGATCACGCCGGGCACCGGGGCCGTGGTGACCACTGTGCTGAAGGCGGTCACATTGCCGTTCAGCTCCTGGGTCGCGGTACCCTGGATGGCGGTGGCGCCTTGGGACTGGGCGGTGAGATTGTTGCCGATGCCGGTGGCGAGGGCAGTGATCGCCGTCGCGGTCACTTCATTCGGACCGCCGTTGGTCGGATCGGGGGTGACAACAATGGTCTGGCCATTGATGAACACAGTGGCGCTGACATCGTTGTTCTGGACCTGCAGGACGTCGATCAGCAGCGGAGCGCAGCCTGCCGCCAGCGGATCGGCGACGCAGCCGGGCGCCTGCTGGGCGCTGGCGGGAACGGCGAAAAGGGTGAGGGCAGCGGCACACGCGCCCGCAAGGAAAACACGCTTCATCATACCCAGGCTCCTCCTGCTC
Source organism: Alphaproteobacteria bacterium (assembly GCA_027484265.1). Lineage (GTDB taxonomy): Bacteria > Pseudomonadota > Alphaproteobacteria > Caulobacterales > Aquidulcibacteraceae > JAIXTH01. The sequence continues at coordinate 5,804 of JAIXTH010000321.1, forward strand.
CGGAGCTTTGGACCGACCAGGCAGGACCTCTTCATCCGCGCCGGCCGGTGGGGGCGCAGGGTCCTTGTGTCAGCTTCTGCTGGGAGAACGGCTTCTGCCGGGGGGGCCGGGGGGCCGGATGCGGGGCCGCAGGTCCTGTTGCCTGCTGTGGTCCTGCCGCGATGCGGGCCGGCGTGACGGGACCGGCCGCACCCGTGTGGGCACGGCCGGTCCTGTCAGGATCGGGTCTTAGTTGCGGCCGCGCAGGCCGCCGTCACGCCGGTCGTTCCAGGCGTTCGGGTTCTCGCGGGCCTCGCCATTGTTGGCGGTGCCTTCCGAGCGCGGCACGAAGGCGCCGGTGGTGCCGATCGAGCCCATCGGGTCGACGCCCACGCAGCCACCAGCGTTCGGCACGCCGTAGATGTTGCTCATCATCTCCACCACGGCCCGTTCGATCACCGAGCGCACCGCCAGCTGGATCGGCTCCTGCGAGCGGCCGCCGACACCGAGGTCGAGGGTGATATCGTCGAAGAACTGGAAGTAGCCGATACCGACTTCCCGGCCGATGATCTGCTTCTGATAGCTGATCACATCGACCACTTCGAGGGTACGGGTGTCGATGAGGCGCAGGTCGAGGCCCACGTTCATCACATACAGCTTGGCATTCACGATGCCCTTGCCGTCATCGGGATCGCGGTCGCCGATGAAGGTGTCGGTGCCGACCGAACGGATGTTGTAGTTCAGTTCGGTGATGCCGCCGATCAGATAGAAGTCCGATCCGGGAACCTGGCCGGCCAGGATGCGGCGGAAGTCGGTGCCTTCATCGCCGATCAGGCGGTTGTTGGCATACTTCAGCTCGAGTTCCGACACCGAGGTGTCGAAGCGCTCGACCAGGCGGGCACCGGCCTTGGCGAAGGCCGAGATCGCCATCAGCGAGGCGCCCTGGGTGATCTGGCGGCCGCCTTCGAAGTCGGACTTGCCGGTGTAGTCGAGGATCCGGCCCACCGCGATCCGCGGACCGCGGATGTTGTTGGAGCGGGCCACATTGGCGAGGCACACCAGAGCGCCCGAGTAAGGCGTCGGATTGGCGGTCACCGGGGCGCTGCCGATCGGACGGGCATAGTTGCCGCCGGGGCCGGCCACCGGCGAGACGCAGGCGGTAAGAGCTGCCGCGCCGACAACGGCGAGCGCGGGAATCTTGAAGCGCGAGAGCGCGGAAGCGATGAACTTGGACATCAGAAGTCGAGCCCCCCGTTGAGTACTGTGCCGCCGGTGCTGGTCGGGCATGTGGCTGGTGCGGTGCAGCGCGGCGGCTGCTGGACGGTGCCACCGATGACCACGGTCTGGTCACCGTTGTTCACCTGGGTGGAGTTGACGATCACGGTGTTGAAGCTGCCCTGGGTGGTCACGACCAGCTGGTTGCCGATCGCGGTACCGGTTCCGGAGAAGCCAATGCCCGAGCTGTCGGCATTGTAGAGACCCAGTGGCAGGGTCGACAGATCGTCGGCCACGACGATGCGGCCGTTGATGATGACGCGGTTGCCATTGAGGTCGCGGGTGCGGGCATCATAGGGACGGGTCTCGTCGCCAGGATTGATGCCGTAGGGCCGGCTGAATTCGTTGGCATAGCCACCGCGGCTCTGCGCATGGGCCGGCACGGCAGCCAGAAGTGCGGCGCACGCCAGCGCCACACCGGACAGCCCGAAAGCCACCTTTGCAATCCGCTTGCGGTCGAGGCCCTGGGCCGGAACGGCCGGGACAGCTGAGGACATGTGTTCACTCCTTCCGGACTGTGAGTGCCCCAATGCCTGCAACCTCTGTGCCAACATGGTTTCCATTCTCACGTCCCCTCTGTCCGCTCCCCTCACAGGCGATTTCCCCCTTCCGGCACACCAGACGCCCTTGCTTTGACCTGTCCGGCGAAACACTGTTTCAGACCGGGACAGAATCGGGGGCGCACGTGGCAAAACGGCTTGAGTTCTTCTTCGACTGTTCGAGTCCGTGGACCTACCTGGCATTTGAACGGGTTGTGCCCCTGGCCCGGAAGACAGCCGCACACCTCGTCTGGCGACCAGTGCTAGTCGGAGGAGTTTTCAATAAGGTAAATCAGGCGGTCTATGAGATGCGCGCCAATCCGGTGCCCGCCAAGGCGCGCTATGCGGCCAAGGACCTGCAGGACTGGGCGCGTTTGATTGGCGTGACGGTTAGTTGGCCGAGCGTGTTTCCGGTGAAGTCGGTCATGGCCATGCGCGGTTGCTTCCATGCGCTGGAGCACGACCGGCTCGAGCCTTATGCCCGCGCCCTGTTCGAGGCCTATTGGGGCGCCGACCGCGACATCTCGCAGCCGCAGGAGGTCGCCGCCTGTGCCGTCACGGCCGGGCTCGACCCGGATGCCCTGCTGGCGGCCGCCGCCAGCCAGGCGGCAAAGGATGCCCTGCTGGCCAATACCGAGGAGCTGATGGCGCGCGGCGGGTTCGGCTCGCCGACACTGTTCGTGGACGGCACCGACATGTATTTCGGCAATGACCGGATGGAGCTGGTCGAGGCCGCCCTGGTGCGGGCCACGTGACAGACACAGTCCCGCCGCCGCCACCGGCCCCTGCCCCGCGTGAAGCATGGCCCTGGGGGATCGGCCTGTTCGGCCTCGGGATGGTGGTGATGCATCTGCTGGTGCCGGTGGGCCAGCCAGCCGCCGATCCGCAGCTGATCACGCGGCTGGCACTCGAGCCGGCGCGGGTCGAGGCAGCCCTGCAGGCGGGGGCGCCGCAGGCCCTGGCCCTGCCGCTGCTGACGCACCAGTTCCTGCATGCGGGTTGGATCCATCTCACCATGAACATGGTGATGCTGCTGTCAGTGGGGGCGGTGACCGAGCGGCTGATGGGCCGCGGCCTGGACGGGGCGGTGCGGGTGGTCGCCCTGCTGCTGCTGTCGGGGGTAGGGGGCGCCGTGGCCTTCATCCTGCTGAACCCGCATTCAACGCTCCTGATGATGGGGGCCTCCGGCGCCCTGTCGGGCCTGTATGGCGCGCTGCTGGTGGCAGTGGCGCGGCGGGGGGCGCGGCGGGGGGCGCACCGGGCGACCTGGATGGCGCTGGCCAGCATTGCAGCGGTGTTCATCGGTCTGAATGTGGTGCTGGCGGCGGGCGCGCGGGTGTCGGGCTTCATCCCGATTGCCTGGGAGACGCACCTGGCCGGGTTTGTCACCGGCTGCCTGCTGCAGCCCCTGCTCGGGGCGCGGCCACACCGCACAGCTGGCCCGGCACCCCGCGCCTAGCCGTTGCCCCGCGCCTGGCCGTTGCCCACCGTCTGCCGGATGCGGTAGGCAGAGGACTACCGCCCCGGCACCCACTCGATCAGGCAGGCCCATGACCCGGACATTCACCCCCCTCGCCCGCTGCACCGGCCGTATCGACTATCTCAAGACCGACCGCCCCGCCGACCAGGCGCTGTGGGGCTATGAGACCTTCTCGATCACCCGGGGTGACGACGGCCTGCGGGTCCTGCAGGCCCATACCGAGCTCGAGAACGAGGAGGGTCACGTCACCCGCGACCTGATCCAGTCGGCCCATGGCGATTCCCATCCGCATGACGCCGCTGTCCGCCTCATGGTGAACCGCCGCTATGCCGGCCACGGCTGGTACCGCTTCACCGACACCCAGGCCGAATGCCTGAGCTGGGTCGAGGCGCTGAATGACGGAGCTGGCGGCAAGTTTCACGAGACAAGGCCGATCGCTCGCCCCCTGCGCGGGTTCGGCACCCATGCCGTGCAGGCCGACGCCTGGCTGGTGGCCCGCTATCCGTTTGCCGAGGGACCGGGGGTGCGGCGGTTCGAGAACAACCTGCTCTACTCCACCCACCATCTGGGCGCCGACGGCCCGGCCTTCGCCACCACCACCTCGTCGCTGTCCTATATCGGCGAAGAGACCATCACCGTGAAAGCCGGCACCTTCGACTGCCACCACATTGCCTTCGGCGACATGAGCAACGGCCACCCGGCCTATTCACTCTGGGTGACCCGCGACCCGGACCACATCTTCGTACGCGGCGTCGTCGGCGGCTACCTCGCCAGCGCCTTCGAGCTTGTGGAGTTCACCCGGCACAGCTGATCTGTCAGGCTGGTTCTGGCCTGGCCGGCAGCCCGGGATGGGCTCGAAGACCCGGGCCGTGACCATCCGGTCGCTGGCAGGCAGCCATGACACCGTAGTCTGCCCTGCCCCGGTATCCACCAGCCAGGCCACCGGCGCGGTTGCATCCCAGCGGTTGACTGTGGTGTTGCGCACCAGTCGCAGCCCGGGCCGCAACCCGGCAGCGCGGGCCGGGCCGGTCACCGACCGCAAGGTACCATCACCATCCAGCATGCTGTGGATGTCGAACCCCAGCTCGAACACCGGCACCGTCTGTTGCGTGCTGGCCAGGCACAGGTTTGGCAAGCTGCCGGGCACCTCGATCGGTGGCCCCTGGGTGGCCTGCGCCACCAGGTCGGATACATCCACGCCTGCAACCGCCAGAACCGCCTCCTGCAAGCGTCGGCCCAGCTGCTGGCTGGAGCGGTCCGGGCTTCGGGCCATGAAGGCAATCGCGTCCTCGATCTGTCGCGTTCCGCCCGACGCCCGCATCATCCGATGATCGATTTCGGCAGCGATCATGCCGCCATTCAGATAGGGCCACCGTTGAGCCGCAGGGTCGGTCCAGAAGCGGGCTGCAATCTGGTCGGCCGGCTGCGTGCGAACGGGCGAGCTGGCATGTTCGCGCGCCTGTCTGGACAGGATTGAGCCCGCCTGATCCAGCGTGATGGAGCCGGTCAGGACCAAACTCTTGATGGCGAGATAGTCGGTCGCACCTTCGACAAACCAGGCTTGTGCCCGATAGTCGGCATCAGGCAGGTCCGCGACGAGCGCAAACGGGATCACCCGGTGCCAGATCTCATGCGCAGCCCCCCATCGCAGGCCAAGCGCATCTCCCGGCTCCGAGAATGCAATCATGGCCCCCGTGGCGCCGAGCCCCAGTCCACTCAACCATGGGCCTGTGAAATGCTCCGGCATGTCTGTCGCGATGAGCGTGAACGCGCCGCCGTCATGGCCGAACCGGGCACGCATGTAGTGATCAAGCTGCTCCAGCTGGGAGATGACAACACGTTGGCGTGCGTCAGTCATGGTCAGAAATGCGATCTGCGTCGTGCGAGAGATCGGAACGAGCCGCCCGCCCGCGCCGGAAGCGACGGCAGCGAAGCCTGATGCCCGCAGGGACCCAATCTGTCCTTCCACAGCAGCAGTGGAAACAAGCTCAAGATCGGAGCCCGCCTCAAGGTGCAGCCTATAGGGGGTGGACCCTGGCCCCATCGGAATGGGCAACAGCTGACGTGACGAAAGAAAGAGGCCTGCCGACGTCGCAGAGATATCTCCGGACATAGCGAGCCGGGTGAATGCCGGGAAAGAGCCTTCACGGATCGGACGATCCAATGAGTAACTCACGCGCAGGCACCGCCCGTGAATTGGCGCAGTCCAAACCTCTATTCTTCCACTTTTTTGTTCGCTTGCGTACGGCAGTTGATTTCCATTGCTATCCTGTAAAAGGAGGCCGTTCGCTGCCAGTGGCATTCTGAATGCAGGCACTTCATCATTATTGGGGCACCAGGAAAGAGACACATCGAGCCTGAACTGATCCTCCGCACGCTCGATACCAACCGTAAAGACCGGATACGAAGTTGGGCTGTCCGCCCAGCTCATGGCGGGAAGCATGAGCAAGCTGCAGACGCCGACAACGCAGATCGCGCAGGATTTCGATGTGAGCATTCTTGGGAGCCCCTGATCAGAGCCGCTCGCGACCTTTGGCGCCCCACCCTTGAGACATGTATATCGATAAACATCTTATGCGATTGCGCCCAATCACAGCTGTGTCATTTCGCCAAACCATGGGTCCCCCACGATAGCACCGCACGCGCCTCAGCTGTTGCCAGCACAGGCCGCCTACCCACCCCACACCGCGCGCAGGCGGGCGTCGCGGCCGCAGCCGGAGCGGTAGAAGGAATAGCGGGCCGGGTTCTTGAGGTAATAGTCCTGGTGATAGTCCTCGGCGGGCCAGAATGTGGCCTTGGGGAGGATGGCCACGGCAATCGGCTGGCCGCCGAAACGGGTGGCGAGGCCTGCCTTGCCGACTTCGGCTGCGGCGCGCTCGGTGTCGCTGCCGACGAAGATGGCGGGACGGTAGCTGTCGCCGCGATCGCAGAACTGGCCGCCGCCATCGAACGGATCCACCTGGCGCCAGTACACTTCCAGCAGGCGGTCGTAGGTGATCCGGGCAGGGTCATAGACCACTTCCACCGCCTCATAGTGCCCGGTCCTGCCGGCGGTGACATCACGGTAAGTCGGGCGCTCGAGCGTGCCGCCGGTATAGCCGGAGATGGTGGCCACCACGCCCGGCAGCTCATCGAACGGCTTCTCCATGCACCAGAAACAGCCACCCGCGAACACGGCCGTGGCAAGACCGGCGCGGGCCTCCGCTGTCACTGCAGGCTGTGATGCCGCCGTCGGTCCGGGCGTGCTGCCCGAGGCGGTGCAGGCGGCGACAAGGGCGAAGGCGAGCAGCGCGGTGAGGGCGCGCAGGGACTGGATCAGAGCTGTCATGGCTGTCGATACGCACGGGCAGCGCGCCCGGTTGCTGCCAGCACCACGAAAAAAGGGGCGCTGCCAGCAGCAGCGCCCCCGTTCCCGTCCGGCCTGGCGGCCAGAAGCTGGATCAGTGGTTCCAGCGGATGGTGATGCCATACATCTGCGGCTCGCCCACGAAGGCGCCCAGCTGGCTGGTGATCGGACGCGGCACGAAGCCACCGGCGCCGTTCGACACCAGCTGCGGCGAGTCGCCCTGCAGCGGCGCATCGAACGTGATCTGCGCGTAACGCTCGTCGGTGAGGTTGCGGCCCCACACCTCGAGGGTCCAGCGCTCGTCCGCGGTGCTCAGGGCCACGCGGGCGTTCACCAGCGTGTACTCGTTCTGCTCCTTGCGGGGATCGAGGTTCGAGCCGGTGTTGTACTCGCTGACATAGCGGAAATCGAGGTAGGTCTTGAGCAGGGTGCCCCGCTCATTGACCGCGGTCTCGTAGTTCACCGCACCGCCGAAGGTCCATTCCGGCGAGCTGGTCAGCTGGCGGTCCTGGATGAAGTACAGGTTCGGGTTCTGGCCCAGGAACGTGCGCGGATCGGCCACCGAGCCCAGATTGTTGGTGTACTGGGTGTCGGAGTAAGCCGCGCCGCCGGTGATGGTCAGGCCTTCAAGGGCGTCCGGACGGACCACGAAGTCCATTTCCACACCCTGTGCCACCACCTCGGGAACCGCCGTCACCACGAACGAGATGCCGTTGAAGGTGTTGAGCTGGAAGTTCTCGAAGGTCTGGTGGAAGAGCGCGAAGTTGGCGGTGATCTGGCGATCCAGCCACTGCGTCTTGATGCCGATTTCGAACGCATCGACGGTTTCCGGTGCAAACGAGGTGTCCGGGTTGCGGACGGTCTGCGCACCCACCGTGGTGCCGATCACAACAGAGGTGGGGACGCCACCCGTGGTGTCGCTGAAGGCGCGGTCGAGGTTGAAGCCCCCGGCCTTGTAGCCGCGCGAGTAGGACGCATAGGTGTTGATGTCGTCGGTCACGCGGTAGGAACCCGACACGATACCCGACCACTCACGCTCTTCCTTGGCCTGACGGTGATCGATGTTATCGAGCGCCGAACGCATCCACGGCGCGCACAGCGCACCTGCCGCGCCGATGGCACCGGCACCGAACGGCGCGATGCCGGCGGTGGGGTTGAGACCGAAGCGGCTTTCCAGAGCCCGGCAGGCGCCGTTGCCTGTGGTGCCGTAGTCAGCCCGGAAGTCCTTGTCCTCGGCCGTGTAGCGCAGACCCAGCGTCACCGAGAAATTGTCGGTGAAGTTATAGATGTTGTGCGTGAACAGCGCGATCGAGGTGGACTGCTGATTGAACTCGTCCTTGGTGCCGCCGCCGGCGGTGAAGCCCGCGATGTTGCCCGGCGCGATGCCGAAGGCACCGGTGGCGAGGAAGCCGAGCGGCACCGTTTCCAGCGACACGGGCCCGCCGCGCACCGGCAGGACCAGGGCGTTGGCACCGGCCAGCAGGCCACCGATATAGGCCTGATAGTCGCTGCCGATCCGGAAGCGTTCGATCCGGTCGATGGTCTCGTCGGAGTAGAACGCGCCCACCAGCCAGTCGAGCTTGCCGGCGGTGCCGGCCAGACGGAATTCCTGGGTGATGGTGGTGAACTCGTTACCGGCCTTCTCGCCGATGTCGCGGTACAGCACGTCGGCGCGGTTGAAGTCGGCGTCCTGGCCGTACACCCACTTCCAGTTCCGCCAGGCGGTGACCGAGGTCAGGGTGCCGAAGCCGAGGTCCCAGTCGACTTCCACCGACAGGCCGCGATCCTCGATCGACTGGTCATAGCTGCGGTTGGCGCGCGACTCGAAGCTCTCCATGCCGCTGCGGGTCGCCAGGGCGTCGGGAACGATGCGGTTCAGGATCGCGGTGGTCGACACCGGGCGGCTGTCCGGGCGGAACACCACGGCGGCGCAGCAGGCTTCCTTGCGCGACGAGACGTCGCCGATGAACAGCACGCTGACTTCCTCGCGCGGCTGCCACAGCAGCTGGCCGCGGAACGAGATATAGGCCTGGTTGTGCGACTCGTTGCGGTCGGCAGCACCCGGGTTGATGTTGACATAGCCATCGCGCGAGCGGGCAGCGATATAGACGCGGCCGGCCAGGTCATCGCTCAGGGGGCCGGTGATGCCCGCGCCGATGCCGAAGGCGCCATAGTTGCCGAAGGTCACGTCACCGCTGGTGCCGAACTCGAACTGCGGACGCTTGGTGGTCACGTTGATCAGACCGGCCGAGGTGTTGCGGCCGAACAGGGTGCCTTGCGGGCCGCGCAGCACTTCAACAGCCTGCAGCTCGCCGAGGTCACCGAAGGCGACGCCGTTGCGGGCGCGGTACACGCCATCGACGAACACGCCCACCGAGCTTTCGAGGCCGGGGTTCGAGCCCTGGGTGCCGATGCCGCGGATCCGGGCGGTCACCGAAGCCGAGCTTTCCGACACCGGAACCTGCAGCGAGGGCGCCAGCTGGGTCAGGTCGCGGATGTCGCGGACACCGGCGTCCTGGAGCTGCGCGGCGCTGACCGCGGTCACGGCCACCGGGGTCGCCTGCAGCGCGGTTGCGCGCCGTGTGGCGTTCACGATCACCACTTCTTCTTCCTGCGCCGAGGTGCCGGGGGCTTCCTGGGCGAAGGCGGGGGTGGCGATAGCGGCCGAAGCACAAGCAGCCATGAGCATGGCCCGCTTGCTGATGCGGAATGCGGTCATCTGGGTCCTCCCGGCGCGTGCCTGTTATAGTTGAGGCGGCACGGCCAAATGTCACAGGCCGGTCACAGTCCGGCTCACGGTGCCCGATAGGCATGCGCCGCCCTGCGGTCGAGGTGCTTGCACAGTAGCGGGTGATCACAAGGCCGTGGCTGTTGCCCGTACGTCACGGCCTGCCCGGGCAGTGCCCGCGATCGGGGCGGATTTCGTGCTGCCCTGCCGCATCTGTAACCAGCACCTGCACGCTGCGTAATCCCGGGCATCACGCTGTTCCCCGCTGACGCCCCCCGCAGGAGGAACCCTGGAGACCTGCCATGAACCTGTCCCGCCGCGCCTTCTCGCTCTCCACCCTCCTGGCCGCGCCAGTGGCCCTGTCCGGCACCTTGCTGCCTGGAGCGGCCTTTGCCGACAGGGCGCCGGTGTGGACCCCGCTGGGCTCGAACCTCGCCCTGCGCGGCTATGACCCCGTGGCCTATTTCCGGGCCGGACGCCCGGTGCAGGGCCAGGCACAGTTCACGACCCGCCATCAAGGCGCGGAGTTCCGGTTCTCGACGGCGGCCAACCGCGATGCGTTCGTCGCGGCCCCGGCACGCTATGCCCCGCAATATGGCGGCTATTGCGCCTGGGCGGTGTCGCAGGGCTATACCGCCGGGGTCGATCCCCAGGCTTGGCGGATTGTCGATGGCCGCCTCTATCTGAACTACAACCGCGACATCCAGCGCCGCTGGGAGGCCGACATTCCCGGCCATATCGCCGCGGCCAACCGCAACTGGCCGGCTGTGCTGCGCGGCTGAGCTTTCGGCCGCCAGCGGGCCGCTCCTGCTCACAGCCCTTGCCTCGCTCCCCGCCCGCCCGCATCGGGTCGGCGGGGAGCCTGCCTATCATGCCTGCCGAGATCGAACCGTTCCGCGCGATCGCCATCAGCCGCCTCGCCCATGCCATGAAGGCACAGGGCCAGCGGGTGATCCACATGGAGTTCGGCCAGCCCTCCACCGGCGCGCCCGCCGCCGCCATCGCCGCCGCCCACACCGTGCTGGACCGCGACCCGATGGGATACTGGGAAAGCGCCGACCTCACCGGCGGCATCGCCAGCCTCTATCGCAGCCGCTATGGCGTGACGCTCGACCCGTCGCAGGTGATCCTGACCTGCGGCGCGTCGCCAGCCCTCGTCCTGGCGCTGGCCTCGCGGTTCGCGCCCGGCGACAGGATCGCCTTCGCCCGCCCCGGCTATGTCGCCTACCGCAACACGGTGGCAGGCCTGCACCTGACGCCGGTCGAGATCCCCTGCGGCGCCGGCACCCGCTATCAGCTGACCGCAGACCTGGTGGCGGCGCTCGATCCCGCGCCCCAGGGCCTGATCATCGCGAGCCCCGCCAATCCCACCGGCACCATCATCCCCGCAGACGAACTCGCGGCGATCGCAGACGTGTGCCGGCGGCGCGGCATCGCCATCATCTCCGACGAGATCTACCACGGCCTCAGCTATGTGGAACCGGCCCAGTCGGTGCTGGCCTTTGCGCCGGATGCGATGGTGGTGAGCTCGTTCTCGAAATACTTCTCGATGGCAGGTTGGCGGCTGGGTTGGCTGGTGTGCCCGCAGGACCGGCTGGCCCGCGCCCGGGCCTATGTCGGCAACCTGTTCCTGACCGCGCCCTCCCTGGCCCAGCATGCCGGGCTCGCCGCCCTTGGCAGCACCGATGAGCTGGAGGGGCATCTCGACACCTACCGCCGCAACCGCGCCCTCCTGCTGGAGGCACTGCCGCGCCTGGGCATCACCCGGATCGCGCCGCCTGACGGCGCCTTCTACATCTATGCCGACATCGGCCACCTGACCGACGACAGCCTCGCTTTCTGCGAGGCCCTGCTACGGGCCACGGGGGTGGCGACCGCGCCGGGGGTCGACTTCGATCCGGTGGACGGCGCCCGCCACATCCGCTTCAGCTTCGCGGTCTCGACCCCTGAGGTGGAGCAGGCGCTGGAACGGATCGCGCGCTTTGTGACTGGTCGCTGAGGGCGAGCCGCCCCGCATCGGCTGGATCACTGGACAGTCTGCACGGCAGTGCATGCGGCCATCACATCAGCACCAGTTCCGTGCAGCAGCCGATGGACACGGTCCGGCCAGAGCGCTAGGCGTCACTGTTATGATATACCATAACAAGTCCCTGCGCGTGTCCCTCCCCGCCCTTGCCGCCATGCTGGCCCTCGGCACGCCCGCCACCAGTGCGCTGGCAGCTGACACCGCCGCGGCGGCGGCCACAAGCCCGGAAGTCGAGACGGTTGTCGTCACAGCCTCTGCCCTGGAAGACCGCACCAACCGGGTGGCGCAAGGGGTGGCCGTGATGCCGGCCGATGAGGCGGTGATCACCTCGCTGGGCGGCACGCTGGGCGAATCGCTCGCCGGACTGCCGGGGGTGCGCGCCACCTTCTTCGGACCCAACGCCTCGCGGCCGGTGATCCGGGGACTGGGCGAGGACCGGATCCGGGTGCTCTCCAATGGCCTCGCCGGCATCGATGCCTCGACGGTCTCGCCCGACCATGCCCCCACGTCGGACGGGCTCGAGGCCACTTCCATCGAAGTGCTGCGCGGCCCGGCGGCCCTGCGCTATGGCGGCAATGCGATCGGCGGAGTTGTGAATGTGGTGACCGACACCATCCCCACCCGCCCGGTGGACGGTGTGGTCGATGGCTCGGCCTTTGGCGGCATCTCGACGGCTGAAGAGGCCCGCAGCTATGGCGGCGGTGTGACCTTCGGGACCGGCGGCCCGCTTCTCCTGCGTGCGGAAGGCTGGAGCCGCACCACCGGCGACTATGCGATCCCCGGCTTTGTCGAGAGCGACCGGCTGCGGCGGATGGAGGGGCTGGCCGATGCCGATGCCGAGCGCGGCACGGTGGAGAACACCGGCGGCACCTCCCGTGCCCTGGCCCTGGGCCTCGGTTGGGCTGGCGGCCGCATCGAAGGCGGCGTGTCGGTGCGCTTCCAGGGCAGCAATTATGGTATCCCCGGCCACGAGCACCACCACGAGGGGGAAGACCACGACCATGGCGAAGAAGAAGAGGGCGGCGTGCGCATCGACCTCGCCCAGACCCGCACCGATGCCCGCCTGCGCATCAATGACCTCGGCCCCTTCTCCTATCTGAATCTTGCCGTCACCGGCGGCGACTACGAACATGCCGAGATCGAGCCGGACGGCGTTACCGGAACGGTGTTCGCCAATGAAGGCTGGGAGGCCCGGATCGAGGCGCGCCAGGCCACCATCGACAGCGGCATCGGCAGCTGGACCGGCCTGACCGGCCTGCAGCTCGGCGCCAATGACTTTTCCGCCGTGGGCGCCGAGGCCTTCGTGCCGCCGGTGTCCATCGAACAGGCTGGCATCTTCACGGTCCAGCGGGTCAGCATCGGCGCCTTCAGCCTGGAAGGCGGCCTTCGGATCGAGCGCAAGGACTATGACACCGCCGCCGCCGACCGCAGCTTCGACCTTGCCAGCGCGGCCCTTTCGGCTTCGTGGGAGGCCACCGACGCGCTGCTGCTGACGGTGTCGGTGTCGCGCACCGACCGGGCCCCCACCGAGATCGAGCTGTTCGCCGATGGCCCGCACCTGGCCACTGGCAGCTACGAGATCGGCAATCCGGACCTCGATGTGGAAACCGGCCTGTCACTGGAGGGCTCTGTGCGCTGGCGCAGCGGTCCGCTGAGGCTGGAGGCCAGCATCTGGCGGATCGATTTCGACGGCTTTGCCACCTATGTGCCCACCGGCGAGGAGCTGGACGAGCTGCCGGTCTACCGCATCCTGCAGGGCGATGCCGAACTGACCGGCGCCGAGATCGGCGCACGGCTGGCGCTGGGCGAGAGCCTCGGTGCCAGCTGGAGCGCGACCGTGGACGTGGACTGGGTGAATGGCAGCTATGACCGCTTCGGGCCGATCCCGCGCATCCCGCCGCTGCGCACCACGCTGGGCGTGGAGGCCGAGGCCGACGGGGTTTCAGCCCGGGTCTGGGCGGTGCGGACCGAGGACCAGGACGAGGTGGCCGGATTCGAGCTGCCCACCGATGGCGCGACCACCCTCAATGCCCGGCTGGGCTGGAAGCCCGCTGGCGATGACGGGGTGCTGGAAGTGCTGGTGGAAGCCAGCAACATCACCGACGAAGAGGTGCGCGAGCACACCTCGTTCCTGAAGGACATCGCCCCGCGCCCTGGCCGGTCGGTCCGCCTCGCGCTGCGGGCCAGCTTCTGACGATTGTGCATATAAGCGCAATTGGATTGCCCCTGGCACCAATTTCGTGCATATATGCACAATGCTTCTGACTGCTCCTGAAATTGCCTGCCGGCTGGGTGGCCAGATTCGGGCGCGGCGGAAGTCCTTGGGCCTGACACAGGCCGAAGCTGCAGCGCGCTCTGGCGTATCCTATGGCACCTGGCGGCGGCTGGAGGCGTCGGGCAGCGCGTCGATCGAAGACATGGTCCGTGCAGCCATCGCCCTGCGCTGTGAGGACGGGCTCGCAGCCCTGTTCGCGCCGCAGGCAGCCCGGTCGATCGACGAACTGGTGGCAGGCCGCAAGGGAGCGCGGTCATGATCGACTGGGCGGCTCTTGACGTCCTCACAGTGTCGCGCACCGATGGCGGCTGGCGGCCGATGCGGGCGTCACGCGCGAGCAGATCAGCGACGTAGCCGCAGTGCACGCGCGTATCTGGCAGGTCTTCGCGGGGTGAATCCTATCCAGCCAGCGCCTCTATATCCGGCTCGAACAGCTGGTCGGCACCGGCGGTGATGCCCGCGAGCTGGCCCGGGACCTGGCTGAGCACATTCTCGGCAAAGAAACCCGCCAGTGACAGCCGGGCGGTCAGCCAGGCCACATCGGCACCCGGGGTGGCCAGCCGGTCATTGGCCAGCAACGCCCCCTTGGCGAGGGTCCAGCCGCCGGTCACATCGCCTGCGATCTTGAGGAACGGGGTGGCGCCAGCCAGGGCATCGCGCTTCTGATTGCCGGACTGAGCGCGGATCAGCCAGTCGGCGGCCTCCTCGAACACGTCCACCGCAGCGGACAGGCGCCCGCCGATCAGCTTCAAGGCCTCCGAGCGGCTGGTGGCGCAGGCAGCGACAGTCTCCCGCATCTCGCCGATCAGGGTCCGCACCGGCCCGCCGCCCTCCATCGGCAGCTTGCGCGAAACGAGGTCGATGGCCTGGATGCCGTTGGTGCCCTCATAGATCGCGGCGATGCGGGCATCGCGATAGAACTGGGCCGCGCCGCCATCCTCGACAAAGCCCATGCCGCCATGGATCTGCACCCCCAGCGAGGCGATCTCCACACCCGTGTCGGTGGACCAGCCCTTGGCGATCGGGGTCAGCAGCTCCTCGCGGGCGCGGGCCAGTTCGCGGGCCTCGGCACTGGTGGCGGTGCGGGCGAGGTCGGCGGCGACGGCTGTCATGTGGCAGATGGTGCGGGCTGCCGCGACCTTGGCCTTCATGGTCATCAGCATGCGGCGCACGTCGGCATGGTGGAAGATCGGGCTGGGGCCCGCCTCGGTCCAGCCCTCGGCCCGCCCCTGACGACGCTCCTGGGCATAGTCATGCGCCTTCTGGAAGGCGGCATCGCCCACTGCCACACCCTGCAGGCCGACATTGAGCCGGGCCGAGTTCATCATGGTGAACATCGCCGCCAGCCCCTTGTTGGGCTCGCCCACCATCCAGCCGATCGCGCCGGGCCGGCCGCCGCCCGCCCCGGTATGCACCCCTTCGCCATAGGCCATGGTGCAGGTGGGCGAGGCATGGATGCCCATCTTGTGCTCGAGGCCGATGCAGGTGACGTCGTTGCGGGCACCGGGATTGCCAGCGGCATCCGGCACGAACTTCGGCACCAGAAACAGCGAGATGCCGCGCGATCCCGGCGGCGCATCCGGCAGGCGCGCCAGCACCAGATGCACGATGTTGGCCGCCATCGGGTGCTCGCCCCAGGTGATGTAGATCTTCTGGCCGAAGATCCGGTAGCTGCCATCGCCTTCGGGTTCCGCCCGCGCCGTCAGGGCGCCGACATCCGATCCGGCCTGCGGCTCGGTCAGGTTCATGGTGCCGGACCATTAGCCCGTGACCAGCCGGGGCAGGTACAGCGCCTGCTGCTCGGGGGTGCCGTGGGCCGCCAGCGCCTCCACCGCGCCCAGGGTCAGCATCGGGCACAGGCCAAAGCTCATGTTCGCCGCATGCACCATCTCGTGCACCCCGAGCGACACGGCCCGCGGCAGGCCCATGCCGCCAAAGGACGGATCGAACGGCACCGACTGCCAGCCGCCTTCGACAAAGGCCTGATAGGCCTCGGCGAAGCCATCCGGGTTGGTGACACTGCCATCGGGATTGCGGTGCGAGCCCTGGCGGTCACCCGGTGCGTTGAGGGGCGCCAGCACGCCGGACGCCAGCTTCCCCGCCTCATCCAGGATACCCTGCAACAGATCATCCGGCAGGTCCTCAAAGGCGCCGGTCGCCAGAACCTGATCGAGCCCCGCCACGTCGAGCGAGAACCGGATATCACGGACCGGGGCGGCGTAGGGCATGGGCTGTGTCCTGTTGGAGCTGAACGGCGCAGTCTGCCGCTCTATGCCGCCGTGACCGCAGCATGAGAAGGCACATTGTCAGCCTGCGGACCGGAGAGGCCCCAGACCTACCGCGTCAGGCGGATGGCTGACAGGTTGCGGCCATAGTCGGGCTCGCCGCGCCAGGTGCGGCGGCGGTTCGAGAAGAAATGCGCCTCGTCCGCCACGGTGTCGTGCGGCAGCACATCCACGGCCGACACCCCCGCTGCCCGGAGGCGCGCCGCACAATAGAGCTTGAGGTCGAAGCGCAGGCGGTCGCCGTCGCCGGGCACGAAGAAGCGGGCGTTGCCCGCATCGGCTGCGGTGAACCGCTCCTTGAACTCGGGGCCGACTTCATAGCTGGCCTGGGCGATGCAGGGGCCGACAGCGGCCACGACCCGCGCGGGCGCAGCGCCCAGCCGCCCCATCTGCTCGAGGGCCGCCTCGATCACGCCGTCCAGCGCACCCTTCCAGCCGGCATGCACGGCAGCCACCACCCGCGCGGTGGAATCCGCCAGCAGAATGGGCGCACAGTCCGCCGACAGCGCCGACACCGCCAGCTTGGGACAGCGGGTGACCAGAGCATCGCACTGGGGCCGTTCCCGCTCGAACGGGCCGGACACGATCTGCGCCGAAGCCGAGTGAATCTGGTAGCCGGTCAGCAGGCGCTCGGGGGTCACACCCATGGCGCCGGCGATCCGGGCGCGGTTCTCGGCGACCGCCTCCGGGCGGTCGTTCGAGCCGGTGCCGGCATTCAGGCTGTCATAGATGCCCTCCGACACACCGCCGGTGCGGCCAAAGAAGGCATGCTCGACCCCGGCCAGATTGGCCATCAGGCTGGAGCGGATCATGGTGAGGCCGCCCTCGCCAGATGCCTGGCTGCGGGCTGGGTCCAGAAGGGTATCGGTCATGGGGCTGTGGTGCCGTCTATCCCGGGCGGGGGCGCCAGTCCGGGCGAGGACAGGCAGGCCACCTTGAAGAGGGAGCCCATATACGCCTCTCCTGCCAGCCGTTCCACTGCCGACATGACATCGGAAGTGCAGGAGGGGTTTGCACGAATGAGGGTTGAAGCCCGCGCCTCCAGACCCAGTGCCATCAGGAACGGGCCCTGCAGGACAGGCCCGGCGGCCTCCAGACCCGCAGCCCGGGCCAGGCGCACCAGCCGCTCGAAGTCCACATGCGCCGTGAGGTCGGCCTCGCCCAGCCGGTCCAGCGGGCCGACCTTGGTGTGGCGCCACAGCGCCTGCACCGTGTCCCCGGGTCCGGACCGGCTGCTGCCATAGTCGATCACCAGCGCACTGAGCGGGGCCGTGGCTGCCCGCGCCGCCAGCTGCGCCACCCAGATATCCAGGCCCGGCATCACTTCGATCACGGCGCCTTCAGGCAGCACCGCCAGCCGCCCGTCCGGATCCGGCAGGGTGGCGGGGGTCCCCAGTCCGGCAACAAGGCGCCCCGCGCGCACCCCCACCACCTTCTCGCGCCAGTGCCCGGCCACCCGCACGAACTGGCGCACCGGCAGGCAATCGAGGAACTCGTTGGCGATGATCAGGATCGGGCCAGGGGGCACATCATCGAGGCCGTCGTGCCAGGCGGGCGCGATGCCGGAGCTCTCCAGCGCCCTGGACTGGGCTGCGCGCAGATGCGGGTTGACCTCCACCAGATGCACCCGGACCGCTGCCTTGAACGCGGGCAGCACCCGGGCTGCCCGCAGCGCATCGGCCATCAGCGTGCCGCGTCCCGGCCCCAGCTCCACCAGCTGCACCGGATCGGGCGCCCCCATCGCCTGCCAGCGCGCCGCGAGCCACAGGCCGACCAGCTCGCCGAACATCTGGCTGACTTCCGGGGCGGTGATGAAATCGCCTGCAGCGCCGAGGGGTGTGCGGGTGGTGTAATAGCCGTGGCGCGGGTGATAGAGCGCCGCCTGCATCAGCTGGTCCATGCCCAGTGGGCCGCCACTGACGATCTGCTCCACCAGCTCCAGTTCCAGCGGGGTCGGGGCGGGCCGGTCTGCTGCCTGATCAGGCGGCTGGTCAGGTCGAAGCGGGGGCAACGGCGGCCGCCTTGCGCCGCAGCGCCAGCACCACGAACACCAGCCCCAGCACCACCATCGGGATCGAATAGACCGTGCCGCGGGTGAGGCCCGCGATCAGCTCGGCATCGGGCTCGCGGAACATCTCGGCCAGCATCCGCAGCAGGGCATAGCCCGCCAGGAACACACCCGCCACCAGACCTGGCCGGTGCAGACCCTTCAGGCGGGTCGCCACGAACCACACCACTGCCAGCAGCAGTACCCCTTCGAAGAACGCCTGGTACAGCTGGCTGGGATGGCGCGGCTGGCCGGTGATGTCGGTCTGGAAGATGAAGGCCCACGGCAGATCGGTGGGCCGGCCCCAGAGCTCCTGATTGATGAAATTGGTCACCCGGCCGAGACCCAGGCCGATCGGAGCCACCAGCGCCACCGAATCCGCCAGCCGCATCAGCGAGATCTTGCGCATCAGCGCCACGCCGATCACCGCCAGGCACACGCCCGCCAGTCCGCCATGGAAGCTCATGCCGCCTTCCCAGATCCGCAGGATCGCCATCGGGTTCTCGGCAATCAGATCAGGCGCATAGAGCAGCACCCATCCCACGCGCCCGCCCAGCAGCACGCCGAGGGTGGCATAGAACATGAAGTCGTCCACATCGTCCTGGCTGAACGGCCCGGTCTCCAGGCCATACAGGGCCGGCTGCCGGGCGAGGCGCAGCATGATCCACCAGCCGGCCAGAATCCCGGTGATATAGGCCAGCGCATACCAGCGCAGGGCCAGCGGCCCGATCTCCAGCCCGGCCACATTGAAGGCGGGGATGGTGAACAGCTCCGGCTTGAGGAACTCCGGAAAAGGGATGGCGAGTTCGAACATGGCCCCGCTTCTAGCGGCTTTGGCGCACGCGGCAAACTGTCAGGCAGCGTCCTGCAGCGGGGCTTCGGCAGTCATCGCTGCTTCGCCGGCCGGGTCCTGGGGACGGGATGCGGCAGCCAGCGCATCTGCGGCCTCGATCTCGGCCAGCAGTCGCTTGATCCGCCCGGTGGGCGCCCAGATCAGCGCAGCCGGGCCCGCCGCCGCCGCAAGGGCCGCGAGCACCTCCGGTGCGATCAGACTGGACAGCGACATGGTTAACGCTCCGCAGCCGCCCTTAACGGACGGTCAACGAAGCTTAAGCAAACGTAAAGCCACTTGCCAAGACAGGTCGCGTGCCAGGCGAGCAGCTGACGGCAGTTTCAGGCGCGGCGCGGCGGCATCACCGCTTCGGCCTCCACCCCGCCAAGGCCCAACGGGTCGCGCAGGCGGGTGCCGCGCACCACGA
>JAIXTH010000117.1 GCA_027484265.1 Alphaproteobacteria bacterium
GCGCTGCTGCTGAGCTGGCTGCGGGCGATGGGGGCGCAGGCGGATGTGTTCGTGCCCGACCGGCTGAAGGACGGCTATGGCCCCTCCCCGGCCATCATGCGCAAGATCCTGGCGGGTGGCACCGACCTGCTGGTCACGGTGGATTGCGGCGCAGCGGCGCATGCGGCGCTGGAAGAGGCCGAGCGGATCGGCCTCGGGGTCGTGGTGTTCGACCACCATTTGATGCTGGGCGCCCCGCCACCGGCGCTGGCAGTGGTGAACCCCAACCGCGCCGACGACAGCTCGGGCCTTGGACATCTCACAGCGGCTGGCGTGGTGTTCCTGGCGGTGGCGGCGCTGAACCGGGCGGCGAAGGCGACGGAACTCGCCGGGCCGGCGGCTGAATTTGATCTGCTCTCGCACCTCGATCTGGCGGCCCTCGGCACGATCTGCGACGTGGCGCCGCTGACGGGGCTCAACCGGGTGCTGGTGGCGCAGGGGCTGAAGGTGCTGGGGCGGCTCGACCGGCCGGGCCTGAAGGAGCTGGCGGGCACCGCCACGCTCAAGAACCCCGGCACAACCTATGCCGCAGGCTGGGTACTGGGGCCGCGCCTGAATGCCGGAGGCCGGGTCGGCGATTCCTCGCTGGCCGTCCGCCTCCTGTCCACCACCGACCCCGCCGAGGCCGCCGACCTCGCCGCCCAGCTGGAACTGCTCAATGCCGAGCGCCGCGCCATCGAGGCCGGGGTGCTGGAGGAAGCCACCGACCTCGCCCGCGCACAGGTCGCAGCCGAGGACCCGCCGCTGGTGCTGGTGGGCCGGCCCGGCTGGCACCCCGGCGTGGTGGGGATCGTGGCTGGCCGCCTCAAGGAGACGTTCGGGCGGCCGGCCGTGGTGCTGGGCTCGGCCGACCCGGATGACCCGGTGGCCAAGGGCTCGGGCCGCTCGGTGGCCGGGGTCAATCTCGGCGCAGCCGTGGGCGCGGCCATGGCAGCAGGCGTGATCGATGCCGGCGGCGGCCATGCGATGGCAGCGGGCCTGACTACGCGGTTCGACCGTCTGGACGCGGTGCGGGCCGACCTGTCGGCCCGGCTGGCGGGCGGCTTCGATGCGGTGCGCGGCACCGGGGTCCTGCTGCTGGACGGCCTGATCGGCGCCGACAGCATCTCGGTCGCGGTGGTGGAGGCGCAGGAGCGGATCGGCCCGTGGGGGGCAGGCTGGCCGGAGCCGGCCTTTGCCCTGGCATCGATGCGCCCGTTTGCCGCCACACCCATGCGCGGCGGGCATCTGCGGGTCTCGCTGGAAGATCCCAGCGGGGCCAAGGTGCGGGCCGCCGCCTTCCGCTGCGAGGGCACGGCCCTCGGTGCGGCCCTGGCCGAGCCGCGCGCGCGGCTGCACGTGGCGGTGCGCCTCAAGCGCGACGACTGGCGCGGCGGCGACGGCGTGGATGTCGAGATCGTGGATGCCGCGCCCGCCAGCTGACAGCCCGGCTGCAGCAGCCCCCGCCCCGTGAACTGCGCAAACATCTGCGCGCACCGGCCCGCACCCGCTTGCACCTGCGCGAACGCCCCGCTATAGCGCCCGCCTCACCGGCGACGCCCCCTTCGTCTATCGGTTAGGACGTCAGATTTTCAATCTGAAAAGACGGGTTCGACTCCCGTAGGGGGTGCCACACACTGGCGGGGATCACCGGTGCCGGTCGATTCCGCTGGCGGCTGACGCCCTTGTCCCGGCAGTCCCCTGTCCCACCCCAGCATTCCAGCCGTATCAGTCCACCAAGCCGGTCTGACGGTTCATGCCTCCATCCCAGGATACGCCTGCTCTGCAAAACGCCCTTGCGCGGCCTCACTCTGTCGTTAGGTTGTGCGGCAGACATCTAGCGGGGGCGATCAGGATGAAGCGGTTTGCAACGGTTGCCGGTCTTGTTGCCAGCCTTGCCCTGGCAGCCTGCACCACGTCCCAGACCAGAAGCACGACCACCAATTTCGCGCGCCCCCCGTCCGGCGCGCCGGTGGTCCTGATCGAGCCCGACGTCAAACTGTCGATCCTGACGGCCGTGGGCGCGCCCGAGCGACGCGCCGACTGGAGCGAGGCCGGCCAGCGCCATATCCTGACGGCGATCTCGGAAGCGGTCAGCGCCAAGGGATACCGGACCGTGGTGGTCGACCCTGATACGATGCAGGGGGGCCAGTCCGGCCAGGTTCT
This sequence comes from Alphaproteobacteria bacterium, assembly GCA_027484265.1. Lineage (GTDB taxonomy): Bacteria > Pseudomonadota > Alphaproteobacteria > Caulobacterales > Aquidulcibacteraceae > JAIXTH01. The sequence goes on from JAIXTH010000117.1 coordinate 2,185, forward strand.
CCGGCTGTTCGAGCAGGTGGGCGCCGCGATCCTGACGCACCACTATGGCGGGTTCACCCTTCCCTCGATGCAGGGGCGGTTCGACTACACGCTCGGTCAGGGGGTGCGGTCACTGGCAGGGGACAGCGAGGCTGGCTATGCCGTGTTCGTCTATGCCGAGGGCTGTTTCTCGTCGGGCGGACGGATGGCCGTGGTGATGCTGGCGGCCGTTGCCGGCGCCTCGCTGCCGACCTGCCAGCAGCAGCTGGTGGCCTCCCTGGTCTCGGTGGAAACAGGTGAAGTGGTGTGGTTCAACTTCGCCATCGCCGGACCGGCTGACGACATGCGCGAGGAAGCCGGTGCCCGCACCCTGGTGAGTGCCGTGTTCAGGGATGCCCCGCTGTGAGGCTGAAGGCGCGCCTTCTGGCGGCGCTGTGCCTCGGTGCCGTCACCGTCGCCGGCCCGGCCCTGGTTGCGGCACAGGATAGCGTGCTGGTGCGCCCGCCTGGCGCCCGGCCGGTGGCGCAGTCAGTGGAGCACAATCTGTGGACCGCCTCGGCCGATGCCGAGCGCGAGGCGATGCGGTCGGCGCTGCGGATCGAGAACGAGGCGCTGCAGTCCTATGTGCGCGAGGTCACCTGCAAGGTGGTGCCCGATCACTGCCCGGATGTGCGGGTGCAGGCGTTCCGCCGCCCGGCCTTCAATGCCTTCGTGATGCCGAACGGCTATATCGAGGTGTGGTCCGGCCTGATGCTGCGGGCATCCAACGAGGCCGAGCTGGCCTTCGTGCTGGCCCATGAGGGCGCGCATTTCACCGGCAACCATTCCCTGCGGCAGTGGGAATCGGCCAAGCGCACCCAGGGTGCGCTGCTGGCGCTCAGCATCGTGGCCTCGGCGGCCGCCAGCTTCGACGCCAATTATGTGGACTACGGGCGCTATGTGGATGTGCTGACCACGGCAGCCTATCTGGGCGGCCTTGCCAGCCTGTTTGCCTATTCGCGCGAGTTCGAGTTCGAGGCCGATGCGGTGGGCCAGCAGCGGCTGGCGGCTGCCGGCTATGACCCGCGCGCCGCCGCGAACATCTGGCGCACGGTGATCCGGCTGGACCAGTCGAGCGACAACGAGCGGGTCCGCCGCAGCGAGAGCCGTGGCTCGGTGTTCCGCACCCACCCGCTGACCATGGACCGGCTGACAGCGCTCGAGACCCAGGCGGCAAGCCTGCCGGTGGGTCAGGGCCGGTTCGAGGCGGCGCCCGGCACGGGCGAGCTGGGCGAGGCGCGCTACCGGGCGATGATCCGGCCATTCCTGGCCGCCTGGCTGCGCGACGAGCTGCGCGGACGCGACTTCGGGGCAACCCTCGCGCTGCTGACCCAGCTGGAAGCGGGCGGCGATCCCGGAGTGACCGGCTATTTCAAGGGCGAGGTCTACCGGCTGCGGCGCAGTGCGGGGGATGAGGACCGCGCGATCGCGGCCTATCAGGCTGCCACCAGCCACGCCGACTGTCCGCCCGAAGCCTGGCGGGAGCTGGGCACCAGCCTGAACCGCAGGGGCGACAGGGCCGGAGCGCTCGCCGCATTCGAAGCCTATATCGCCCAC
>JAIXTH010000218.1 GCA_027484265.1 Alphaproteobacteria bacterium
CCAGGCCGGCGTGCTGCAGGGCGACGTCAAGGACGTGCTGCTGCTGGACGTGACCCCGCTCAGCCTCGGCATCGAGACCCTGGGCGGCGTGTTCACCCGCCTGATCGAGCGCAACACCACCATCCCCACCAAGAAGAGCCAGGTGTTCTCCACCGCTGACGACAACCAGTCGGCCGTGACCATCCGGGTGTTCCAGGGCGAGCGGGACATGGCGGCCGACAACAAGATCCTGGGCCAGTTCGACCTGATGGGCATTCCGGCCGCGCCGCGCGGCGTGCCGCAGATCGAGGTGACCTTCGACATCGACGCCAACGGCATCGTGTCGGTGGGTGCCAAGGACAAGGCCACCGGCAAGGAACAGTCGATCCGCATCCAGGCCAATGGCGGCCTGTCGGACGCCGACATCGACCAGATGATCAAGGACGCCGAAGCCAATTCGGAAACCGACAAGAAGAAGCGTGAGCTGGTCGAAGCCCGGAACGCCGCCGAAGCCGGCATCCACACCGTCGAGAAGCAGCTCGGCGAGTATGGCGACAAGCTGAACGCTGCCGACAAGGGCGCGATCGAAACCGCCCTCACGGAAGCCAAGGAGGCCGTGCTGGGCGAAAACGTCGAGCTGATCCAGCAGAAGGCCCAGGCCCTGATGCAGGCCGCCATGAAGATCGGCGAAGTGATGTATGCCGAGCAGCAGTCCAAGGCCGCCGAAGCCGACGCCAAGGCCGACGGTGCCGGCGACGACAATGTGGTCGACGCCGACTTCGAAGACGTGGACGGCGACAAGAAGTAAGCTGGCCACCCGGCCCACACACCGGAACCGCCGCCCGCGACTTGCGGGCGGCGGTTTCTTTATGCCCGCGCCAGCGCAGGATCGGGCGACCGCTGCTGGATGCGTTGATCCAGCGCTATCGCCCTGGCGGGAACAGCGCGGCTCTTCGATGGTGCGATCGGCGCCGACCTTGCCTCGAGGGGCTATCCGACGTATCTACAGCACCATGAAGACGTCCGTCGCCCGCTGGGGCAACAGCCTTGCCGTGCGCCTGCCGAAAGCCTCGCTGGAGGCGGCGGGTTTGCGTGAGGGTGCCCAGATCGAGATCATCGCCACCGCTGGCGAACTGGTCCTGCGCCGGGCACAGACGGACTGCAATGCTCTGGTGGCGGCCATGCGAGCCGCTGTGGCGCGGGGCGACTCACCAGACCCGGACCCGGAGTGGGAGCGGATGCCGCCGATGGGTGATGAGCTTTGGTAGCGTCCGCGCCTGGCTGGGTTCCGGATGCCGGCGACCTTGTGTGGGTCGAGCTGGGGCCGGTGGCGGGCAATGAGCAAGCTGGGCGAAGGCCGGTCCTTGTGCTCTCTCCGGCACCCATCAACGAGCTGACCCGCCGGATCATGGCCCTGCCCATTACCCGGAAGGGGCGCAACTGGCCGACGGAGATCCAGCTGCCTGACGGCTGCCAGATCACCGGCTTTGTTCAGTGCGACCAGATCCGGTCGCTATCCTGGCAGGCGCGGCACGCGCAGAAAGCCGGGGAAGTGGACGTGGCCACGCTCGAACGGGCGCGCGGCCTGGTCGGTGCGCTGATCGGAACGGGCTAGGGCGCCCTGGCTCACCGATGCGGCACCACCGGGGTGCAGGCGAGGAAGATGTGGTCGTTCTCGGTCAGCCAGTCGGTGATGGCTTTGGTGGGCGGGACTTCGGGCGGATCGGGGTCGTGGGCCAGGAGGAACTGGATATCGTCCACCAGTGGCGGGATCGCGTCAGGGGTCCAGTCCCTGGTCTTGAGGAAGCCCAGATAGCTGTGCCCCACGGCGAACAGGCGCAGGGCATGGCGTGTCTCGAAGCGCTCCACGATCAGGCTCGCCTCGAACGGATCATAGTGGTCGTGCCGGCTGTGCACCGGCAGCACCGCAAGCCGGTCTGCTCCAGCTGGCAGGTCGGTCAGGCAGAACAGCATGACGTCATCCACACTGCCATCGGCGATCGGACCGATGGTCGAGCCGGGCAGCATCGGATTGCGCGCCGTCCAGTGTAGGGTACAGGCCAGCCTGTCCCAGGACAGGCGCGCGCGACCGGTGCGAAGGGCATGGACCCGGCGGTGCAGCCGTTCGCGCGGTGAAACCGGCAAGGATGTGCCATCGGGCAGCCGGCGCGCCTGCAGCGCCGCCGGCCAGTCGGGCCCTGGCGTTTCCAGATCGAAGGTCTCGACGGTGCCTTCGCTGATCAGACGATGCTCGAGCAGCCAGTCGAATGTGCCAATGATCCGGGCGTGGGGGTGCAAGGCCTCAAGGTGCCGGTAGAGGGCGACATAGTGATCAAGATCAAGGTGGCCGCCCACCGCATAGAAACCGGTGGGCAGGTCGACATTCCAGGCCGTCGCTTCCGGGCGCTCACGTGTAGCGGTCCAGACATCGATCCCCTGGGACTCGAGGAACGCCGACAGGTCCGGGTCGATCCGCCCGTCGAAATCGGGGCACAGCTCGTCGGAGGCGGGCGTCCAGTCGCAAGAGGGCCACAGCTCCTCAAGAGACGCCGGCCCCTGCGGGATCTCGAATTCAGGGTCAGCCGCATCCTGCGCATCCAGCCGTGCCCATTCCGCCGCCCGCTCGGCTTCCCTGGCCTGCTCGACCCGATGCGACAGGACGGCTGCGGTCACCGCGCACACGACCACCACGACCAGCAGGGCGATCCAGACCAGATTGTCCGCCGCAAATGCCATCTCGAACCAGCTCCAATCCTCAGGTTGTGGCATGGGAGGCCGGTGTTTCACAGCGCGGCGCCCCGGTAAAGGCCGGGTCTCACCACACCCTTTTTTGCAGCCTGCCTGCCGCGACGCCTTGATCCTGCCACCGCAGACGGTGTTTGATCAGCGCATGAGTGGACTTCAGCGCATCCTGATAATCGTGGGCCTGGCGGTGGTCGTGTTTGGCGGCCTGTTCTGGGCGATCAGCCGGCCTCCGGGCGATCCGGGGCCGACGGTTCAGGTGCTGTATGGCGATCCGCGGATGAAGCTGTGCACCAACGGGCCGGTCGGCGTGCCGTTTGCGACGCCGGATGTGGCCGACCGGCTCAACGCCACCGGGCCTCTGGTGCGGGCCGCCGGGAACCGGGGCGAGTATCGCATCACCATCTTCCGCCCCGCGGGCGAGCCCAGCCTTTCGGTACGCTTCTGGACCCCTGCGGCCAGTCCGACCCGCGCCGAAGTGCGGATCCTGAACGTGCCCGCCGCAGGCGAACTGCGGACCGGCGAATCCGAAGTGGAACCGGTCAACGCAGTGGCGATCGTGGATACGATCGAGAATGCCCGGATCTGGGGGCAACCGAGTGCGATCCCGGCGCCCAAGCAGGTGATCACCGGCCCCGGAACAGCGGTGCTGGAAATCAAGGCGGAAGGCGTGGATCGCTGCATCACCACCCGGTATGACGACGAGCGGCTGCGCCCGATCCTGTCGGCGTTTGCGCGCGAGCTGGCGCCATTCTTCGCCAGCGAGCCGCTGGACCTGCTGGTACCGGTCGAGCAGCGCATGATGCGCCCGGCAGGAACGCCGTGACCCGGTCCCCTGTCAGCCGGGCGCGCAAGGCCGTGCGCCGGTTGCTGCCGCTGGCTGCACTGGCGCCGGTGGTTGCCGGCGTGGCGCTGGTGCCGTCCTTTGCCCTGGCCCAGAGCGAACCCAGCTGGAGCGGTGGCACCGCGCCGCAGCCGCCGCCGTCCGATGGCCCTGCCGTGGCTCCGCCCCCGGGCTGGACCATCCCCGAACTGCCGGAGGACGAGGCCGGACCGATCGCCGAGCCGGTGGCACCGGCGGCCATCGCCATTTCAGGCGACCCGAACAACAGTGGCGAGAGCGCCACGCTGCTGACCATCGACCGCCAGCTGTCCGATGCGATCTTCGACCAGGGTCCGCTGGTGGGCTACGCGGCGGCGATGTCGGATGACGGCGTCCTGTTCGATTCCAACGGTGGCGGCATGCCCGGCCAGGCCGGGGTCCAGAACCGGTTCCGCACCTTCCCGGGTGAGCTGCGCCTGGAGCGACGCCCGCTGCGGGCCATGGCGTCCGGTCCGGTTGGCACCACCTGGGGCATATTCGTCGTGAAGCGGGGCGAGCAGATCCTGACGGAAGGCTATTATGTCACCAGCTGGCGGCTGGAAGCCGATGGCTGGCGGATTGTGGCCGAGCTGGCCGCCGGGCGGGCACCCGCGCCTCCGGCTGCATTGCCCAACCGGCCCCCGTCGCCCGGTGCCGCCGGTGCCGCCCCCGGCCCGCTGCCGTCGGCTCCGGGGCAGCCGGGTGCCCAGCGCGCACCTCAGCCCGCCGGAAGCCCGTCCGCCCCGGGCGAGGGGCCGGTGCTGCGCGATGCGCTGGGGCGGCCCGTTGTGCCGGGCAGCCCGGCCGGGCGCCCCGCATCGCCGCCACCTGCCACCACACCAGCGCCGGGCCAGTAAGCCTGCTGCCCCGGACCGTGCAGCCGTGATCAGGCCGGGCCGGGGCAAATGTCCGCCCGAGGCTCCTGTCCGCACCTGCGCCATCCTCTTCGATCTGCCCACGGCAGCCCGCGACGCCGTCCCTGGAAGCGGGCACCGCACCGGACAAAAGCAAGGCGCCGCAGCCCGGGGAGAGACTGCGGCGCCAGTTGCCGGCCGCGCTGGGGAGGAGGACAGGCGCAGGCCGGCTGTCGGTAGGCGGTCGGAGGCTACAGGGCCTTGCGGCGCCGCACCTCGGCGGTGGCATAGAGCAGGCCCGCCGCAACCAGGAGGCCGATCCAGAGGCCCGGCTGGGTCAGACTGTGGGCCAGCGCCTGGTGGATCGGGCCGAAGTCCAGCCGGTCCGGCCCGAACTCGCGCTCAAAGTCCATCATGCCAAAGGCCTCGGCCATCGGCTGACCGGTCAGCCGGGCCACCGGCTCCAGCAGCCACTCGTTATAGACCCCCACAACCAGCGCAGCGAGCGGAACCAGCGCAAACGGCACAAGTCCCAGAATGATCGGCGCCTTGGGCGAAGCCGCCGATGCGAACAGCAGCCAGCTGTAAACCGGGGCAACCCACAGGAGATAGATCAGCGCGGCAAAGGCCATCAGACCCCAGGCCTCCAGCATCAGACCCACCGTATCGAGGCCAAACCAGCCAAAGCCATGCTGGGCCAGGATCGTGAACGTGATCAGGTTCAGCCCGATGTGCAGCGCAAAGCCGGCCAGCAGGGCAATCCCAAGTCCCAGCACACCGATCGTGAGGGCCCGCGACAGCACCGTCGCATGGTCGCCTGCCGGCATCGATTTCCAGAACAGGATCGACCGGTCCTTGCGCTCGTCATAGAGCGAGCCCAGGAACACGAACAGCACCACCACACTGGCAATGCCAAGGGGCAGCAGGGCCCCGACCGATGGCCCGAGGGCACCCGCGGTCCGCACCGCCTTGATTTCCTCCGGCGTGTGCACGCCATCGAATGTGAGTGTCACATCGTCCCGCAGCTGAATGTCCGACTGCAGATCGACGGCGACGGAGCCGGTCTCGTCGGTGACGGTGACATTGCCATCAGGTCCGGGATCGACGGTGACCCGGCTGCCATCCTCGTCCTGGACGGTGATGCGGCCGGTCTCCGGGTCACGGTGGACCTGTCCGCTCTCGGAAGCGGCGGCCAGTTTGTCGAGGTTGAAGCCCGGATCGAAACGACCCGCCATCGACGCGACCAGCGCCAGGGCGAATACAATCACGGCGACGACAACGGGGGTCCAGACCAGGGCGCCGCGATAGTCGGCGAGGTCCCTGCGGACGAGGGTGAGAAACCGGTTCATTGTGCGCCTCCAGTCAGGTTGCGGGGCGGAAGGGTGAAGCCCGGACCTGCGTCATTGGCAGGGGAGCGGCTGGCCCCGTTGGTCCGGGGCGGGGGGAAGGCGCTGCCTTCGCTGCCGGCGAGGGCCGTACGGCGGCGCGCCAGCGACATCATCAGTGTGGTGAACATGGCTGTCGGTCTCCGCTCAGCTGGCCAGGGCCACGAACAGGTCGGCAAGGCCAACCCGGCGCGGCTCGCCGAAGCGGGCCAGGGTTTCGGCCGGCACACCCGAGAACACGCAGGTGGAACGCCCCAGCAGCGCCCGGCTGTAGATCGGCTTGAGGGCCTCGGCAGCAGCCTTGTCGGCCTCGGCGACATCCACCGCGAGGAACTGCTCGGCGATCTCCTCCAGCGAGGAATCGAGGGTGATCTCGCCGTCCTTCACGAAGATCGCATGGCTGAGGATCGGCTCGATCTCGTCCACCTGGTGCGTGGTCACGATCACGGTCCGGGTCTCGTCGAAGAAGTCCTGGATGATCGCGTCGTAGAAGGCACGGCGGTTGACGATGTCGAGGCCAAGCGTCGGCTCGTCGAGCACCAGCAGGCGGGCGTCGATGGCGAGGGCGATGGCGAGGTGCACCTGCACGGTCATGCCCTTGGACAGCTGGCGGATGCGCGCGTTCAGCCCCACGTTTGTGGTGGCCAGGCGCGCCTTGGCCTTGGCCTTGTCGAACTTGGGGTGCAGGCCCTCGACCCAGTCGAGCAGCTCGGACACCTTGGCCCATTTCGGCAGGGTGGCCACGTCGGCGATGAAGCAGACCTGCTCCATCAGCCTGGCGCGCTGTTGCAGGGGATGCAGGCCGCAGACGCTCAGGTCGCCATCGAAGGCCGACAGACCGAGCAGGCAGTTGAGCAGCGTGCTCTTGCCCGCGCCGTTCGCGCCGATCACGCCGACCACGCGACCCGCCGGGATGGTGAGATTGGTGGGCTTCAGCGCCTGCTTGGGTCCATAGCTCTTGGCGAGGCCGCGCGCTTCCACAAGGTTCACTGGTTCGGTCATTGATCGGCCCCTTCGATCCTGGACAGGAGTTCTTTGGCAGACAGGCCCAGGCGCCGGATGCGCGCCGCGATATCGGGCCAGTCATTGGTGAGGAAGAGATCGCGCTCGCGGGCCTGCATGGAATCGCGGGCACCACCGGTGACGAACATGCCGAGGCCGCGACGGCGCTCGACCACGTTTTCATCGGCGAGTTCCTGGTAGGCCTTGGACACGGTCAGTGGATTGACCTGGAACTCGACCGCGATCTGCCGGACTGAGGGCAGAGGTTCGCCTTCGTGCAGGGTGCCATCGAGAATGGCAGCCAGCATGCGATCCTTGATCTGCCGCCAGATCGGCTGGTCATCGCGCCACTGTGGGCTCATGGACGCCTCCTGTCGGGCCGGGAACGAACCCGGCGTATTAGCGTTGGGGTGTATTGGTATAGCAACACACCAACGCTGTCAAGCGGCTTTCTGCGGTGCGCGACACCGTCATCGGGGACCAGGCCCCAAGGACCAGGTCTCAGGGGAGAACGACGGCCTTGCCGACGATCTGACGGCTGCGCAGCAGCTCGAGCGCCGAGCGGGTCCCGGCCAGTGGCAGGCGGGCGCCGACGTGGGGGCGGATGGCACCGGCCTGCGCCAGCGCGTGGATCGCATCGAGGTTCTCGCGCCCACGCTCGGGGAACTGGCGCCCGTACTCCCCGGCCCGCACCCCGACCACCGAGAAGCCCTTGATCAGGGGCATGTTGGTGCTGACAGTCGCGATCCGGCCGGAGGTGAAGCCGATCACCAGCAGGCGTCCGTCGAAGGCGATGCAGCGGGTGCTCTCGTCAAACACATCCCCGCCCACCGGATCGAAGATCACATCGGCACCGCGCCCGCCGGTCAGTGCCTTCACGCGCTCGCGGAAGCCCTGGGTGACATTCAGGGCGCTGTGGGCCCCATAGGCGACCAGCTGATCCAGCTTGGCATCGCTGGCGGAAGTGGCGATCACCTGCGCCCCCAGATGCAGGCCAAGATCCACCGCTGCCATGCCCACACCGCCAGCAGCACCATGCACCAGCAGCGTCTCGCCCGGCTGAAGACCCCCGCGCCGCACCAGCGCCACAAAGGCTGTCAGATAGGCGGCGGGATAGGCAGCTGCCTGCGCCCAGTCGAGCCGGTCCGGCTTGGGCCGCAGGGCAGCTGCGGGCAGCACGGCATAGTCGGCAAAGCCCCCCAGCCGCGCGCCACCCACGACTTCGGCGCCGAGGCCGATCCCCGCAACGCCCGGCCCCAGCGCCACCACCTCGCCCGCCACATCCAGGCCCGGAACGAACGGCGGCTCGGGTTTGAACTGGTACAGGCCCTGGCACATCAATATGTCCGGGAAGTTGGCTGCTGCCGCGCGCACCCGTACCAGCACCTCGCCGGGCCCCGGCACCGGTACGGGCACCTCGGCCATGCCGGTCCCGGACAGATCGTCGCTCAGCTGATGGCACACAAAGGCCTGCATGGTGGCCGGGATACCCCCGGACTGTGCAGTCGGTCCCGGGTCCGCCATCAGGCTTGCCGCGCCCGGCCTGCCCGACCGGCATAGCCCGCCATCACGCGGCACGCGGCATCCGCGGCAGGCACGCCGCCCGTATAGGCGGTGAAGCCATGGGCCATGGCGTCAAAGCACTGATAGTGAACCGAGACCCCGGCCGCAGCCAGCGCATCGGCATAGGCCTTGCCCTGATCCAGCAGCGGATCGTGCCCGGCTGTGAACACCAGTGCCGGCGCCAGCCCGGACAGGTCCGGCGACTTCAGCGGCGACAGGCGCAGATGCGCCATGTCGGTTCCTTCAGGCAGATAGTGGTGCATGAAGAATGCCATGGTGGCCGCGGTGAGCGGATAGGCATCGCCGCAGCTCACCATGCTGCCGCCGTCCATCGTCAGGTCGGTCGCCGGGTAGATCAGCAGCTGATAGACCGGCTGCGGCGCGCCATCGCGCATCAGATCCTGGCACAGCACCGCGCTCATGTGCCCGCCCATGGAATCCCCGCCCACGGCCACGCGGCCACCACTGACGCCGAACCGCTCGGCATTGGTGCGGGCCCAGTCGAAGGCGGCGCGGGCATCGGTGAGATTGGCGGGCCAGCGATGCTCGGGCGCCAGCCGGTAATCCACCGACAGCACCGGCCCGCCGGTCACGGCAGCGAGGATGGTGCAGAAGGCGTCGCAGGTCGCGAGCGAGCCCACCACGCCGCCTCCGAAGTGATAGAACACCAGCAGCGGCGATGTCGCATCCTGGCGCGACGGCCGGTAGGCCCGGGCCGGCAGGCTGGCTTCCGGCGCCGGGATCACCAGCTCCTCGACAGCCACACCAGGCTCGCGCGCGCCGCCGAACAGGTCGGTCAGCATCTCGGTGCCCTGGCGGGCCACCTCCGGCGTCAGCGGATCGGGCAGCTTCACCTTGGCAGCCTGGGCGGCGATGAACTGGAAATGCGCGTCCAGCACACGCCCGCCGCGCACCACCTGCCCGCCGCCAGCCATCGCCCGCAGCATGGGCGCGGGCAGCTTCAGCAAGGCCCGCACGATCGTTTTCTGAACTGACATGGCCGCAGCCCTCCCTGTTGTGGCAGGTCCGGACCTCCTGTCCTGCGGGTCCGGTTCAGCCGTGAATCGATTTCACGCCGCCACGGGTGAATCTCGTACAGAAGGCGACAGCCTCTTCAAGTCCGATCCGCCCGCGCAGCATCCGCTCGCCCAGCTCCTGGGCCATGCCGATGCAGGCCGCCCCCAGCATTTCCGCATCCACCCCGGTCAGCGGCCCGTCATCACCCGCATAGTGGCGCAGATACTCACACAGCTCATCGGAGAGGGCGAGGCTCTCGGGCGTGTCGAGCCGCACCCGGGTCCAGTCCGGCTTGGCCTCGGCACCCCCCGGTGGCGGGTTCTCCTGCAGGAAGCGGAAATAGGCCGAATAGGCGGTCTCGAGAAACACGTCGAACCGGTCCTGCGCCATCTCGTAGGCCTGGCGCAGGATCGGCCGGAAACGGTTCACGCCATCATCATGCAGGGCGTGAAACACCTCTTCCTTGCTCTTGAAATAGTTATAGAACGTGCCCGAAGCCAGTTGGGTGCGGCGGATGATGTCGCGCACTGTCGTGGCCTCGTAGCCCAGCTCGGAGAACACCGCCCGGCCCGCCTCCAGGATGGCCGCCCGGTTGGCAGCCTTGGTCTGGGCACGCCGGCTGGGATCGGCGGCGGCCACGCCGTCACCTTCAGCTGCAACTGGATTAACGGGAAGGGACAGGGAACTGGGGTCTGACGACAAGGCTGGCGGCTCTGCACTACCGGATAGAGAACAGGTAGTGTCCCCAAGTGACGCTCGCGTCAATCGGCGGCCCCACTCACGCGGCTCGGGCGGGCCGCGACGCGCCGAGGGCCGGGGGTCCCGAACCCGCCAGCGACCGGCTGCCATTCTGCAGCCAGTGGGTGACCTGCCGGTGCAGGGCGGCTATGCCGGACGGGCCTGGAGAGACGAGCAGATGAGCGAAGCACACAAGCGCCGGAAGAACTCCGTAGCAGCCGGGATCGTTGGACTGGCCAGCCTGATGGGTGTGGCCGCAACCGGCCTTGTGGTCGGGCTGGCAGTGGCCCCCCCCCCTGCCCCGCAGGCCACAGCCACCGAGGCGCCCGTCGCCCCCGACTGGCCCGCCCTGGCCAGCGCAGCCATGAGTGCCCGCGGCTTCGGCTTTGCTGGCGCCACGCTCGAGGACGGCGTGCTGACCTTTGCCGGCGACGCCCCTGATCTCGCCGCCCGGGAGCGCGCCTTCGAGACCGGCCGCGATGCCGTGATCGAAGAGGAAGCCCATCTCGGCACCGTGCTGGCCTTCAACAACGCCATCACGGTGGCCGGCACCGAAGTCCCGGGTGCACCGGACGCCGCTTCCGCGCTGGGCGCCAATCCGGAGGCCGAGGCCTGCCAGACCGCCTACACCACCCTGCTGACCGACCGGGTGATCAATTTCGAATCCGGCAGCGCCGTGATTGCGCCCGCTTCCTATCCGCTGCTCGACGCGCTGGCGGCAGTGGCGCAGCGCTGCGTGGGCTATCGGGTGGAGATTGGCGGCCACACCGATGCGCTGGGCGATGATGGTGCCAATCAGGCCCTGTCGGAGCGGCGGGCGCAGTCGGTCGCCGACTATCTGGTGGGCAAGGGCGTCGCCGCGACCCAGCTGGGGGTGCGCGGTTATGGCGAGACCGAACCGCTGGACGCCTCCGGCACGTCCGAGGCCGATGCGAGGAACCGCCGAATCGGCTTCAAGGTCGAAGCCAAGCCTTGATCAGCGCCCGGTTGGCGCCTGTTGCGGGAGCTGTCATGACTGACCCAGCCCTTCTAGCCTTTGCCGCCGGCCTGCCGGACTTCCTGCTGCAGGGCTCCGCCGCGCTGCTGGTATGGGCCGCAGCCGTGGGACTTTATGTGCTGCTGACACCGCATGCCGAGTTCAAGCTGGTGCGGGCGGGCAATGCGGCCGCCGGCCTGAGCCTGGCCGGCGTTGCAGTGGGCGTGGCGATCCCGGTGGCGGTTGCCCTGGCTACGGCGCACTCGCTGGTGGATCTCCTGGTCTGGGGCATCGGCGCCGCCGTCCTCCAGCTGCTGGCCTTCAGGGTGACCGACATGATCCTGAGAGGCCTGCCCCAGCGGATCGCCGATGGCGAGATGGCAGCGGCAACCGTGCTGGTGGGCGTGAAGCTGGGGGCATCGCTGCTCACGGCGGCCGCCCTGGTCGGCTAGGGCAGACGGGACGAGGGCGCGACGGTCATGAAGGTGCCCGACTGGCTGTTCTATGTTCTGGTCCTGCTGGCGCTGTGGGGCGCCTTTGGCCGCGAGTCCGAAGCGCCACCGTCAGCCGACTGGATGCCGGACCAGCTGCCACCTGCCAGCGAAGGCTTGGGCGAACCCGCCGATACCGCCAGTCCGGCCGGGATGATGGCACCGGATCTGCCCGGCGATACGCTGGCCTCCCCCACTGCCCTGCCCGAGCCGTCGCCATTCGACGATGGATCCTATGTGATTGCCGAAGCCGTGACGCCCGGCTCGACCGGGACAGCCTTCACGGTCGGGCCCGGCCTGTGGCTGACAGCGCGCCATGTGGTGCGCGGCTGTCCGAATATTGTGCTGGCGAATGAGCAGATGGAGCAGCTGGCCGTGGCGTCGATCCAGTCGGTATCCGACCGGGCAGACGTCGCGGTGCTGGTGACAGGGGACGGCCCGCGTCCCTTGGCCCTCGACCTGGACGAGGCTGATCTGGTGCCCGGCGCCGAAGGCTTCCATGCCGGCTATCCGCAGGGCGAGCCCGGCGAAGCCGTCAGCAGGCTGATCGGGCGCGAGCGGATGGTCACCAAGGGCGCCTGGCGCGGGCGCGAGAACACGCTGGCGTGGGCCGAGACCGGTCGGACCCGGGGTCTGGACGGGTCGCTGGGCGGGATGTCGGGGGGGCCGGTCTTCGACGCCCGCGGCAAGGTTCTGGGCATCACCATCGCCGAAAGCCCGCGTCGCGGCCGGATCATCACCACGGCAGCCGATTCCGTGATCGAGGATCTGGCGCCCGTGTTGGACCGTGTGGCAGGCGCTCCCCTCGCACCGCTGGAACCGCGCGCCTGGACCCGCGATGCGAGTGGCCTGCGCGACAGCAACCGGGTTGTGCGCGTGATTTGCCTGCCACCGCGTTGATCCTGTAAATGTCCGGACAAACGAGGTCCGGCCTGATGACATCCCTTCCCGTCCGCAATCCCCGCACCGGCATCGCCGACCATGCGATCACGCCCGCCGATGCCGGGGCCGTTGCCCGCGAGGCCGCAAGGCTGCGGGCCGGCCAGCCAGCCTGGGAGCAGCTGGGGATCGAGGGACGGGTTGCCGCGATGCTGCGCCTGGCCGATGCGTTGGAGGCAGGAGCAGCCGACATCGTGGCCGCCCTGTCGGTGGATACCGGGCGGCTGGCGATCGCGGGGCAGGAGCTGCGCGGTGTGGTGGCCTCGATCCGCGGCTGGTGCACGGCAGCCCCGCACCTGCTGGCCCGGGGCTGGACCGAGGGTCGCAGCGACGGCCGCATGCGCCATGCGCCGCAGTGGGTCCCCTATCGCCTGGTGGGGGTGATCAGCCCGTGGAACTTCCCGCTGACCCTGTCGATGATCGACACGATCCCGGCGCTGCTGGCGGGCTGCGCGGTGCTGCTCAAGCCGTCGGAGGTCACGCCGCGCTTTGCAAGTCCGCTGATGGCCGTGGTGGCGCAGGTGCCGGACGTGGCCGGGGTGTTCGGGCTGGTGCAGGGGGCGGGTGCCACTGGCGCCGCGCTGATCGACCAGGTGGACGCGGTCTGCTTCACCGGTTCGGTCGCCACGGGCCGCAAGGTGGCGGTGCAGGCGGCGGGCCGCCTGATCCCGGCCTTCCTGGAGCTGGGCGGCAAGGATGCGCTGATCATCACCGCCAGCGCCGACCTGGAGCGCGCCGTCACCGCAGCCCTGCGCGGGTCGGTCCTGTCCACCGGGCAGGCCTGCCAGTCGATCGAACGGATCTATGTGCACCGGTCGATCCTCGCCCCCTTCCTCGAACGGCTGGTGGCCGCGGCAGCCGCCACCCGCCTGAACACGCCGGAGATCACCGCGGGTGAGATTGGCCCGATCATCTTCGACCGCCAGGCCGAGATCCTGCGCGCCCAGATCGCCGATGCGGTTGCCAGGGGTGCCCGGGTCCTGACCGGTGGCACCGTGGAGGAGATGGGCGGCCTGTGGCTGCGTCCGACCGTGCTGGTGGACGTGGACCATGGCATGGACGTGATGCGGGAAGAGACCTTCGGCCCGATCATGCCGGTGATGGGCTTCGATACCGTGGAGGAAGCCATCACGCTCGCCAATGACAGCCCCTATGGCCTGTCCGCCGCCGTGATCGCCGGCACCATCGAGGAGGCGGAGGCGATTGGCCGCCAGATCGAGGCGGGGGCGGTCAGCCTCAATGACGCCGCCCTCACCAGCCTGTTCCACGAAGCCGAGAAGAACAGCTTCAAGGCCTCGGGCCTGGGTGGTTCGCGCATGGGCGCCGCCGGTTTCCAGCGCTTCTGCCGCCGCAAGGCCCTGATCGCCAACACCGGCGCCCCGACCCCGCTGGGCGCCTTTGCCGAGGATGCGGCCCGCTGATTGGGCTGCTGATCAGGCCGCGCCGGTTTCGGCCCACAGCACCGCGCAGCCACGGGCCTGGTCACGGACTCGGGCAATGTAGCTCTGGCGTTCCGTCGGGCTGATCACGCCGCGCGCATCCAGCAGGTTGAAGATGTGCGAGCACTTCAGGGCCCAGTCGAAGGCCGGCAGTGGCAGGCTGGCGGCCCGCAGCGCGCTGCACTGCGCTTCGGCATCGCCGAACCAGCGCTTGAGCATCTCGGAATCGGAGTGCTCGAAATTGAAAGCGCTCTGCTGGCGCTCGTTTTCGAGGAACACGTCGCCGTAGCTCACGCCCTGACCATTGAAATCAAGGTCATAGACGTTCTCGACCCCCTGCACATACATCGCCAGCCGCTCGAGCCCGTAGGTCAGCTCGCCCGACACCGGCTTGCAGTCGAGGCCGCCCACCTGCTGGAAATAGGTGAACTGGCTGACTTCCATCCCGTCGCACCACACTTCCCAGCCGAGGCCCCAGGCGCCAACGGTGGGGTTCTCCCAGTCGTCCTCGACAAAGCGGATGTCGTGCAGGGTCGGATCGATCCCGATCTCGTACAGCGAGTTGAGATACAGCTGCTGCAGGTCGGACGGGTTCGGCTTCAGGATCACCTGATACTGGTAGTAATGGCCGAGCCGGTTGGGGTTCTCGCCATCGCGCGCATCCTTGGGACGGCGCGACGGCTGCACATAGGCGGCCCGCCACGGCTTGGGTCCGAGGGCCCGCAAGGTAGTGGCGGGGTGGAGCGTGCCGGCCCCCACTTCGGTGTCATAGGGCTGCAGGATCACGCAGCCCTGCCGGGCCCAATAATCCGACAGGGTCAGGATGATGTCCTGGAACGATGGCACCCGCCCCTCGGCCCGCGCGCGGGCGCACGGCGTGCGGGGCGTGGCAGCGGTTTCGGCGGCGGTTGCGGCGGTCTGGGTCATGGTCGGGGCGATACCGGCGGCGGGCTGGCGAGGCAAGCTTGCGGCGCGGTAGCGCAGGCGCATCCGTCCGCGCTGCCGCAAACAGCCGGATCAGCCCTTGGCCGCCAGAGCCTCGCGGCGCTCTTCCAGCTCGAGCCAGTCCAGCTCGGCGGCCTCGAGGCTGGCGCGGACCTGCACCAGTTCGGTGCTGGTGCGCTCGAAGCGTGCCGGGTCGCGGGTGTAGAGGGCGGGGTCGGCCAGGATGGTTTCCAGCTCGGTGAGCCGGGCCGACAGACGCGGCATCTCGGTATCGAGTTGCTCCAGCCGCCGCTGGTCCTTGTAGGACAGCTTGGCCGCTGCGCGCGCGGGGGCCGGGTCTGGCGTCGCGGCGGCCGCCACGGCCTTGCGGGCGGACCGGGCCGCCGACAGAGTGGGCGGGAGGCCCTGGCTGGCCAGGTCGCTCCAGCCGCCGGGCGTCTCGATCCAGCGCCCATCGCCCAGCGGCGCCAGCGTCGAGGTGACCACGCCGTCCAGGAAAGCCCGGTCGTGGCTGACCAGCAGCACGGTGCCGTCATAGGCCGCCAGCACGTCCTCCAGCACATCCAGTGTCTCGATATCGAGGTCGTTGGTGGGCTCGTCGAGCACCAGCAGATTGCTCTCCCGCGCCAGCGCCAGCGCCAGCATCACCCGGTTGCGCTCGCCTCCCGAGAAGGTGCCGACGGGCTGGCGCAGATGCCCGGGGCCGAACAGGAAGTCCTTGGCATAGGCCGCCACATGCTTGGGCCGCCCGCGCACCATGATCTGGTCGCCGCCGGTGGGCGCGAACGTGTCCCACAGCGTGGCCGCCGGATCGAGACTGTCGCGCGACTGATCGAGATAGGCCACCGTCAGGCCGGTGCCGCGCCGGACAGTGCCGCTATCGGCCTCGATGTCCCCCACCAGCAGCTTGAGGAGGGTGGACTTGCCCGCACCATTCGGCCCGACAATCCCGATCCGGTCGCCGCGCAGGATGCGCAGGTCCAGGGCGCGGATCACGGGCGGGGCATCGCCAAACCCCTTGCTGACCGCCTTGGCCTCGAACACCAGACGGCCGGAGGCCTGGCCGGCCTCGGCCACCAGGTCGGCGCGGTCCTTGCGCACCAGCGTTGCCTGGTCTTTGCGCTGCGAACGCAGCGCGATCAGCCGCGCGAGGCGGCCTTCATTGCGGGTGCGGCGGGCGGTGACGCCGCGGGCCAGCCAGCGGTTTTCCTCTTCCAGCTTCTGGTCCATCCGGTCGAGCGCCTTGCGCTCGGCATCCTCGATGCTGGCGGCCCAGCTTTCAAAGCCTGCATAGCCGCCATCCATCCGCCGCACCTTCCCGGCCCGCAGCCACAGGCACGAGGTGGAGATGGTGCCGAGGAAAGCCCGGTCGTGGCTGACCACCAGCACGGCGCCCGCAAAGCTCTTCAGCCGCTTCTCCAGCGCCTCGATCGCGAGGATATCGAGGTGGTTGGTAGGCTCGTCGAGCAGCAGCAGATCCGGGTCGGCGGCGAACACACGGGCCAGCGAGGCGCGCCGCGCCTCCCCGCCCGAGAGGCCCGTGGTGCCGCGTGTGGGGTCGAGGCCCACGGCATCCAGTTCGGCGGCGGCCAGAGCAAGGCGGGTGGCCTCGTCGCGGTCAGGCGGGATATCGGCGGCGGCATAGGCAGCGAGGCTGTCAAAGCCGGCAAAGTCCGCCTCCTGGCTCTGAACTGCCACATAGGCGCCCGTGGCCAGCACCCGCTCGCCCCGGTCAAATTCGAGGCGCCCCGCCAGCACCTGCATCAGCGTGCTCTTGCCCGCACCATTGGCGCCCACCAGCGCGGCGCGCTCGCCCCGGCGCAAGGTCAGGTCGACCCCGGCAAACACCGGGCTCGCCCCCCGGGTCAGGGCAACGTCCTTCAGCTGGATAACGATCTCGCGGGCCATGCGGGGCGGGGTGGCCGGTGGCGGATGCGGGGTCAAGCACCGCACGCAGGCGGGTCTGCCCAACCGGCCGGGTGCGGCGCAGACCTAGGCCTTGGCCCGGTGGGTCAGTGCCCGGGCATAGACCGTCTGGCGGGACAGACCCGTCAGACGGGTAACCTCGGCCACGGCCTCCTTCGTGCTGAGGCGGGCAAGAGCGGCCGCCAGCAACCCGTCGAGATCGGCGGCATCGGCACTGTCCCCGGGCTCGGGCGGCGGCGCGATCACGATCACGATCTCGCCGCGCGGCGCTCCGGCAAGGGCCCGCTCCAGCAGCTGCGAGACCGGGCCACGCCAGGCTTCCTCATACACCTTGGTCAGCTCGCGGGCCACACAGGCCTCGCGGTCGCCGAAGGCGGCCAGGATCGCCTCCAGCCCGGACGCGAGGCGCGGGCCGGTCTCGAACAGCACCACCGTCAGGGGCAGGGCTGCTGCTGCCGACAGGAACGTGGCCCGCGCCCCGGGCTTCACCGGCACGAAGCCCAGGAAGGCGAACCGCTCGCTCGGCAGGCCGCTGACCGACAGCGCCGCCAGCACGGCGGAGGCCCCCGGCACCGCCCGTACCTCGTGGCCAGCCGCCAGCACCGCCTGCGCCAGCCGGGTGCCGGGATCGCTGACCCCCGGTGTGCCGGCATCGGAGGTGAAGGCCACACTGCCGCCGGCGGCCAGCACCTCCAGCGCCCGCGCCGCGGCCCGCTCGGTCGCGGCCTCGTCGCAGCGTTCCACCCGGCCGGCCACGCCAAAGGCGGCCATCAGCTTGCGGGTCACGCGGGTGTCCTCGGCCAGGATCAGGTCGACGCTGCGCAGCACTTCAACCGCACGGGGCGGCATGTCGCCCAGATTACCGATCGGTGTGGCAACCAGCCACAGCAAAGGGCCGGTAGCCGATTGCGGACGGGCGCCGGTACCGGTAGGTTCCTGTCCGTCTGTCGATCGCCTGGAAATCTGTCGCGCCATGAGCCCCTATCCTGCCTGTGCCCCTAACCGTTCCGCACGCCTGTGGCAAAAGCTGCGGGCGGGTGTGCTTGTGCTGGCCGGTCTCGTGGCGGCCTGCGCCAGTCCGGCCGCTGCACCGCAGACACCCACAACCGGCACCACCACGGCCGCTCCGCGCCCGGGCCAGGCCCAGCCAGACCGCACGGCCGAGTTCCGGGTGCCGGCCAATGCCCAGGTGACGCCGGCGCATCTCAATGGCCGCCGGGTGTTCCGGATCGCGATCCTGGCCCCCTTCTCCAGCCCCAACGCCGGGGTGCGCGAGGCAGCTTCCACCCTGCAGGCCTCGGCGGAGCTGGCCCTGTTCGAGCATGGCGATGGCTCGGTGATCCTGATGCCCAAGGATAGCGGCGATACCGCCGAGGAAGCCGCCGCCGCAGCGCGGCTGGCTCTCCAGAGCGGCGCCAATGTGATCCTCGGGCCGATGTTTGCCAGCGGCACGCTGGCGGTGGCGCCGTTTGCGCGGGCCAACAATGTGCCGATGTTCTCGTTCTC
Organism: Alphaproteobacteria bacterium; assembly: GCA_027484265.1. Taxonomy (GTDB): domain Bacteria; phylum Pseudomonadota; class Alphaproteobacteria; order Caulobacterales; family Aquidulcibacteraceae; genus JAIXTH01. Next base: position 18,365 of record JAIXTH010000218.1, read on the forward strand.
GGCCGACACCTCGGAGGCCGGGCGCGGGGTCTATGTCCTCACCTTCCTGCCCGAGGACGAGGCGCGGCGGGTGATCTCCTATGCAGCGGGCCAAGGGGTGCGGCGGCTGGTGATCGTGGTGCCGCAGGACCGGTTCGGCGAGCGTTATGAGGCTGCTGCCCAGGAAGCGGCAACGGCGGCGGGTATCCAGGTGGCCGGTGTGGCCCGCTATGATGCCCAGCGCACCGCTGCCTCGCTGCAGACCGCCGCCCGCCAGGCTGCGACGCTGGCCAGTGGCGGGCCGCGCTATGCCACCGGCATCTTCATGCCGGATCAGGGTGTGACCGTGCGGGCGCTGGCCCAGACGCTGTCGACCACCACTGCCTCGGTCACCCGGGTGCGGTATCTGGGCACCGGCCTGTGGAACGACCCGGCGACCTTGCAGGATTCGCGGCTGCTGGGCGGCTGGTTCCCCACCCCGGATCTGGCGACGCGCGCCAATTTCGAAGCCCGCTTCCAGCAGGCCTTCGGGCGGCGGCCCACCCGCCTGGCGGGCATGGCCTATGACGCCACCGCGCTGCTGGTGCGGATTGCCCGCAATGGTGATGCCTCGGGCATCACCCCGGCGGCGATCGGCACCCCCCAGGGCTTCTTTGGCGTGGACGGCGCGTTCCGCTTCCGCGATGGCGTGGCCGAGCGGGCGCTGGCGATCAATGAGGTCGGCCCGCGCGGCCTGCGGGTGCTCGAGCCCGCCCCCACCAGCTTCGGCGGTCCGGCAGCGGCGCTGCCCGCCCCGGCAGTCGCGGTGCGCTAGCGGCTGCCAGCCTCCGTTGCCAGCAGCGGGGCGGGCTGTCACAGCCCGCCTGTCTCCAGTGATCGGCCCGCCCTCCGCCATGACCCTCAAAGTGCGCATCATCCCCTGCCTCGACGTGAA
>JAIXTH010000018.1 GCA_027484265.1 Alphaproteobacteria bacterium
CTGATGCCCGCCCTGTCGCCCACCATGGAGGAGGGCGTGCTGGCCAAGTGGCATGTGAAAGTGGGCGATGTGCTCAAGAGCGGCGACGTGATCGCCGAGATCGAGACCGACAAGGCCACCATGGAAGTGGAAGCGGTGGACGAGGGCGAAGTCCTCGAGCTCCTGGTGGCCGAGGGCACCCAGGGCGTGAAGGTCAATGCCGTGATCGCCCGCATCGCCGGCGAGGATGACGCGTCTGCAGCTCCGGCACCGGCAGCGCCGGCTGCCCCGGTTGCCCCGGCTGCCCCGGTTGCCCCGGCTGCACCTGCCACCCCTGCCACCCCGGCACCTGCCACCCCGGCACCCGTCGCGGCCGCGCCTGCTGCGGCCCATGCCGGCGAGCGGATTTTCGCCTCGCCGCTCGCGCGCCGCCTGGCACAGGGTGCGGGCCTGGACCTGGCCGGCATCAGCGGCACCGGCCCCAATGGCCGGATCGTGAAGGCCGATGTCGAGGCCGCCATGGGCCGGGCCCCCGCCGCAGCGCCGGCTGCCACGCCCGTGGCTCCGGCAGCGCCAGCCGCACCGGTCGCAGCTGCTGCGCCCGCCAGCGCCGCACCGCTGCCCTATGCGCCCGGCACCTATGACGTGGTGCCGCTGGATGGCATGCGCCGCACCATCGCCCGGCGCATGACCGACAGCTTCCGCGATGTGCCGCACTTCCCGCTGGTGGTGGACATCGAGATCGACCGGCTGCTCGAGCTGCGCAAGCAGCTCAATGCCGCTGCGGCGTCGCAGAACGTCAAGGTGTCGGTGAATGATCTGGTGATCAAGGCCGCCGCGCTCGCCTGCGTCCGGGTGCCCGAGGCCAATGCCAGCTATACGCCCGATGGCCTGCTGATCCACCACAATGCCGACATCGCCGTGGCGGTGGCGATCGATGGCGGCCTGATCACCCCGGTGATCCGCGCCGCCCAGACCAAGGGCCTGTCGGCCATCTCCCGCGAGATGGTGGTGCTGGCCGAGAAGGCCAAGTCCCGCAAGCTGATGCCGGAAGACTATACCGGCGGCACCTTCTCGATCTCGAACCTCGGCATGATGGGGATCAAGTCGTTCGCCTCGATCATCAACGAGCCGCAGGGCTGCATCCTGTCGGTGGGGGCAGGCGAGCCGCGCCCGGTGGTGAAGGACGGCGCCCTCGCGATTGCCACGGTCATGACAGTGACCCTCACCTGCGACCACCGCGGGGTCGACGGCGCCGTCGGCTCGCGCTGGCTGGCGGCGTTCAAGGACCTGCTGGAAAACCCTGTCGGCCTGATGCTGTAAGGCGGGCCGCTGGACCGCGCGGCTCCCGCCGCGCCAGACTGCAGACAACGCCATACTGAAGCCCGGCAGCACAACCTCTCGGCCCGTTGGAGCGCAGTTGCTTGCAACTGCGCCGCACGAAGTGCACTGAAATCAGAGTTTCGCGCAGCCTGCAGCGCCGCTGCGCGTCGCTGGCGCAGCTGCGAGCAGCTGCGCTCCAGCGATTTGCTCCAAAGCCTGACGGCGGTCGGGCAGGCGCTGCTTCATATCGATTGGCCCGCTGGACCGCGCGGCTCCTGCCGCGCATCGTCCGCACCATGGGCGCGGCAGGAGCCGCGCGGTCCGGCGTTGCGGGCAGGGGCGGCGCCTCGTTCCGCCTCCGCGCCGCCCACCTAGCTCCGGGTGGCACCGGCGTCGATGTTCAGGGTCTGGAGCCGTTTGCGCAGGGTGTTGCGGTTGAGGCCGAGGATGTCGGCGGCGCGGATCTGGTTGCCGCGGGTCTCGCGCAGGGCTAGCTCGAACAGCGGGCGTTCCACCGCCGCGATCACCTGGTCATGCAGGTCTGCCAGCGGTCGGCCTTCGGCATGGGCTTCGGCGAACAGCCGCTGGATCGCGCCATAGGCAACGGTTTCGAGGTCGGCGTCGTCTCCGGTCGCCGCCACTGGCACCGGCGCTACCTTCTCGCGCGCCAGTTCGCGGCGGATGGTCTCGGCGCCCACCAGCGGGTCGGGGTGCAGGGCGGCGATCCGGCGCATCAGGTTCTCGAGCTCGCGCACATTGCCCGGCCAGGTCCAGGCCGAGAGCTCGTCCGCCCCGGTGCGGTCCAGCGCCTTTTCCGGCAGGCCCTCGCGGGTGGCGCGGGTGAGGAAGGCGCGGGCAAGGTCGGGCACATCCGCCAGCCGCTCGCGCAGCGGCGGCAGCCGGATCGACACCACATTGAGCCGGTAGAACAGGTCCTCCCGGAACAGACCCTGGGCCACCAGATCGCGCAGCTCGCGGTCGGCGGAGGCCACCAGCCGCGCCTCGCCACCACCATCCGCCAGCAGGCGGGCGAGCCGGGCCTGGGTTGGCACCGGCGTGTCGGCGAGACCCGACAGATAGAGCGTGCCGGCGCGGGCCCGGGCGAGCGCGCCCTCCGGCCCCTCGATCTCGCGGTCGAGGCCTGCCGGGTCGAGCGCGGCCAGGTTCACGGTGAGGAATGGCTCGTTGCGGCGGCGGCTGAAGTCATGCACCGCACGGGCCACCAGCTTCTTGCCGGTGCCGCTCTCGCCCTCCACCAGCACGGTGAGGTCCGAGCCCGCCACCCGCGACAGCACGCGGTAGACTTCCTGCATGGGCGCAGAGCGGCCGATCAGCGGCAGCCGTTCGTCCTTCTCGGCCTTCTTGGCCTGCACCGCCGCGCCATAGTCCTGGCGGGTATTGAGCGCCCGGCGCACCAGACCGGTGAGCACGTCGAGATCGAACGGCTTGGGCAGATATTCATAGGCGCCCTGTTCGGCGGCGCTGATGGCGGTCAGCATGGTGTTCTGCGCGCTCATCACGATGATCGGCAGCTTGGGCCGCTCCATCCGCATGCGGGGCAACACGTCGAACACGCTGCCATCGGGCATCATCACGTCGGTCAGCACCAGATCGCCGTCGCCGTCCTTCACCCACTTGTAGAGCGTGGACGCATTGCCGGTGGCGCGCACCTGGAAACCCTCGCGCGTCAGCGCCTGGCTGAGCACCAGCCGGATCGAGGCATCATCGTCGGCGATCAGGACTGTGCGTCCGCTCATGGCATGTTCCTGGCTGTATCCCCGGCAGATGCGCGGGCTGAAGAGGTGGTGCGGGCCGGCGGCAGCCGCACCCGGAAGACGGTCCGGCCCGGCTGGCTCTCGAAATCGACCGTGCCGCCATGGGCAGCCACGATCTTCTGGACCAGTGGCAGGCCGAGGCCTGTCCCCCCGGCCTTGGAGGTCACGAACGGCTCGAACAGGCAGTCGCGCAGGTCGCTGGCAACCCCGCGCCCGTTGTCCTGGAAGGCGATCTCCACCGGCAGGTCGCGCAGCTCGCCGCCGGGCGTGCGCACCTTGAGGCCGTGGCGCCACGCACTGGCCAGCACGATCTCGCCGTCATCGGCGCGGGCAGTGGCGGCTTCGGCGGCATTCTTGGCGAGGTTCAGGAACACCTGCATCAGCTGGTCGGGGTCGCCGAGCACGTCGGGCAGGGACGGGTCGAACTGGCGCCTGACCCCCATCGCCTCGGCAAAGCCGTTCTCGGCCAGGGCTGCGACCCGCTCCAGCAGGGTGTGAACATTGACCGGCTGGAACGCCACCGGTCCGTCGGCACCGAAGCTTTCCATGCGGTCGATCAGGCGGCGCACCCGGTCGGTCTCGTCGATGATCAGGCGCACCAGCTCGTCCTGTCCGGGCGGCGCATCCAGCAGCAGCAGCTGGGCCGCGCCCCGGATCCCCGCCAGCGGGTTCTTCACCTCATGGGCCAGGGTCTGGCCCATCGCCGCCATCGAACGGGCACCGGCGCCGTCATGCACCCGCTCGGCCAGATCCCGGCCCTGGCCCTTGGCGCGCAGCACCAGGCACACGAAGCCGCCCTCCTCGCTGGGAGCGGCCAGCACATCGGCCCGCACCGGCCCGAAGCCCGGCCCCGCGAGGTCGACATCACGGGCATTCAGCACCGACTGCTCGCTCCAGGCCCGGCGCACCAGATCCAGCAGCGGGCTGTCGGCATTGAGTGCCCTGGCAAGGCCCGCCCGTTGCAACGAGGCCAGCGAGCGCATCAGAAGGTCCTGCGCCGCGCCATTGGCAAAGGCCACGCCACCGGCCGCTGTCACCGCCAGCGCTGGCAGGGGCATGGCCTCCAACATGGCTTCGGCAATCCAGCCCGCACGGGCTCCGGCCACCTGGCTGGGCGGGACTGCTGGCTGGAGGGCCGGATTGGGGGCGGAAGGGTCGGACATCACACCTGTCTGTGCACTGGAACGCCGTCAATTTGAGCAGGGCGCCTGCAGGTCAAGTCAGCTTTTCATCACTCATGCCTAAGAATTGTTCAAATCGGCCGCTGAACGGGCACCCTTGCCAGACAGCCCCACCCCGCCGCACAAGGCCAGCATGCAGATTACAGCCATCATCGTCGCCGCCGGCAGCGGCAGCCGGGCCGCAGGCAGCGCCCCAGCGCCGGTTCCCAAGCAGTTCCAGAGCCTCGGCGGACGCAGCGTACTGGCCTGGAGCGCTGCGGCCTTCCTGGCGGATTCCCGTGTGGCGCGGCTCGTGGTGGTGCATGCGCCGGGGGCGCGCGATCAGGTGCTGGCGGCCCTCGGCGGTGCGGCGGGCCAGCCTGTCGTGCTGGTCGAGGGCGGGCTGACCCGTACTGACAGTGTCCGTGCCGGACTGGCGGCGGCCGACATCACGTCCAGCTGGGTGATGGTCCATGATGCTGCCCGGCCGGGGCTGGATCAGGATACGCTCGATGCGCTGGTGACAGCGCTCGAGGCCGGCGCGGACGGGGCGGTGCCGGTCCTGCCGGTGGCCGATGCCCTCTGGCAGGCCGAAGGACCCGAGCTGGTGGCCGCCCGCGACCGCACGGGCCTCGTGCGGGTCCAGACCCCGCAGGCGTTCCGGCTGGAGGCCCTGGCGGCGGCCTATGCTGCCCTGCCGGACGGCGCCGCTGCGGCGGATGATGCCGAAGTCGCGCGGCTTGCGGGTCTGCGTGTGGTGTCGGTGCCGGGCAGTGCGCGGCTGGACAAGATCACCTGGCCGGGGGATCACGCCCGCATGGAACAGACCCTTGCTCCGCTCGTGCCGGCCACCGGCACCGGCTATGACGCCCACCGCCTCGGCCCCGGCACCCATGTCACGCTGTGCGGGGTCGAGATTGCCCATGATGGCGGGCTGGTGGGGCATTCGGATGCGGATGTGGCCTGGCATGCGCTGTGCGATGCGATCTATGGCGCGCTGTGCGAGGGCGACATCGGCAAGGCCTTCCCGCCGTCAGACCCGCAGTGGAAAGGCGCGCCCTCGCGGGTGTTCCTGGAACATGCCGGCCAGCGGGTGCGCGACCGGGGCGGACGGCTGGTGCATGTGGACGTGACCGTGGTGTGCGAGGCGCCGCGGGTGGGCCCGCACCGCGAGGCGATGCGCGCCGCCACAGCCGCCGTGCTGGGCATCCCGGTCACGCGGGTGTCGGTGAAGGCGACCACCACCGAGAAAATGGGCTATACCGGGCGCGGGGAAGGGATTGCGGCGCTGGCCAGCGCCACCGTCCTGCTGCCCGACACAGGGGGGTGATCCGCGATGTTTCCCGATGATCTGATGGCGTCCGCCCGCCTGCTGGTAGCCGATGCCGAGGCGAAGGGTGTGCGGATCGCAACGGCCGAAAGCTGCACCGGTGGTCTGGTCGCTGGCCTTCTGACCGCCGTGGCAGGCTCGTCAGCGGTGGTGGAGCGCGGCTTCGTCACCTATTCCAACCGCGCCAAGGAAGAGATGCTGGGCGTGCCTGGCGATCTGATCGCCGACTTTGGCGCGGTATCCGAACCGGTAGCCCGCTTCATGGCCGAAGGCGCCCTGCGCGAGAGCCATGCGCATCTGGCGGTCTCGATCACCGGCATCGCCGGGCCCGGTGGCGGCACGCCGATGAAGCCCGTGGGGCTGGTGCACTTTGCAACTGCCCGCTCCAACCGTGCCATCCGCCATGAGGAACACCGCTTCGGTGACCTTGGCCGCGAGGCCGTCCGGCTGGAGGCGGTGCGGGTGGCGCTGCGGATGCTGGCCGAAGGGCTCTGAAGGATCACGGCGACGGGTGCGTCCGCGCTAGACCACCCGCACACCAGCCTGCCAGACGCCTGCCACCTGCAGCCGGTCATTGATCCACACGAGGTCTGCCGCGCGCTCCGTCGCGATGGAGCCATGCCGCCCGTCGATCCCCGCCCAGCGTGCGGGCGTGTCGGCCGCCATGGCGCAGGCGGTCTCCAGCGGCACGCCCATCAGGGTCACCGCGTTGCGCACCGCGCCCATCATGTCGAGGTTCGAGCCGGCCAGCACGCCGTCCGGCGTCCAGCAGCTCTCGCCGCGCACCATCACTGTGGTGCCGTACAGATCGAACCGGTCCAGTGTGGTGCCCACCGCACTCATGGCATCACTGACGAGGGCGAGGCGGCCGGCACCCATCGCCTTCAGCGCCACACGGGCGCTGGCGGGATGCACATGGGCGCCGTCCATGATCAGGCCGGCAAAGGCGCCGGGGTCTTCCAGGGCCGCTCCCACCATCCCCGGCTCGCGGCTCGCCAGCGGGCTCATGGCATTGAACAGGTGGGTGAAGCCGCTGGCGCCCTCGGCGATCGCCCGGCGCGCCAGCTCGAACGGCGCATCGGAATGGCCGAGCGCAACCTTCACGCCGCGCCGCACCAGCGCGGCAATCGCCCCCTGGGGCGCCGATTCCGGTGCAAGGGTCACCAGGCAGGCGTGGTCAGGGGCTGCCTGCTTGAAGCTGGCCAGCAGGTCGACCATCTCCTGATCGAGGGCGCGGAACAGCTCTGCCCGGTGCACGCCGGGACGCTTGGGTCCCAGCACGGGTCCTTCCAGATGGATGCCCGCCACCCCCGGCACACCGGCAGCAATGGCCTCCAGCACGCCGGCGATGGCCGCCCGGGTGGTGGCCAGGTCGTCGGTGATCAGGGTCGGCAGCAGGGCCGTGGTGCCGAACGCGCGGTGCGCTTCGGCCATGGTCGCGACCGCTGCAGCCGTCGGGCTGTCGTTCAGCAGGACGCCGCCGCCGCCATTGACCTGCACATCCACGAAGCCCGCCGCCAGAACCCCGCCCGCCAGCTCGACCACCGGCCCCCGGCCAGGCTCGGGCGGGCCGATCCGCGTCACCCGTCCGGCCGTGATCTCCACCGCCAGTCCGGTCATCCGGCAGCAGGGCTGCGGACCGGCCGGGTCCGGCATCAGGATATCGGCGCCTGTCAGGATCATGCCGCCTCTTGGCCCGATCCCGCGCCCGCTGCAAGAAGGACGAAGCCGCAGGACCCCCGCACCGGCGCCGCCACCTCTGCCCTGATCATGGAGCCGGGCTGACAGGTCAGGTCATTTTCTCTCCTGTTCTTGAATGGCCCCACCGGCTAGCTTGGCCTACACCTGATCGCGGCTGCCCATGGCCTCGATCCGGGCAGCTGAGGACACAGGCACATGAAAACACGCGGCGGGATCGGGGTGGCGGCAAGCCGCCGGGCGGTACTGGCAGGTGGTGGCAGTGTGGCGCTGCTCGGAACCATCGGCCTGGCAGGCTGCGGCCCGTCGGCTTCGGGCGAGAGCCGTCTTCTGAACGTGTCCTATGATCCCACGCGCGAATTCTACGATGCCTACAACACCCTGTTCGCCCGCACCTGGGCCGAGGGGGCAGGCGCAGGGGCAGGGGTTGGGGCCGCCGTCACGGTCAGCCAGTCCCACGGCGGTTCGGGCAAGCAGGCGCGGGCCGTGATCGACGGGCTGAAGGCCGATGTGGTGACGCTGGCGCTGGCCCATGACATCGAGTCGATCGCCAAGCGGGGCCTCACCGCGCCCGACTGGCAGAGCCGCCTGCCGGACAACAGCGCGCCCTATACGTCCACCCAGATATTCCTGGTCCGCAAGGGCAATCCCAAGGCGATCCGCGACTGGAGCGATCTGGCGCGTCCGGGCGTGGGGGTGATCGCACCCAATCCCAAGACCTCGGGCGGTGCCCGCTGGGGCTATCTGGCGGCCTGGGGCTCGGTGCTGCGGGCGGGCGGCAGCGAGGCACAGGCGCTCGAGCTGGTGACGGGCCTGTATCGCAATGTGCCGGTGCTGGATGCGGGGGCCCGGGGGGCCACCACCACCTTTGCCCAGCGCGGCATCGGCGATGTGCTGCTGACCTGGGAGAACGAGGCCCAGCTGGCCCTGCGCGAGTTTCCCGATCTGGGGCTTGAGCTGGTCTATCCGGCCTCGTCCTCCATCCTGTGCGAGCCGCCGGTGGCGTGGCTCGACCAGGTGGTGGCCGAGAAGGGAACCGGGGCCGTGGCCAAGGCCTATCTCGAAGGGCTCTATACCGAAGAGGCGCAGGCGCTTGCCGCCACCCACCATTTCCGCCCGCGCAACCCCGCCATTCTGGCCCGCCATGCCGCGGACTTCCCGGCCCTGCAGCTGTTCACCATCGAGGAGGTGTTTGGCGGCTGGGCCGCCGCTCACGACGCCCATTTCACCGACGGTGCCCGCTTCGACCAGATCATGCAGACCCGCGCTCCGGCCCGGACACCATGACAGCCAGCTTCGCTGCCCCGCAGCGCCGCTCCAGCTGGACGGTCCGCCGCAGTCCGGCGGTGGCAGGTTTCGGCCTGTCCATGGCGGTGACCCTGGTCTGGCTGTCGCTCCTGGTGCTGCTGCCCCTGGCGGCTCTGGCCCTGCGGCCGTGGGAGAAGGGGCTGGATCATGTGCTGGACGTGGTGCTCGATCCGCGCACCCTGGCAGCCCTGCGTCTGAGCTTTGCGGTGGCGCTGGTGGCGGCGGGGATCGCGGCGGTCTCCGGGGCGGTGTGCGCCTGGGTGCTGGTGCGCTACCGGTTTGCGGGCCGCGACATCGTGGACGCGCTGATCGACCTGCCGTTTGCCCTGCCGACAGCGGTGGCCGGGATCGCGCTGGCCACCCTCTATGCGCCCAATGGCCTGCTGGGCGGGGCGATCGAGGACCTGTTCGGGATCAAGACCGCCTATACCCCGGTGGGGATCGGCATCGCCCTGGTTTTCGTGGGTTTCCCGTTCGTGGTGCGGGCGCTGCAGCCAGTCCTGCAGGATCTCGAGCCCGAGCTGGAAGAGGCGGCCGCGACCCTCGGAGCCAGCCGGTGGCGGACGTTCCGGCAGGTGCTGGCCCCGGCACTGGCGCCCGCTCTGGTATCGGGCACCGCCACGGCCTTTGCCCGGGCCGTGGGGGAATATGGCTCGGTGATCTTCATAGCCGGCAATCTGCCGCTGGTCTCCGAGATCGCGCCTTTGCTGATCGTGATCCGGCTGGAGGAGTTTGACTATGCCGGGGCAGCGGCGATCGGCCTGGTGATGATGCTGCTGTCGCTGGCCGTGCTGGTGGCCATCAACGGGCTGCAGCTGATGGCGGCGCGGCGGGGGCTGGGACCGCGATGAACACGCAAGTGCCGCCTGCGCCGTCCATGTCCGGGGCCGCTCCCGGGGCCGCTCTCCGGGCAGCC
>JAIXTH010000144.1 GCA_027484265.1 Alphaproteobacteria bacterium
CGGAGCCTTCTGGAGGCGGGATCCGGTTACTCGCGGTCGCCGAGGAAGGCGAGGAGGAACTGGAACAGGTTGATGAAGTTCAGGTACAGGCTGAGGGCACCGAAGCTGGTGGCCACCGACAGGGCGGTCGCATCCTCGCGCATGTAGCTGTACTCGAACTTGAGGCGCTGGGTATCGAAGGCGATGAGGCCCGAGAAGATCAGGACGCCAAGGCCCGAGATCACGAACTGCATCATCTCCGACTGCAGGAAGATGTTCACCACCATCGCGATGATCAGGCCGATCAGACCCATGATCAGGAAGGTGCCGAACCCGGTCAGGTTCTTCTTGGTGGTGTAGCCCCACAGCGACAGGGCGCCGAACGCGGAGGCAGTCACGAAGAAGGTCGTGGCCAGCGATTCGCCTGTGTAGATCAGGGCCAGGGCACCCAGACCCGCGCCGATCAGCGACACGATGGCCCAGTAGTACAGGCTGGCGCCGGTCTTCGACGGGTTGCGCATCGCGAACATGCCGATGAAGAGCGCCACCACCGGGGCAAACTTCAGCGCCCAGCCGGCCGGGGTGATCCCGACCAGATTGTTCGCGCCATCCACCACGAAGAAGATGTCGCGCACGGCGGGTACCGACGAGGTCAGGAAGGCAAGGATGCCGGACAGGACCAGGCCCATCGCCATCTTGTTGTAGACACCCAGCATGAAGGCGCGCAGACCCGCGTCGATCGACATGTCGAGCGCGCCGCCCATCTGGGCCGTCCGGGCATTCTGGAAGTCGTTCATTTGGTTGTTCCCTTGAGGATCAGGCGCACGACTGCGCCTCGTATCGGATGCCAATATCGCAAGCGGACCACGCCGCCGCAAGGTGCTAGCCGCCTGTCGGCCAACACAAGGGCGTGACTGATGTGACTATCCGGTTGATTGTGGTGGTCAGCGCTTACCTTATTGGGGCGGCGCTGGCCTGGCCTGGCCCAAGACTGGCCGGCTGGGGCCTGCGGCGGCATCCCGGCAGGGGCGGCGAATCGGCGGCTCAGGCCGCAGCGAGCAGGCTCTCGAACACCCTGCGCCCGTCGTCCGAGCCCAGCGCCGGATCGAACGCCCGGTCCGGGTGGGGCATCATGCCGAGAACGGTGCCGCTCTCGTTCACGATCCCGGCGATGTCGCGCTGCGAGCCGTTGGGATTGGCACCATAGCGGAACACAACCTGGCCTTCGCCTTCCAGCCGGTCGAGTGTGCCGGCATCGGCGAAATAATTGCCCTCGCCGTGCCCGATGGTCATCACCGGGCGGGCGCCTGGGGCATAGGCGCGGGTGAAGCGGGTGTGCGGATTGGCGATCTCGAGCTCCACCGGATGGCAGAGGTACTTGAGACCCCGGTTGCGCAGCAGGGCGCCCGGCAGCAGCTCGGTCTCGCACAGAACCTGGAAGCCGTTGCAGACCCCCAGCACCGGCACACCGGCCTTGGCCGCCGCCACCACCGCAGCGGTCACCGGGCTCTGCGCCGCCATCGCGCCGCAGCGGAGGTAATCGCCATAGGAGAAGCCGCCCGGCAGCACGATCAGGTCGAGGCCCTGGGGCAGGCTGGTTTCCTTGTGCCAGACCAGGCTGACCTGCGCGCCCACGGTCCGCTCCAGCGCGACCTTGCAGTCGCGGTCGCAGTTGGAGCCGGGATAGACGATGACGGCGGCTTTCATGGCTTTCCCCTGCAGACGGACGCGTGTGCCACCCTTGCGGCGGGGCAGGCGGCCCTGACCGGCGCTGCTGTAAGCTGCCTTGCGGGCGGAGAGAAGGGCGCGGTGGCGGCGCGCTGCAGAAAGCGCCGCGCGACGGACCGGTCTCAGCCTGCCGTGCGCCCGTCGCCGAAGAAGCGCCACAGGATCACGGCGATCAGGGCGAGGATGCCGATCTTCGCGATGGTCCAGCTGATCACCAGACGGCGCACCTTCAGCACCGTCTCGTCATACATCTTCTGCTCTTCGGCAGTCAGCTTGCGGGGGGTGTCGTCAGCGCTCATGGCGGGGCATCCGGATTGACGACGGCGCCCAGGCGGCCGTCTGCGCGGGCCTTGCGGCCATAGACCCACTCGAACAGCGGGGTGGCCATCAATGTGGTGACGATCGCCATCACGACCATGATCGAGAACAGCTCGACCGTGATGATGCCGCGCTGCAGGCCGATATTGATGATGATCAGCTCCATCAGGCCGCGCGCATTCATCAGCGCGCCGATGCCCAGCGCCGTGTCATTGTCCTGACCGGTCAGGCGGGCTGCGGCCCAGCAAGCGGCGAACTTGGCGGCGATGGAGCCCGCCAGGATCACCAGCGTCACCTCCAGCAGGGTGAGGTTCGACACCACGGTCAGCTGGGTGTTGAGACCCGAGAAGGTGAAGAACATCGGCAGCAGCACCACCACGGTGAACGGCTCCAGCGTCTTCTTCAGTCCCTCCGACAGTGCCCCGCGCGGCATCATCACACCCAGCAGGAACCCGCCGAACACCGCATGGATGCCCGCCAGCTCCATGGCAAACGCACAGGCCAGGAACAGCACCATCGAGATGCCGAGGATGGTCTCGTTCACCCCGCCGGCCTTTTCCGCCATCCGTCCCAGAGGTGCCAGCAGGCGCGGGCCGAGAATCAGCATGAAGGCTGCAAACGCGATGGCTCCGCCAATCGCCTTGATGGCCACATCCGGTCCGTCGCCAAGGCTCGCCAGCACGATCGCCAGCACGCACCAGGCAATCGCATCATCGATCGCCCCGGCCGACAGCGACAGGGTGCCCAGGGCCGTCCCCGACAGGCCGCGCTCGTGGATGATCCGCGCCAGCATCGGGAAGGCGGTGATGGCGATGCAGGCGCCCAGGAACAGGATCGCCTCGGCCGTGCCCACCTGCGGCGTGAACAGGCCTCCAAGGTCCACCAGCCACGGCGCCACCATCACCGCCACCAGGAACGGCACCGCGATCCCGGCAGTGGATACCACGCCCGCGCTGCGCAGGTTGCGCCGGAACTCGTCGGACCGGAAGCCGAGCCCGACGATGAACATATAGAGGCCCACGCCGAGCTGCGCCCCGATATAGAGGAAGTCGCGCGATTCCTTCGGGAACACCGCGGCCTGCAGATCGGGGGCGATCAGCCCGAACAGCGAGGGTCCGAGCAGCACCCCGGCGACCATCTCGCCCACCACCTGCGGCTGGCCCAGGAACCGGCGCGCGATCCAGCCCACCAGCCGGCAGGCGGCGATGATGATCAGCAGCTGGGCGAAGAACGCCAGGAGCAGTTCGGCAGTTGTCATAGGGTCCCCACCCGCGCCGGGCTTGCGGCCCGGTCCTGTTTCGACTGCTTCTCGCTAGCCGAGTTACACAAACCCATGCAATCGGCGCCATCAGCACAAAAGCGTGGGTGCGGGAGCGTGGGTGCTGGCGGGCTGCGGTGTCACCGATCTGCTGCGGGCCCAGTCGGTGCGGCGGGCTCTCTTGGCAGCCCCGGCCTTGACCGGCAGGCCGGGCTGTGGTCTAGGCCCGCGCTCGAAATCAACACCAGCCGCATCACTGCGGGAGACGTCCCATGGCCAAACCGGCCTCCATCAAGATCCGCCTCAACAGCTCGGCCGGCACCGGCTTCTTCTATGTCACCAAGAAGAACGCCCGCACCAAGACCGACAAGCTGCGCATGAACAAGTACGACCCGGTGGTGCGCAAGCACGTCGAGTTCGTCGAAGGCAAGATCAAGTAAGACCTGACCGGTTTCACCGGACGGGCCATGACAGGCGCGCTTCCGCACGGAGGCGCGCTTTTCGTGTTGTGGGGGTGGCCGCAGCCGACAGGGCAGGGCGCTGGCTGCAGGTTCCTGTTGGTGAATGTCCGTTAACCATCACGGCGCCAGTCTACCGCTCACGAATCGCTGCACTGTCAGGGTCCGTGCGGGAGACGGCATGTCATGGGTGTGAGCACATTGCGGGTAACCCTCAGCGAGGCGGATATCCGCTCGCTGGTGAAGGGCGATACGGATGAGGACCGGGCGCTGGCGGCCTACCGTCTGTGCCGCCGCATCGATCAGCCCGATATCTCCGATCAGGAGCGGGGCTTTGCCCATGACATCCTGCGGCTGGTGACCACCAGTGCCGCAGAGCGGGTGCGCCGCGCGCTGGCCGTCACCCTGAAGGCTTCGCCGAATCTCCCGCCCGACGTGGCCGCCAAGCTGGCGCGCGACATCGAAGCCATTGCCCTGCCGGTCCTCGAACATTCGCCCAGCCTCACCGATGCCGATCTGGTGGAGATCCTGGAAGCGGCCGAGCCGGTGCGCCAGCTGGCGATCGCCAACCGCGCCAGCCTGTCCGAGGCTGTCACCGACGCCATCTGCACCCATGGCGCGGAGGTCGTGGTATCGACTGCCCTGCGCAATGGCGGCGCCGCCTTCAGCGAAGGCGGGATGGGCACCGCCCTGGCCCGCTTTCCGACCTCGATCGAGATCGAGGCGGCGATGGTCGACCGTCCGTTCCTGCCGCTGGGCGTGTCCGAGAAGCTGGCCGCGCGTCTGACCGGCCAGATGTTCGACCGGCTGGTGGAGCGTCACCAGCTGCCGCCGCAGCTGGCGATCGACCTGTCCACCAGCACCCGCGAGCGCGCCTCGATCGACCTGATCGCCCAGGCGGGCCAGCAGGCCGACCTGGTGCGCTTCACCCAGCAGCTCAACCTCAATGGCCGTCTCACCCCGTCCTTCGTGGTGCGCGCCCTGTGCCAGGGCGAGGTGCGGCTGGTGGAGCATGCCCTCGCCGAGATGGCGGGGATTCCCCATGGCAAAGCGTGGCTGCTGGTGCATGACGGCGGGATCCTGGGCCTGCGCGCCATCTTCGACCGCGCCGGCATGCCGCCCAATCTCTACCCTGCCTTCCGCGCCGCCATCGATGTGCTGCACGAGACCGAGTTCGATGGCGGCGAGGATGACAAGGTCCGGTTCCGCAAGCGCATGATCGAACGGGTGCTCACCCGCTTCCAGTCGATCCCGTCGGATGATCTCGCCTATCTCCTCGACAAGTTGGACTATGTGCGCGCCGAGACCCTGGCCGAAGCCAGCCCCGAGCCCAACCCCCCGGCACAGCTTCGCCGTACGGCCTGAGGCGGCACTGCCGCGCCTAGGCGCCTGTCGGACCTGACGAACTGAGGGATGGCAGCCTGGGGATGCCGTCGGCATCCTCCTGCATCTGCAGGCTGATGCGCTCGAACTTGCGCATCAGCACCGCCAGCAGCCGATCGCGGCTCGCGCGCCGCTCGGCGGTTGTCTCTGCCGTGTCCCGCACGGCAGTGTTGGGATCGAGCCCCGTGCCGCGTGCCACTTTCAGCCAACGCTCGGCGGCGGTGACGTCGTCCGTGGCCACCGCTGAGGCGACCCGGGTCAGGGCATGGCGGGCAATGGTTTCGATGTTGGTGGGAGGGGCAGCCGTCGGGTCTGTCATCGCGCCAGTTTCACCTGGCGGACAGCACCGGCGGACCGCGCGAAAGCCTATCCGCCATCCTGGGCAGCCACCAGCGCAGCTGCGATGGCCTGGCTGTTGTGGGCAAGAAGCGCCAGAATGGTGCCGGCGGGTCCCTCGGGCCCCGACAGCGCATCCGAATAGAGCCGTCCGGCTACCGGCACACCGGTCTCGCGCGCCACTTGATCCAGCAGGCTGTCGCCCGACACATTGTCGGCGAACAGCGCTGCGGCGCCGCTGCTGCGCACCCCGCGTACCAGACGTGCCAGCCGGCCCGCACCCGGCTGCCGGTCAGGCGCCAGCGAGCCCAGCGGGATGAAGCGGATGCCGAGCTCGCGGCCCATATAGCCGAACGAAGCGTGGGGGACGATCACCACCCGCCGCTCGACAGGGACCGGCGCCAGCGCAGCCCGGGCCCTGGCCTGCCCATCTGCGGCCCGGGCCTGGAAGTCGGCCAGCCGCCCTGCCATCAGTGAAGCCGCTGCGGGGCTCTCGGTGGTCAGGCCGCGCGCCACGGTGGCGGCCATGGCGGAGACTGCTGCCCAGGACTGCCAGGCATGCGGGTCCGGGCGGCCGGGGCGCATATAGAGCGGCTCGACCCCGTCGGTGGCCGTGAGGATCCGTCCCGAGAAGCTGCCCGCTTCCACCAGCCGGTCCATCCACCCCTCGAAGCCGAGACCATTGCGGACCAGCAGGCGTGCCCGCCCGATGGCGGCCATCTGGGTGGGGGAGGGCTCGAAATGGTGTGCGTCGGTATCGGCTTCCACGAGGGTGGATATCCGTACCGTGTCACCTGCCACCTCGCGCACGATATCGGCGAGGATCGAGAACGTGGCCATGACCGGCAGGCCCGGCGGTGATGCCAGCGCGGGCGCGGGCGGTGCTCCGGATATCGCTGTGCCAGCCTGCTGCGGCTCGCAGGCGCCCGCCAGCACAGTCGCGCCCAGGCCTGCCAGCAGGCCGCGGCGACTGGACAGCGTCGTGGCCAGGCCTGGGCTCTGGTCTAGGCTCTGGTCTAGGCTCTGGCCCGGCTCGAGGCCAAAGCCGACGGCACCTCGGTGCTCACAGGGCGCGCGCCGGGTCACGGGACAGCCCCGGCGACGATCCGCCGCGCATAGATGCTTCCCCGGGGGCCCACGAGCGCTGCCAGCAGCGCCACTGCGGTCAGGGCGAGCACGATGGCGGCTCCGGCCGGCGCATCGGTGGCAATCGACAGCGCCAGTCCACCGCCAACCCCCAGGGCGCCGGCCAGAGCCGCTGCGGCCATCATGCCCGGCACGCTGCCAGCCATGAAGCGGGCGGCAATGGCTGGCAGGATGGTCAGACCCACTGCCATCAGGGCGCCGAGAGCGTGGAACGACGCCACGGTCACCACGGCCAGCAGCGCGAAGAACAGTGCCCGGACCACCGACGCGGCCCGGCGCGGCAGGAAATCGGGATCGAGCGTGTCGTAGAGGAGGGTGCGGTACAGGCCTGCCATCCCGGCCAGCGAAACCGCAGCTGCCACCGCGCACAGCGTCAGGGCTGCGTCATCCAGAGCCAGGATCGCGCCGAACAGCAGCCTGTCGAGGTCAATCCCCCCGCCCATGCCCGCCAGCACGACACCTGCAGACAGGGCAGCCAGATAGAACACTGCAAACCCGGCATCCTCCGGCAGCCTCAGCCAGCGCGAGGCCCATCCTGCCAGGGCAAACACGCCTGCCCCGGTGGCCGCGGCACCGGCGCTCACGATCCAGGTCGCACCGCCGCCCAGCAGAGCCGCCCCGGCTGCACCCGGCAGGATCGCATGGCCGACGGCGTCCACCGTCAGGCTCATGCGGCGCATCACCAGGAACACGCCCAGCGGTGCCGCTGCCACAGCCAGGATCAGGCCGCCCAGCAGGGCCCGCTGCGCAAAGCGCTCGCCGGTCAGGACACCCAGGATTTCGGCCAGTCCCATCAGCCTGCCAGTCCCTGGATCACATGCAGGCCGCTGCGCGCCGGGCTGTCCATCCAGATCGCCTGTGCGTCGGCCAGATGCAGGCGGCGCCCGAACCGGGCGGCTGCAGCGGCCTCGTGTACCGACGCGACGACGCAGCGCCCTGCCGCAGCCCAGCCTGCCAGGCAGTCCATCACCAACGCGATGCCGTCGGCATCCAGCGCCGCCAGGGGCTCGTCCAGCAGCAGGATATCCGGGTCGGGCAGCAGGACCCTGGCGATGCAGAGGCGGCGGAACTCGCCCCCGGACAGGGTTGCCACCGTGCGGTCGGCCAGCTTCTCCAGGCCGACAGCCTCGAGAGCGGCATCGATCCGCCGCCGGTGCGACGGGCCCGTGCGCCCCAGCGGCCCCAGTTCGTTCCACAGGCCCATGGCGGCGAATGTGCGGGCTGTGACCGGAACGTCGCGGTTGAGGGCAATGGCCTGGGGCAGGTAGCCAACCGTGCCGCTACGGACCACGAGGCCCGCCACGGGCGCCAGTTGCCCGGCCAGTGTCGCGAGGACCGTGGACTTGCCGGACCCGTTCGCCCCCGTGAGCGCCACGGTCTGGCCACGCCCCAGCACCCCTGACAGGCCCCTGATGACAGGCTGGCGCCCGTGCCCGCAGGACAGCGCCTCGAAGGCGAGGGCGTCAGACATGGCTGGCCTGCTGGGGGATCCGGGCCACGAGACGGGCCTGCGGAGACAAGGGGTGAAGCACGGACATGCAGCTGCCATAGGGCCTGGCGCCCGACGGTCAAGCGAAATTGTTATTAAGTAACATCTTGCGGGGCAGTGCCGGTCGCAGGGCGGGCGGTGGCGTTCGCGGTCCGGCGTTCGGTGGCCCGGGCCTTTGGGGGGGCGGCAAAAACCCGCCAGCCCGGGGGAGGACTGGCGGGTTCCTGGCGCGATCATCCCGCACGGGGGGAGGAAACTGCGGGTGAGCGCGCGGGCAGGCGAGCCTGCCGGTGGAAATCTGACGGTCAGATGCCGGCCACCTGGGCAGCCAGGGCACCGACCGGGCCGAGCATTGCCAGCACGATCAGGGCCGACAGCATCAGGGCGGGAATGCGGATCGTTTCGAGGTTGGTCATGGGGAGGTTCCTTCTGGTTCTTTCGTTGTTGTTGCATCCTATCTAGGCCAGCCCCGCATCCTTGTCAATGAATAAAGTGCATTTTGTTCAGTGTTCATTTTGAGGCACCATCCATGCGTTTTTGCATGTTAATTTCTTTTAACGTTGCGAATTTAGATGTGATGCGGGGCCGGGAACGGCGGGCCCAATGGTGCAGGGTGCCAGAGCTGGTAGACGGGCCTTGTGCCGGGCCCCCGGCGGTGGTCTGGAGGCGGTCACACTTTGCCGGAAGCCACAGCCACAATGTCGTCATTCTCGCCCACGGACGCCGCTTTCTCCGTCTTTCCGCTCCTGAAGCGCTACCCGCGGTTTGCTGGTCTGGTGATCGCTGTGTCGGTCCCGATCGGCGTCCTGTCCTCGGTGCTGCGCAGCATGGGACTGGGCGAGGCCTATGCCGCCTACGCCGCGCGTGTCGCGCGCGACCCCAATCTCCAGCCCGAAGACATGGCGGCCTTTGGTGCGCTGGTGAACGTGCCGATGACCTTGCTGATGGTGCTGTTCGTGCTGGTATCCAGCGCCATGCTGTCGGGGCTGATGCTGCGCAAGACGGTGCTGAACCAGGATCCGGTCGGCGTGGGGCTGCAGTTCGGATCCCTGGAGATCCGGCTGATCCAGGCCAATGTGGCCCTGTTCCTGATCTGCTTCCTGGCGAGCATGCTGGTCTTCATGGTGGCCGGATTCCTGTCCGCCGTCGCAGGCGAGGGAGAAG
>JAIXTH010000037.1 GCA_027484265.1 Alphaproteobacteria bacterium
CGGGTGAACCTGTCGACTCTCTGGGCGCCGATCACGGCCAGGCTGGCATCGAAGATGAAGCAGGGCACGCCGGTGACTCCCATGGTGCGGGCGTGGTTGATGTCGGCCAGCACCGCCTCGCGGTCTGCATCGGTGGTCAGCAGGTCGCGCACCACGGCGCCGTCCATGCCGATCCCGCGCGCCAGGCCGGTCAGGGTGGCCCGCGAGGTCAGGTCCTCGCCCTCGCAGAAATAGGCCCGGAACAGGGTCTCGGCCATGGGCGCCCCCAGCCCCGCACCGGAGGCCCAGCGCAGCAGCCGGTGCGCGTCGAGCGTGTTCGGCATCCGCTCGATCCGGGCAAAGTCGAAGCTGATCCCCACCTCGCGCCCCGCCTCGGCAACCGCCGCGCCGGAGGCTGCCAGCCGCTGGGCATCGCCGCCGAACTTCGCCAGCAGGCGGGCCTGGCGGTCCACCCCCTCGGGCGGGACGTCCGGATCCAGCTGGAACGGCCGGAATGCCACCCGCACCGGAATCTCGGGCAGGCTGGCGGCCGCAATCTGGAACGCGCGCCAGCCGACATAGCACCACGGGCACACCACGTCGGAGACGAGGTCGACCCGCAGGACGCGCTGGCCAGAGGGTGCCGGCGGCGTGGCCCCGGCGGCGGGCGGCCCGGCGCTCACCGCTGTGCCCGCCACGCCTGCACCGGCAGCCGCGCGATGGCACGGCGCACCAGCGACGGCCCGCTCTCGCCAGCTCCCAGCTGGGCTGCGGCCACATCAAGGGTTAGCTGGACCGGGGCGGCACCGTCCTCGCCCGTATCGAAGGCGGTGCATTCCAGCACGGCTGCAATCCGCCGGGCCGCCACACCGGCGGCCTCCTCCTCGGAGGCCGGGAAGGCTACGGCGAAGGTGGTGCGGTCGAGGGCTGCGGCCACATCCTCTGCCCGGACCAGGCGGCCGAGCATCGACCCGGCCTGGCCCATCACCCGGTCGAGCATCCAGCTCGTGGCGGGCAGGCGATCGGCGGCCTCGCGCGACAGCCGCACGGCTGCCACCGCCATCGGCCGGTCGGTCTCGTGGGCGCGGGTGGCGAGGCGGGCGGCGTGGGCATCGAGGAAGGCGGCGTTGTAGAGCCCGGTGCCGGGGTCAAGGGCGCTGGCGGTGCGGGCCGCCGCAAACGCCAGCGACAGCGCCTCGCGCCGCCGCTTCTCGTCCGCCAGGGCCAGGAGGCGCAGGCACGCGGCGGCATCATCCACCCCGCTGACCACCGCATCGGAGGCGCCGCGCC
This sequence comes from Alphaproteobacteria bacterium, assembly GCA_027484265.1. Classification (GTDB taxonomy): domain Bacteria; phylum Pseudomonadota; class Alphaproteobacteria; order Caulobacterales; family Aquidulcibacteraceae; genus JAIXTH01. Next base: position 1,270 of record JAIXTH010000037.1, read on the forward strand.
CCAGCAGCCCCTCGGTCTCGCCGAAGTCGGGCCCGGCAAACACCGTGCAGGGCACATGGAACAGCCGGCTGTTGCGCCGCAGCGCCGCACAGAACGAGCCCGCGGTGCCGGCATCGGTGCCGGTGACCAGCGCCACTGCATCGAAACTGCCTTCATGGAGATAGTCGAATGCCGTGAAGGACGAGAACGCCGCCACGCACTGCGCCCCGCTGCTTTCCAGCTGGGCACTGATGGCCAGAGCGGCGGGGGAGGGCTCTGCAAACACCAGCACCCGCATCGGGCCGGACGACACCTGCCCCGGCGGCCGTGCGGCGCCGCCAAACCGCGCCAGCGTCTCGAACCGCATCCGCGCCTCGTCGGCCATCACGGCAATCCGCAGCGCCGATTCGAGCCGTGCTCCCAGGAAGGCGGGCGGGGTATCGGCCGGAAAGAACCCGTCAAAGCCCTCGGCGTCGAACGGCTCGCCCGGCTCGGTCCAGGCAAAGAACAGCCCGGCACGCGGACCGAGCGCCGCCCGCACCGAGCGCATCAGGCCGTGCGCCCTCCCGGCGGCAGCCCCGCGCGCGTCGATCAGAGTGGCGGCCGTCTGCCGGCACACCGCATCGTCGCCCGCAAGCGTCAGTCCGGCGGCGGCCACCGCATCGATGGCATCGTTTCCGCCCAGGACCAGAATCTGAGGCCGTGCCATGCCCAGCGGTTCTTTCCGTGTTCGAATCTGCCCCTGGCGGGGCCCCTGCCGTGGTGTCTAGCTTGCATCGCGGGCCGCGTCAGCCCATCTGCGCGCATCCTTGTATCTGCTGTGGAGCCCGGCCCATGCCCCCCCTTCCTGCCCCTGATTTCTCCCTTGCCGGTCAGGTCGCCCTGGTAACCGGCGCCTCCTCCGGGCTCGGCGCGCGGTTCGCGCAGCTGCTGGCAGGTGCGGGGGCGCAGGTGGTGCTGGCGGCGCGGCGCACCGACCGGCTGGCGGGGCAGGTGGCTGCGATCGAGGCTGCCGGTGGCCGGGCTGTGGCGGTGGCGATGGATGTCGAGCACGAGGCCAGCGTGATCGCGGGTTATGATGCTGCCATGGCGGCCTTCGGAGCTGCGCCGTCCATCGTGGTGGCCAATGCTGGCATGAATGCGCGCGGCCTGGCCACCGATATCGCCATGGCCGACTTCGACCAGGTGATGGGGGTCAACCTGCGCGGCGCCTTTCTGACAGCGCGCGAGGGCGCCCGGCGGATGATGGCAGCCGGCACGGGGATAGGGCGGGTGATCCTGATCGCCTCGATGGGCGGCGTGCGGCCGCTGCCGGGCCTGACGGCTTATTCGGTGTCGAAGGCGGGGGTGATCATGATGGGCAAGGCGCTGGCCCGCGAGTGGGCGCGCCAGGGCATCAACGTCAACACGCTGTGCCCCGGCTATGTCGAGACCGAGATCAATGCCGACTGGCTGTCCGAGCCCGGCGGCCAGAAGATGATCGCCGGCTTCCCCCGCCGCCGGGTGATGGACGCCACCAGCCTCGACGGCGCCATGCTCTGGCTCGCCTCCCCAGCCGCAGCCTTCACCACCGGCGCCGTGATCCAGGTGGATGACGGACAGGCGCTGTAGGGCAGCTATGGCCCGTCACCGCGCTTGCTCGTGAATATATGAACAGAAAGCACGTGATTGGTCATGTATACATGAACAATCAGATTGCTCTTGTTCATAAATATATGGTATTCCGCAGAGAGATCGGAAGCCGCCATGAGCCCAGCCCAGACTATCCTGGCCCGAAAGGCCCTCGACCGCAGACGGTCGGCCTTCAACATGGCCGACTTTGCCATGCCGACCGGCGGGTGGCTGAAGGCTGTCCGCGAGGCTCTTGGCATGACCGTCCGGCAGGCTGCCGCGCGCCTTGGCGCGGTGCCGTCGCGCGTGACCGCCATCGAGCAGGCCGAGGTCACCGGCTCCACCACCATCAAGACCCTTCGCGAAGCCGCCGAGGCGATGGATTGCGTGTTCGTCTATGCCATCGTGCCACGCACCGCGCTGGAGGAGACCGTCCGTACCCAGGCCGCAAAGCGGGCCGATGCGGAGCTTGCGCGCCTGCACCACACCATGCGCCTCGAGAACCAGGCGCTCGTCGATCAGGACCTGGAAGACGCCCGGGACCGGTTGGTCCGCAGCTATCTTGCCGGATCGCCGCGCCGCCTCTGGGATGAGCCGGACCGCCAGCCATGACCGATCCGCTTTTCAGCGCGGATGACGATGCCAATACGCCGCTTGAGGCCGATGAGCGGGAAGGCCTCATCCCGTCCTACATCACGCTGCGCCGAGAGCTGAACGGAGCCGAGCAAGCCAACATCGCCGCGGCATTGAAATGGCTGTCATCGCGCAGGCGTGACGTTCTCGACGAGGCCTTCCTGCGATTGCTGCACAAGCGCATGTTCGGTCAGGTGTGGCGATGGGCGGGCGCGTATCGCCGCAGGGCGCGCAACATCGGCGTCGAAGCCTGGCGCATCCCGATGGACGTGGCGCAGGCGATTGATGATGCCCGCTACCAGGTCGCGCACACGGTGTTCGAGCCCGATGAAATCGCCGTGCGCTTCTCGCACCGGCTGGTCTCCATCCATCCGTTTCCAAATGGCAATGGCCGCTTCTCACGCCTGATGGGTGATCTGCTGGCCCGTCAGCTCGGGCGTCCGGCCTTCACCTGGGGGCGTACCGGGCTTGTCGACGCGGGCGCAACACGGCGCGCCTATGTCGAGGCCTTGCGTGCAGCCGATGACCACGCCATCGCCGCCCTGCTGGAGTTTGCCCGATCCTGATGGATTGGCTTAATCATCATCCGCAGGCCGGTGCTGCGACAGGTCTGAGCCATCCGCAGGTTGCCGGTTGAACATCCGTGCTGATTGACGCGCGAAGCAGTGCAGGCGCGGCCGTTGCCGGGGTGACGGTCTGTCGTATCTCTTGCATCGATGCCGGGTAGCTGTCAGGCAATGAGGTGCGAGTCCCCTTTGGTGGGCGCCGCTGCCAAACCCGGTTCCTGTCTTAGGTCGAACACGTCGGATCATGAGCGCTTTCGTCAAACGTCACTTCTTCATGGGCCTTGCAGCCCTCGGCCTCCTGCTGATGGCAGGGTTCGTGGTGCTGCGCGCCACGGGGCTGGTGGGCGGTGAGGGCGGCCAGCAGACGGCACAGGCCGGACCGGCGGGCAAGGGCACCGGGCCTGGCGCCAGCAAGGGCGGCGGCGGCGGCGGCGGGCGGCCGCAGACCGTGGTGCTGACCGATGTGAATGCCCGCACCTTCGACGACCGGATTGCGGTGCCGGGCACCGTGCTCGCCAATGAGAGCATCACCGTCACCACCAAGGTGCAGGATCTGGTGGAGGACGTGCGGTTCGAGAGCGGCCAGTTCGTGCGGGCCGGAACCGTGCTGGTGGTGCTGGCGCGCTCGGAGCAGGCGTTCGATGCCGGCGGGGCCGCCAGCGATGTGGATGCCGCCTTTGCCGACGCCAATGCCGCCTTC
>JAIXTH010000203.1 GCA_027484265.1 Alphaproteobacteria bacterium
CAGCGGCAGCGAGATCACCGGCGACAGGCTGCCGCGGCCGATGGCCTCGCCGATCGGGTTGCCCGACAGCGCGCCGAGCAGGGAGATCGCCCCCTGGATCGAGACCGACGGATAGAGGTCAGCCCGTGCCACGCCCACGGCTGCAGCCTGAGCCAGGGCGGTCTGTTCGGCGCGTCGCACATCGGGGCGGCGGCGCAGCAGGTCGGCCGGGATCGAGGTGACTTCGGGCACATCGGTCTTGAACACCTGGGCCTCGCCCGGGGTCTCGTTGGCCAGCAACGCGTCGAGCGAGCCCGGCATCACACCGCGCAGCAGCGCGATCCGGTCGAGCCCCGCCCGGACCGCCAGACGGGCATCCGGCAGCTGGGCCCGCACCGCAGCCGCCTGGCCCCGGGCCTGGCCACTGTCGGCCCGCGAGATCAGGCCGACCCGCAGCCGGTCCTCGGCGATCCGCACCAGCCGTTCGGCGCGGGCGAGGTCGTCCTCCAGATAGCTGACCCGCAGCTGCGCGGTGCGCAGGTCGATGTAGGCGGCGGCAAGGTCGGCCACCACGGCGACCTTTGCGGCTTCAACATCGGCTTCGGCCGCTGCCACACCGGCATCACGTCCCTGGATCCCCGAGCGCAGCCGCCCGAACAGCGGCAGCTCCCAGCTGGCGCGCAGTGCGGCGGTACCGGTGGTCTGCTGGGTTTCACGCTCGCCATTGTCGCCGATCAGGTCGGGGCCGCTGAGGGCTGTGGTGGTATCGCTGCCGGCGCTGGCGGTCAGGCGCGGGGCAAAGCCGGCTACCAGCGAAGTGCCCTGGCTGCGGGCCTCGGCCAGGCGGGACTGCGCCAGCTGCACAGAGATTGATTCATCGAGCGCCGCCCGCACGATCCCATCCAGGACCGGGTCGGCAAACACCGCCCACCAGCGCGCGCTGTCGCCCGCCGGAGCAGGCGGCATGTCGCGGAATGCAGCCGGTGCCTCGGCAGCAGCTGCTTCGACTGAGGGGACAGGCGGCGTGCCGCGCGGCGCATTCAACAGCGCACCGGGGCCGCCCATCGAGGTACAGCCCGCCAGCACTGCTACCAGCGAGACGGCCATCAGGCCGCCCGGCAGTCTGCCACCAATCCTCACGGGACGTGCGTGCGTATCCATCAAGCTCTCCACAGCTTCATCTGCCAACCGACCTGTCTGCGGTCTGTATCCAGTGTCCGGTCCAGGCCCTGTTCCCGCTTGACCTCCCCTCGGGCGGCCATTAAGAGAACGAACGTTCGCTTTTGGAATAGGCCGGATGCCTCGACCCGTCAACCCTGTGAAGCTGGAAGCGCGCCGCCAGGAGATCCTGGATGCGGCGCAGGCCTGCTTTATCCAGAAGGGCTTCCACGCCACCACCATGGCCGAGATCTGTGCTGCTGCCTCGATCAGTCCAGGCGGATTGTACCGGTATTTCCGATCCAAGGAAGCAATCATCGCGGCCATGGCCGAAGATGAGCGCCAGATGGCCGCGGACGCGCTCCGCGAAGTGGCTGCCTCGGATGATTTTCTGGGCACGCTGGCCGACATGGTCGACAAGTTTGTCGAGAGCTATTCCGACCCCGGTCATGCGGCACTGGCGGCCGAGCTGATGGCCGAGGCGCTGCGCAATCCCGACTTTGCAGCTGCCGCCCGCGAATCCCAGTTCCGGCTGCGTGAGGATGTCGCCAGCATGCTGCGGGCCGGACAGGCCGCCGGCCATGTGGAGCCAAGCCTCGACCCGGTCCAGACTGCCGTGCTGCTGATCTCCGCCGCCGATGGCCTTGGCCTGCGGCTGGTGTTTCTGGGTGACTTCAGCACCTCGGAAGCCGGCGCCGCCCTGCGGTCATTCATCATGCGCTATCTCAAACCCGATGCAGTTCGGGCGGATATCTGTCCGCTGGCGGCTGCGTCCCAAGCGTCCCCCTCCCTCCCCGACGCCCTCCCCGGAGCCTCGAACGATGCGTAAACGTACCCCCAAGTCCATGCTGATCCTGGCGGCAGCCGCGATGGTGCTGGCAGCAGGCTGTCAGGGCGGCGGCGAGAACAAGGCTGCCAACGACAAGGCCGGCGCCGAGAAGAAGGCGGACGAGAACCCGCCGGGCCCCGGCCGTCAGGCCCAGGCCGTCTCGGTCGCCCCGATCGAGCTGCAGAATTTCGCCCCGCGCCTCGTGGTGGCCGGACAGGTGCAACCTGTTGACCAGGCCCGGGTGTTCCCCACCCAGCAGGGTGCACAGGTGATCCGCCTGCTGGTGGATGCCGGTGACCGGGTGCGGGCCGGCCAGCCGATGGCAGTGCTCGATTCACAGCAGGTGAATGCCGACCGCGACCTGCTGGAAGCCCAGGTCCGCCGCGCCCGCACCGCGCTGGCCGAAGCCAATACCGGCGTCGCCGCCGCCCGCCAGAACCTGACACGGGCCCAGAGCGGCCAGCTGGAAAGCGGCCTGTCGCTGGAACAGGCAGACATCGCCTTCCGCCAGGCCGATGCCGAATACCAGCGTGCCCTGGCCACCACGGAGGACGGCGCGCTGTCGCAGGAGCAGATCGAGGCCCGCAAGGCTGCCCGCGATCTGGCAGAATCCCGCGTGACCGTGGGCCGGGCCGACGCCCGCGCCATCATCGACCAGCGCCGCCAGCAGCTGGACCAGGCACAGGCCCGGGCCACCGCTGCGGCAGCCGACCTGCAAGTGGCCATCGCCCAGCAGCGCCAGTCCAACGTGCGTCAGAACAGCGGTATCGTGACCGCGCCCGTCAGTGGCCTCGTTACCCAGCGCAATGTGACCGTGGGCGAGATTGCCGGCGCCTCCGGCCAGCCGATGTTCGTGATCACGGCCAATGACGCGCTGGAAGTGGCCGCCGAAGTGCCCGAAGCCGATATCGCGCGCCTGACGCTCGGGATGCGGGCGGTGTTCCGCGCGCCGGACGGCACGCAAGTAGAAGGCACGCTGCGCCGCCTGCCCGCCCAGATCGATCCGCAGCGCCGCACCGGGATTGCCCGCTTCTCGATTAATGCCGCGCCCTCGATCAGGGCCGGTGTATTCCTGACCGGCGAGGCCTCTTCCGCGAGCCGCGGCGTGCTGGCGGTTCCCGCCGCGGCCCTGCTGTTCGACCGCGAGGGCGCCTCGCTGTTCGTGGTGGGAGCCGACAACAAGGTCGCCAAGCGCCGGGTCGTCACCGGCCAGCGCGAGGGCGGCTTTGTGGAGCTGGTGCAGGGCCCGCCCGCGGGCACGGTGGTGGTGACCGCCGGCGCCTCGTTCCTGGCCGAAGGCGAAGTCATCAATCCCAAGCGGGAGGACCCTGGCACGCCTGCCCCGGCACCCGCTCCGGCTCCGGCACCTGCCCCGGCAGCGCCTGCCCCGGCAGCGCCAGCCACCGCCCCTGCCCAGACCCAGCCCAAGCGCTGAGGAGCCTGAACCGCCATGCGCAACATATCCTCCTGGGCCATCAAGAACCCGATCCCGCCGGTGGTGCTGTTCTTCCTGCTCACCATCATGGGCATCGGCGCCTTCTTCCGCCTGCCGATCAACTCGAACCCCAATATCGACTTCCCGGCCTTCACCGTCTCGGTGGGGATGCCGGGGGCGGCTCCGTCGGAGATCGAGAACCAGATCACCATCAAGGTCGAAGGTGCACTCGCCTCCATCGAGGGGATCAAGGAGATCCAGAGTACGGTTCTGACCGGCTCGTCGAACACGTTCGTCGAACTTGAGATCGGGGCCGACATCGCCAAGGCAGTGGATGATGCCCGTGCAGCGGTGGCGCAGGTGCGCTCGGAGCTGCCGGCGGATGTCTATGAGCCGCAGGTGCAGCGGATCGACTTCAATGACCAGGATCCGGTGGGAATCTGGTCGATCCAGGACCCCAGCCTCACCACAGAGGAGCTGTCCTGGCTGGTGGACCGCGAGATCAGTCGCCGCCTGCTGGCAGTCGAGGGCGTCTCCCGGATCGAGCGCAGCGGCGGGGCCAACCGGGAAATCACCGTCGAGATCAATCCATCGCGCCTGTCTGCCTTCGGGGGGACAGTGGCCGATGTGTCGCGGGCCCTGCGCTCGCAGAATGTCGACCTGCCGGGCGGCCGGGCGGAAAGTGGCGCCGGCGAGCAGACCATCCGGACGCTGGGGTCCGCCAAGACCATCGAGGAGCTGAAGAGCACGCCCATCGCGCTGCCGGGCGGGACCACCGTGCGTCTGGAAGACATTGCCGATGTGCGCGATGGCGCCGCCGAAGTGCGCGGGGTGGCGCGCTTCAATGACGCGCCCGTGGTGATGTTCAACGTGCTGCGGTCAAAGTCGGCCAGCGCGCTGGATACCGCCAACCGCCTCAAGGTCGAGATGGAGGAGCTGCGCAAGGACTATCCGAACGCCACCATCGAGCCGGTCTATACCCCCACCGACTATATCCAGGAGAGCTACGATCTCTCCATGGTGACCATGTTCGAGGGCGCGCTGCTGGCCACGCTGGTGGTGGCGGTGTTCCTGGGCGGCTGGCGGCCGGTGTTCACGATCTGCGCCGTCATTGGCGCGGTGCTGGTGGGTGGCTCGTGGTTGCTGGACACCTTTGCCGGGATCAAGGTGGACAAGGTGGTGCTGTGGGCGCTTGCGTCGCTGCTGATCGCCATTGCCACTTTGATCGTGAAGTCCGGACGCATGACGTTCCTGGCGGCGATCGCCATACCCCTGTCGATCATCCCCACTTTCTGGGCGATGGACGCGCTGGGCTTCACCATCAATGACGTGACCCTGCTGGCGCTCGCGCTGGTGGCCGGCATCCTGGTGGACGATGCGATCGTGGAAATCGAGAACATCGTCCGGCACATCCGCATGGGCAAGAGCCCGTTCGCCGCCGCCCTCGAGGCAGCTGACGAGATCGGCCTCGCCGTGGTGGCCACCACCATGACCATCGTGGCGGTGTTCGTGCCGGTGTCGTTCATGGACGGGATCACCGGCCAGTTCTTCAAGGAGTTCGGCCTGACGGTGGCGATCGCTACCCTGTTCTCGCTGCTGGTGGCACGCCTGCTGACGCCCCTGATGGCAGCCTATCTCCTCTCGCGGGCGCCGCCCGAGGAAGAGCCGGAAGGCGTGACCAAGGGCTATCTGAACTTCATCCACGGCATGCTGACCGTTCGGACCCCGCCGTTCCTTTGGATGCGCAAAGGGCTGCAATGGGGCCGCTGGGCCGTGTTCGTGGGCGGCATCGTGGTGATGGGCCTGTCGCTGTTGGCCCTCAGCCGCGCGCCGCAGACCTTCGTGCCCGAGATCGACCAGGGCTTCATCCAGGCCCGGATCGACCTGCCGCCCGGCATCTCGCCGCGCGAGGCGGACGAGCGCGCCCGCCAGGTGGGCCAGCTGGTGCTGGAGCAGCATGGCACCAAGTCCGTGGTGCAGTTCGTCAGCGGCGACCTGACCGGCGCCACGTTCTTCATCACGCTCACCGAGCGCAAGGAGCGCAATATCGACCAGAAAACCTACCAGCAGGAGCTGCGCGAGAAGATCGCCGAGCTGCCGGGTATTCGCGCCCGCTTCGGCGGCGGCTGGGGGTCCAACACGGTCGACATCAATCTGGTGTCCGACGACCAGGAAGCGCTGGCAGCGGCCGCTCAGCGGGTGCTGGCGGAGATGCGCCAGAAGTCCTGGGCCGTTGACCTGCGCTCCAGTGCCGACCTCACCCGGCCGGAGCTGCATATCGAGCCGCGCCGCGAGGAGGCTGCCCGCCTCGGCGTAACCGTGGCCGACATTGCCCAGGCTGCGCGCCTCGCCACCGATGGCGACATCGATCTCAACCTCGCCAAGTTCAATGCCGGCGAGCGCCAGATCCCGATCCTGGTCCGTCTCGACCAGACCACAAGGGCCGATGTCGAAGCCATCAAGTCGCTGCGGGTGCGCACCCAGTTCGGCGATACGGTGCCGCTGGAATCGGTTGCCTCGGTCAGCTTCGGGGGCGGCGAATCGCGCATTTTCCGGGAAGATCGGCAGCGCGTCGTCACCATCTCGGCCAGCCTGACCGGCGGCATGCAGCTGGGCCCGGCGATCCAGGAGATCAGCCAGGAGGACTGGTACAAGAATCCCGGTCCGGGCGTGTCGGTCCAGAAGTCGGGCGATGCCGAGGAACTGAACGACATGTTCAGCCAGTTTGGACAGGCCATCCTGCTGGGGATTCTCCTGATCTACTGCGTGCTGGTGCTGCTGTTCCGCGACTTCCTGCACCCCTTCACCATCCTGTCGGTGCTGCTGCTGACACCCGCCGGTGCGTTCTTCGCCCTCGGTCTGGTGCAGGAGCCGCTGTCCCTGCCGGTGATGATCGGTCTGCTGATGCTGATCGGGATCGTGATCAAGAACTCGATCCTTCTGGTGGACTTCGCCATCGAGGCCGAGCGGATCCATGGGCTGAACCGACATGACGCGATCATGGATGCGGTGCGCAAGCGGTCGCGGCCCGTGATCATGACCACCATCGCCATGATTGCGGGCATGGTGCCTGCGGCGCTGACCACGGCCGGGGCCGGTGCCTTCCGGCACGGGATGGCGATCGCGGTGATCGGCGGCCTGACGCTGTCGACGGTGCTGTCGCTGGTGTTCGTGCCCGCAGTCTACACGCTGGTTGACGATCTTGATCGCTGGGTGAAGAGCCTCTTCAAGGGTGTGGCGACCGTCACGCCCGACGAGAAGAGCAGTGCCCTGCGCGAGGAAATCCAGCGCCGGGCCTCCCAGGCAGCAGCCGAGTAGGGCCAACAGGAGAGCGCGCCGATGGAACCGGTGGAAATCGTCGAAGTCGGCGCGCGCGACGGGCTGCAGAACGAGAAGACCCTCGTCTCGACCGCGGACAAGCTGACGCTGATCCGCAAGCTGATCGCTGCGGGCAGCCGGCGGCTGGAGATCGCCAGCTTCGTCAATCCCAAGCGGGTGCCGCAGATGGCCGATGCCGAGGCGGTGGTGGACGGGCTGGGCCAGCCGGAAGGCATCACCCGAATCGGCCTGGTGCTGAACCGGCGCGGCGCCGAACGGGCGCTCGCCAGCGGCGTCGACGAGCTGGGCGCGGTTGCCATCGCCACCGACGGCTTCGGCATCCGCAACCAGGCCCAGACCAGCGCCGAATCCGTCACCGAAGCCGCCGCGATCCTGGCGATGGCACGGTCTGAAGGCCGTTCAGCGCAGGTCACGATCTCGGTCGCCTTCGGCTGTCCGTTCGAAGGGCGGGTCGATCCCGCCCGGGTGGTGGCCATGGCCGCCGAGCTGGCGCAGGCGGGCCCGCGCGAGATCGCGCTGGCCGATACCATCGGCGTGGCGGTCCCCGGCCAGGTCAGCGCTCTGGTGCGCGCTGTGCAGGCGGTGGTGGGCGCGGTGCCGCTGCGGCTGCACTTCCACAACACCCGCAACACGGCGGTGGCCAATGCGTGGGCCGGATATCTCGCCGGGGTGCGTACCTTCGACAGCTCCCTGGGCGGGCTGGGCGGCTGCCCGTTCGCGCCCAATGCCACCGGCAATGTAGCGACCGAAGACCTCGCCTATCTGTTCGCCGAAAGCGGTGTGGCGACCGGCCTTGATCTGGCAGCGCTGATCGCGGCGGCAGGCTGGCTGTCGGACCAGGTGATGGAACGTACCCTGCCGGGCATGGTCAGCCGCGCCGGAGGTTTCCCGGTTCCGGTTCCGGTCACGGCCTGAGCCGCGCCACGGCGGTTCTGTCATTCGTTCTCGTCGTCATAGCCCACCAGTGCCAGCGGCCGCGCCTTGATCCCGACCAGCCCGCACCAGCGCGCCAGCGCGTCATCGCGGCCATGGGTGATCCACACTTCCCCCGGCGCGACATCGGCGATGGTGGCAGTGAGCTCGTCCCAGTCGGCATGGTCCGAGATGATCAGGGGCAGCTCCACCCCCCGCTGCTTGGCCCGCTGCCGGATCCGCATCCAGCCGCTGGCAAAGCAGTCCACCGGGTCCGGGAACCGCTGCGACCAGCGATCGGTGAAGGATGATGGCGGGCAGATCACGATTTCGCCCGCAAAGGCCCGCTTCGCCCCGCCTGCCCGCCCGTTCTCACGCACTGTGGCCAGCGCGAGGGCGCCGAGGGCGATGCCATGGGCTTCATAGAGCTGGCACAGCTTCTCCATCGCGCCATGCAGATAGATGGTGCGGTCGTACCCGGCGGCCCGGATCAGCGCGATCAGCCGCTGCGCCTTGCCCAGTGCATAGGCGCCCACCAGGTGCGTGCGCTCCGGGAAAGCCTGCACCGAAGCCAGCAGCCGCGCCACTTCGCCCCGGTCGTCGGGGTGGCGGAACACCGGCAGGGCAAAGGTCGCCTCACTGACCAGCACGTCGCAGGGGACCGGTTCGAAAGCGGTGCAGGTGGGATCGGGGCGGCGCTTGTAATCGCCTGTCACCACGATGCGGCAGCCCTGATGCTCCACCACTGCCTGCGCCGAACCCAGAACATGGCCAGCGGGTGCAAACCGCACCGACACGCCATTGATCCGCACCACTTCGCCCAGGGCGGCCGCCTGCACCGAGGGCGCATGGTCCGCACCATAGCGGGCCGCCATGATTGCAGCGGTTTCCGGTGTGGCCAGCACATGGCTGTGCCCTGCCCTGGCGTGGTCGGCATGGCCGTGGGTGATCACCGCGCGGTCCACCGGTCGCACCGGATCGATGTAGAAGTCACCCGCGGCGCAATAGAGCCCGGCCGGGCGCGGCGCCAGGAGCTCCTCCGGCCTCACCCGGTCCGCTCCAAGAGGGCATGGATCGCAGCCACCGCCTCCGGCTCGTCCAGGATCGGGGCGTGGCCGGTATCGGGCACTTCGGCCACGATCAGATCGGGCTTCAGCTCGACCATCTTCGCCACGGTGCTGGCGGCCAGCAGATCGGACAGCGCACCGCGGACCACCGCCAGCGGCATTGCGCGCAGCGCCTCGAACTGCGGCCACATGGTCGGGATTTCGGTCGCGGGGGTGGCCCGGGTCAGGGCCGAGATCGCCGGGTCATAGGCAAACACCGGCCCGTCCGGGCCCTCGTCCATGGTGCGCCGGGCAAAGTCGGACCAGAACGCATCGTCGCGGCCGGGGAAGGCCGCCTCGCCGATGGCGCGGATCATGGCGGTGGCCTCTTCCCAGCTGCGGGCCGGGCGCACCTCGCCGACATAGGACTGGATCCGGGCCAGGCCCGTCGGGTCGATCTCGGGGCCGACGTCATTGAGCAGCACGCCTGCCACCAGATGCGGCATGAACACGGCCGTCATTGTGGCGATCAGCCCGCCCATGGAGGTTCCGATCCACACGGCCTTGGGCACCGACAGTGCCGCCAGCACCGCTGCCATGTCGGGCACATAGGTGCCGACATGATAGTTGGCCGGATTGGGGTCGCGGTCCGACCGGCCCCGCCCGCGCACGTCCACCGCAATCACCCGGCGGCCAGCTGCCGTGAGGTGCGGCACCAGGGGCAGGAAATCCCGGTGATTGCGTGTCAGGCCATGCACCAGCAGCACCGGCAGGCGGGCCGTGCCATCGGCCTGCGCCGTCGGCTGCCACTCGGCCACAAAAGTGCGCACGCCATCGGCGCCGGGAACAAGGTAGGTCTGGTCGGGAGCTGTCATGACGGCACCATTCCACTGCGTCCGCCCGTGGGCAAGCGGCAGTGCGCACAGACTGCCCCCTTGCGCGCCGCAGCCGGTCTGCTACCGCCCCCCGCCCATGCCCAACGCCCGCCGCTCCAGTGCCGCCCCGCGCAGCAACCAGCAGACGCCCCGCGCCTGGCAGCGCATGCTGTCCGGCCGCCGCCTCGACCTGCTCGAACCGTCTGCCTTCGATGTCGAGGTCGAAGACATCGCCCATGGTCTTGCCCGGGTGGCGCGCTGGAACGGCCAGACCAAGGGCGAACATGCCTTCTCGGTGGCGCAGCATTCGCTGGTGGTCGAGGACATCGCCGGGCGCCTCGCCCCCGCCATCACACCCGCCGAACGGCTGACGGCCCTGCTGCACGACGCCCCCGAATATGTGATCGGCGACATGATCAGCCCGTTCAAGAATGCGCTGGGCGTGAACTACCGCGCCTTCGAGGACCGGCTGGAGCGGGCGATCCACCTGCGTTTCGGCCTGCCGCCCAAGACCCCTGCCCCGCTGAAGAAGCTGATCAAGCGCGCCGACCTGATCTGTGCCTGGTTTGAGGCCACCCAGCTGGCCGGGTTCAACACGGACGAATCCAACCAGTTCTTCGGTGCCCCGCCCGCCGACATCCGCATCACGCTCGAACCGCTGCCGGCGATGCAGGTGCAAGCCGCCTATGTGGCTCGCTTCAACGTGTTGCTGGAGATGATCGACAAGACGGCCCGGACCTGACACGAAGGCGCGGTCATGCCCGCCATCGCCGTCTGTTCCCTCGCCCTTGTCCCGCAGTCCATCGAGCGGCTGCGGCCCTGGGGGATGATCACCCTGCTCAGCCCCGGCTCCCTGATCGACACGCCGCCGGGCCTCGGACCGGGCGGGCACCTGTCCCTGGGGATGAACGATATCCCGGCACCCGCCGAGGGGCTGACGCCACCTGTGGCCGATCATGTGGACCAGATCCTGGACTTTATCGGACGCTGGGACCTCGAGCGCCCGCTTCTGGTGCATTGCTGGGCCGGGGTGTCGCGCTCGACCGCCACGGCCTTCATAACCGCCTGTGCCCTCAATCCGCATGCGGATGAGGCCGTGATAGCGACCGAGATCCGCCAGCTGTCGCCCACCGCCAGCCCCAACCCGCTGCTGGTGGCCCATGCCGACGAGCGGCTGGGCCGGGGTGGACGGATGCAGGCTGCCATAGCTGCCATCGGGCCTGGCGCCGAATGCTGGGAGGGCACCCCCTTCGAGCTGGCCGCCCGCAGGCCTCTCCCCCGCTAGGCCGGAACGGGAGTGGCTGCCTTGGCCCGCACGCGCGTCATCATCGGTCTGTCAGCGGTGGCCATCACGGCCCGCGAGGATGGCGGACCCCAGGTGCTGGTGACCGGTCAGGGGGCAGGCGGCATCCTGGCCCTGCCGTTCGGCTCGTTCGATCCCGACGGGCACCGCACCTTCGAGCTGGCGGTGCGCGACTTCGTGTCGAGCCAGACCGGCCTGGCGCTCGGCTGGGTCGAGCAGCTCTATACGTTCGGCGACAAGGGTCGCGAGGCGCCCCGCGCCGAGACCGGCGCCGACATGGCGCCCAGCGACCGCGTGGTGTCGGTGGGCTATCTGGCACTGGTGCCGCAGGCGGCAGAGCCGGCATCGGGGCAGGCGGGCTGGAGCGCTTGGGAGCGGTTCTTCCCCTGGGAGGACCGGCGCCCCTCGGCCCGGGTCCGGGCACAGGCTGCGCTGGTGGCGATCCAGGCCGGGCTGGAGCTGTGGATCGAGGCGGCACCCGATGCCAGTGGACGGGCTGCCCGGCAGGCCCGCGCCGCCACTCTGTTCGGGCTGGACGGCGAACCGTGGCGCGATGACCGTGTGCTCGAACGCTACGAGCTGCTGTACGAGGCAGGCCTGGTGCCCGAAGCGGCCCGCGACCGGGCCCGCGCGAAAGGCGAGGCCTTCGATGAGGTGACGGGCGCGGCACGCGCGACCGGGGAGCCCATGGCCTCCGACCACCGCCGGATCCTGGCCACCGCCATTGGCAGGCTGCGCTCCAAGCTGCGCTACCGGCCGGTGGCACTGGACCTGATGCCGGAAGCCTTCACCCTGTCGGACCTGCAGCTGCTGGCCGAGGGGATCACCGGCCTGCCATTGCACAAATCGAATTTCCGGCGCGCGGTGGAGAAGTCCGGGCTGGTGGTGCCCACGGGCACGTTGCGCACTGAAACCGGCGGCCGCCCGGCGCA